>CAZZEI010000014.1:0-30247 GCA_964653165.1 uncultured Flavobacteriaceae bacterium | reverse complement strand
AAAAAGAAGGAAGATGAAAGTCTTCCTTCTTTTAAAGTTTTATCGGACAACAATGATCTGTTATTTAATCGATTCGTATTTTTTCTTCACCTCATCAACCACTTTTTGCTGATCGACAATTTCTTTCTTTTTTACTTCTATATCCTTTTTATTTTTTGCAATATCGTCTTCGGATTTTTTTATTTTTTCTTTGTAATTTACTATCTCCTTATCAAGGTCTTTGTTATCTTTTTCCAAATCTTTTTCTTTGTCCTGAGCCTTAGTAAGAATTTTAGTGGCTTCTTTTAATTGGTCTTCAACGTAATCTTTAGAGGTTTTTATGGCAAATTCCTTCATCATTTTTTTCATGAAGTCATATTTGCTGCTGTGTTTTGAAGAACTGATATAATCTCCTCCCATGTCATAAGCAACCCACATTTTAACAGATTTATCATCTTTTTGCTCCTCAAATTTGGCATATACATCCATTGGATTATTTGAAAGAGACTTAAATTTTACGTTATCAAACACGTATTCCTTGCCTTTATCATTGGCGCTATTATAACCATAATCTTTCATCTGACTTTTCCATTCGTGCTGCACTTTACTTAAATCAGGAACATAAACCGTTACTGATAAAGCGTTATGACTTCCGTTATCAAAACTTTCGCTTCCCTCTTTTATTTTTATTTCCTGCGAAAAAACGCTTATTGAAGCTATCAATAGAGTCGTTGTGAGAATTTTTCTAATCATGTTAATAGTATTTAACTAGTAAATATAAAAATAATAAGTTAATCGCATGCCCTCTCTGCCTAAGGCATCTACCTCACGGGCGAGAACTTTCCAAATCCCAATGATATTCTACTGTTTATTGTCATCCATTATGGCTTTCAACTTGTTTTTAGTTACAATTACTTCTGCTAAACGCTTAGCAGAAACTTCATCCTTTTTGCTTACTAATTCATCTTCTGAATCCTGAAACCGGTTAAACAAATCTTTCAGCACTTTTTGTGCCACAAATTTTACATATTGGTTATTTTTTCCTTTTATGGTATATCCTTTTAAAACTTCAGCCCCTGAAAGAACCGTTGCATCATTACATCGTTTCAAAAATAATCCATACATATTTATATAACCCATTGCCTGGAATCCTTTAAAGTTTTCCTTTTTCTTTATAAAAAAATCATTGTGACTGTCGTCTCCGTAGTTAGAATACAAATCCATAATTGTGTAAAGTATATTATCTCCATCTTCACTTTCAAGTGCTTTTGCCTTTTGCATAGCTACTTGTGGATTGTCTTTAGCCAAAGCATTTAACCCTGCGCCCATAACATTATATGATTTTTCATTTAGGGCAGAAGAATACAATTCCTTTACATCATCGCCTTTACAATGTTTAGATAAAAACTCTATGGCGTCTGCTTTCACTGAAGTTTTTACATCAGTTTTGGCAATATTTATCATTAGCGGTTTTAATTCTTCAAACTGCGCTTCTGTTGCTTCATTCAACAGGTCGATGACTTTTGAACGGTTTGAATGCCATTTATCATTTAAAGCAAGCTTGGCTGCTTCATACACTTTTGCGTCCGTCAAATTTCCTTTAAATGCACTGATAGCCTCAAATCGGTCTAAAAACTTAGGTGCATTTTTGTATTGATAAACATATTCATCAAGTGTTTTATTTTCATTTTTACGGCAAAGCAATTGCTTTTCTCCATCAAAATTTACCAACATGGGCTTAGCCTCAGCAGCAAAAGAAAATTCTTCGCTTACTTTGGTAATTGTAATCCACTCCCGTTGCTTTTTGATTGACGGTCCTTCGTAATAATAAATATCAACATAAACCGGAATTTTAAAAAGTGGTGCTTCTTCAAAATCCTGCGTTTGTACGATCTTAACTTTTACTTGCTTGCTTGCAGCATCGTAACTATAATCTATATTCAGAACCGGATAAGCACCGGAATAATACCACTGATTAAAAAACCAATTTAAATCCTGTCCGGTAACTTCTTCAAAAGCCAACCGTAAATTGTGGGCTTCAGCACTGCTAAATTTATTTCTTTCCAAATATAATTTCAATGAAGCGAAAAATGCATCGTCCCCAACCTGCTTGCGTAACATGTGCAAAATTTGTCCGCCTTTGTTATAGCTTATACCATCAAATACATCTTCACGATGTTCATAGCCAAATCGAACAAGAGGGTCAACCTTTGACTGCATTACATATCCCTGTCGGCTATTATAACTATGCGCGTCGGCTGCGTCTAACCCATATTTAAATTCCTGCCACATATACTCGCCATAGGTTGCAAATGATTCGTTTAAGGTAATGTTGCTCCAGCTCTCGCATGTAACGTAATCTCCAAACCATTGGTGAAATAATTCGTGTGAGATTACATTCTCTCCCCGCTTTCCATCAAGCATTTCTCTATCTGTTTGGTAAACCGAAAAATCACCATGTAAGGTAGCAGAAGTATTTTCCATTGCACCCGATACGTAATCGCGTACAACTATCTGCGCATATTTTGGCCACGGATAAGGCGTACCTAATTTTTTAGAGAAAAAATCTATCATCTCTCCGGTGTTGCCAAAAATTCCTTTTGCGTACGGTTCAAATTCTTTCTCTACATAATAACTTACTTCTTTTCCATTCCATGGTGTGTCAATAATTTTTTTAAACTCTCCAACTCCCATCATAACTAAATAAGGGGCATGAGGCATATCCATTTTCCAATAATCGGTGCGTGTACCGTCGGCATTTTTAGTTTGTTTTAATAATAAACCATTTGAAAGTGTTGTGTATTTATCATCAACTGTCATATAAATCTCGTCGGTCATTCTTTCATTCGGACTATCAACAGTAGGAAACCATGCTGAGTTACTTTGAGTTTCTCCTTGCGTCCATATTTGCGGCATTTTATTTTTGTCTTCTCCCTTTGGGTTAATAAAATACAATCCCTTATCGCTACTGATAGCACTACTTCCTCCTGATTTTAAATCGTTTGGTTTTGATATATAATCAATATAAATGGTGTATTTATCATTGCGTGTGTATTCCTTATCAAGGTCGATTTTTAAAGAATCGTTTTCGTACACATATTTGAGTGCAACTTTCTCTTTAGATATATTATTTTTAACTGCTTTGGATCCTACGGGAGATGGCTTTTGCGGAATATCCCTTAGCATTGCAATTTCCTTTATTTCCATTCCTCTGGCATTAAGGTATAATTTTTTTACAGGATAGAAATACGGTTTTATAGTGATGTTTGCCTTACCCAGTAACCATGAATTTTGCCAATCGAATTTAACTTCAAGCATTGTATGCAAAATATCGTTACTGCGTGCATTTGAAGCCTGATATCTCACAGGGGTTGATGGATCAGGCTTTTTATAAAGAAATACTGTGTCACTTTTTACTGTTACAGTTTCTTCTTCTTTATCTTTTTTCTTTTTTTTCTGTGCAAAGGCATTTTGCGATAACAAGAAAATGGCGAAAATGCAAAGGCTTATGTTTTTTAACATATTATTAGATTTATATACAAATTTGAGTTAAATACTAATGAAATTGTTTGTTTTATGATGAGTGGTTTATTTCGGGTTTCGGGTGTGATTATTTCGGGTTTCGAGTTTGGTATTTCGAGTTTTGTGTTTGATATGTCGCGTTTTGTATAGCTAAGATCAACCCAAAAACTTCTTTAAAATCTTCCCGATATACACCAAAATTGAATGAAGAACATTCAAACATTTGAATAACGAACAATCGAAGTGAATGTATTTTAATTCTGATTTCACTATTCAAATGTTCCATTGTTCGCTTGTTCAATTAGTTTTTCGAGATTATGCTTCGTACTTAATAAAACTTTTTACCCGCTACAACCATACGCTTTAACAAGATACTTTGACGGTAACGGTCGTCGCCATATGCATCTTGCAAATGCTTTAATTGCTGACAAATATTTTCAATTCCTAATTCGTCTGCCCACTTTAGCAAGCCTTTTGGATAATTAACGCCTTTGGTCATGGCTAAATCAATATCTTCTTTTGTTCCAATACCCATATATAACGCATCAGCTGCTTCGTTAATCAGCATGCAAATAATCCGACCGAAAATTTGTTTTCCCAATTCTATATCCTTTTTTGGTTGCGGAATTTCTGAAGAGCCATAATCATAAAAACCTTTACTGCTTTTTTTTCCGTAAAAACCGGCTTCTACTAAACGTTTCTGACAAATACTCGGGCGATACCTCGGGTCGAAATAAAATTGTTTCCAAACTGTTTCGGTAACTTTATAATTTACATCATGTCCGATTAAATCAGTCAATTCAAAAGGCCCCATTCTAAATCCTCCAATTTCTTTCATTGCCCAATCAATCGTTGAAATGTCAGCTATGCCCTCTTCGTATATACGCATCGCTTCTCCGTAAAACGGACGGGCAATTCTATTTACAATAAAACCAGGAGTGTCTTTGCACACAACGGTAACTTTACCCCAACTCTCAACTAAATTTTTGCAAGACTGTGTTACTGCATTATCAGTTGCTATGCCGGGAATTATTTCTACCAATGGCATTAATGGAGCCGGATTAAAAAAATGAATCCCAATAACCTGTTTTGGGTTAATACAAGCAGCAGCAATAGAAGTAACAGAAAGCGAGGAAGTATTTGTAGCTAAAATACATTTACCCTCTGTAGTCTTTTCAAGAAGTGAAAACACCTGCGATTTTATATCAAGATCTTCAACAATTGCTTCGATAATTAAATGACATTCGTGCAAATGAACAGCTTTTTCTGTAAAAGCAATTTTTGAAACTATTTCATGCGCTTTTTCCGGACTAATTTTTAATTTCTCAACCATTTTTGCAAAACCCAGCGCAATACTTTTTCTGGCTGTTTGCAGAGATGTTAAATTATTATCGTAAACAATTACGGTGTGCCCGGCAGAAGCAGCTATTTGTGCGATACCTGCACCCATTGCTCCTGAACCTACTATTCCAATTATTGAATTCTTATCTAACTGCATTCTTGATTTTAACCGCAAAGGCGCTAAGACGCCAAGTTTTTTAGTTTTCTGTGTTTATATATTGAAGAAAGACGCAAAGAAAAAAATCGATAGACTTATACAGTCATAATCTCCTTTTCCTTAGCTTCTAAATGTTTTTCGCATTTAACTACATACTGGTCGGTAAGTGCTTGAATTTTTGTTTCGGCATCCTTTTTTTCATCTTCGGGTAAACCTTTTATTTGCTTCACGCCCTCCATTGCTTCTTTCCTGGCTGTACGAATTCCCACTTTAGCATCTTCTGCTTCTTGTTTTGCTTTTTTTACAAGCTCTTTACGTCGCTCTTCAGTTAACGGCGGAATAGAAATACGAATAAGAATACCATCATTTTGCGGGTTCATTCCTAAGTTGGCAGCTTGTATTGATTTCTCAATGGCTTGCAACATACTTTTTTCCCAAGGTTGAATGACAAGTGTGCGAACATCCTGTGTATTTATGTTAGCTGCCTGATTAATGGGAACCATATTCCCATAATAATCAACTTTTAAATTATCTAACAAGGCAGGGTTTGCTTTACCTGCGCGAATTTTTGTCAACTCTTGTTCTAAAAAAGAAATGGCTTTATCCATTAAACTTTTAGCGTGGTCGTTAAATTTTTGTACTTCGGGTGTCATAGCTTGAATATTTAGACAAAAATAGCATTTTTTGGGAAGTATGAAGCAGGATAAGAATATAGCCTAAGATTAAGCGTAATTTAGCTTATTTATATCGAAAATATTTTTATTTTTATTCAGTAAAAATTAAGCAATGCCAAAAAAAGACCCCCGAATAGACGCATAAATAGCCAAGGCACAACCCTTTGCACAACCAATTTTAAAACATTTAAGAAAATTGGTTCATGCCACTTGTCCCGAAACAGAAGAAACCATTAAATGGAGCTTTGCTTGCTTTGATTATAAAGGTCCGTTTTGCAGTATGGCACACTTCAAGCAACATTGTGCTTTTGGTTTTTGGAAGGCAGGTTTAATTAAAGATTCAAAAAACCTAAAGGAAAATCAGGAATCAGCAATGGGACATTTAGGAAAAATTACAAGTCTGAAAGATTTGCCTTCAGATAAAATAATTATCGGCTACATAAAAGAAGCCATGAAGCTTAATGACACCGGAGCAAAATTACCTCCTCGCAAAAAAATTACAGATGCAAAACCTTTACCTGTTCCTCCTTATTTTAAAACAGCATTAAATAAAAACAAAAAAGCTGCAGCACATTTCGAGAAATTTCCTCCCGGACAAAAAAAAGAATACATTTTTTGGTTAATCGAAGCCAAAACCGAAGAAACCCGAAACAGAAGGATGGAGCAAGCCATAGAGTGGATTAGTGAAGGGAAAATACGGAACGGGAAATACATAAGTAAATAGTTGGCAAAACAGTTAAAAACTTACCCTATTTAGGGGATAAACTGTCAGTAACATTCCAGCTTATTTTCCCCAAAAAATATACATTTGTCTCCTCAAATCCATTTATATGAAATTTCATAAAATAATTGCTTTACTGCTTCTTAGTGCAAGTTCTACCCTATTGGTTGCGCAAAAAGATAAAGTTGAAACAAAACCAACTGATAAAAACCCTCTACACAACGCCGGAACTTTCTCTGCTTTTAAATTCAGAAGCATTGGTCCCTCTATGATTTCGGGACGAATAATTGACATCGCTGTAAATCCCAAAAATAAATCGCAATATTATTTAGCCGCTGCATGCGGAGGTGTTTGGAAAACAAGCAATAACGGAACAACTTTTGACCCTATTTTTGATGGACAAGGCTCCTACTCTATTGGTTGCCTGGCTCTCGACCCATCAAACCCAAATATTGTTTGGGTAGGAAGCGGAGAAAACAATAATCAACGCAGCATTGCATACGGAGACGGCTTATATAAAAGCGAAGACGCCGGAAAAACCTGGAAAAATGTAGGGTTGCAAAAATCAGAACACATTGGCAAAATTGCCATAGATCCAAACAATGGAAATATTGTTTACGTGGCTGCTTATGGTCCGCTTTGGAGCCCGGGCGGAGAACGCGGTATTTACAAAACTACCGACGGAGGAAAAACATGGAAACAAATTTTAAATGTTAGCGAGCATACGGGATTTAACGAAATTCATATTGACCCATTCAACAACATGACACTTTATGCTTGCGCACATCAACGTCGCAGACATGAGTGGACCTACATTAGCGGTGGACCTGAGTCAGCAATTTATAAAAGTACCGACGGAGGTAATACATGGAACAAATTAGGAGGAGGCTTACCAAGTGGCGATGTAGGAAGAATTGCTTTGGCAGTTTCTCCTATAAACAGCGATTATGTTTTTGCTATTGTTGAAGGTGATGAAGATGGAAAAGGATTTTACCGTAGTACAGATCGTGGGGCAAGCTGGGAAAAACGCAGCGGTTGGAACACAGCCGGAAATTATTATCAGGAAATTTTTTGTGACCCTAAAAATATCGACAAAATTTATTCTATGGATACATGGGCAAAGGTTTCCAATGACGGAGGAAAAACGTTTGTTGGTCTGGGAGAAAAACATAAACACGTAGATAATCATGCAATGTATATCGACCCAGATAATACAAACCATTATCTTATAGGTTGCGACGGTGGATTGTACGAAAGTTATGATATGGCAAAAACATGGCAATACAAAGCCAATTTACCTTTGGTTCAATTTTACAGAGTAACAACAGATAACGCCTCGCCTTTTTATAACATTTACGGAGGCACTCAGGATAATAATTCGGTTGGTGGCCCTTCAAGAACAATCAGCGCATCGGGTATTGTAAATTCTGATTGGTTTGTCACCGTTGGCGGTGATGGATTTAAAACAGTTGTAGACCCAAAAGATCCAAACATTGTTTATTCTCAATGGCAATTTGGGGGATTAGTTCGTTACGACAAAAAAACAGGAGAGGCATTTGACATAAAACCATTAGAGAAAGAAGGAGAAGCTGCACTTCGTTGGAATTGGGATGCGCCTGTGCAAATAAGTAATTTTTCAAATACAAGGATATATTTTTGCGCCAATAAAGTTTTTAGAAGTGACGACAGAGGAAACAGTTGGAAAACTTTAAGTGGTGATTTATCACGAGGAATAGATAGAAATAAACTTCCTGTGATGGGTAAAATTTGGAGCATGGATGCGATTTCAAAAAATCAATCTACTACTCTTTACGGAAACGTGACTGCATTTAACGAATCGCCAAAAAATGAAAATCTTTTATACGCCGGAACAGACGATGGATTAATTCATGTTAGTGCTGATGGAGGAAATGCCTGGACAAAAATTGAAAAGTTTGCAACTGTTCCTGATAAATCTAAAGTTCAAAATATTTTAGCATCGCAACACGATGAAAATATAGTGTATGCTACAATTAATAATCATCGCAATGGAGATTTTAAACCCTACTTTTTAAAGAGTAGCGATAAAGGGAAAACGTGGGTTAGCATCAGCAATAATTTACCTGAAAGAGGTTCAGCCTATTGCATTGCCGAAGACCACAAAAATCCTAATTTACTTTTTGCGGGGACAGAGTTTGGGATTTTTGTTTCATTGGATGGCGGACAATTCTGGACTCAATTAAAAGCAGGCCTACCTACCATTTGTGTTCCTGAAATTGCTATTCAAAAAAGAGAGAATGATTTGGTGCTTGCAACTTTTGGTCGAGGTTTTTATGTGCTTGACGATTATTCTGCTTTGCAAACCATGAAAGCTGAAGATTTAGAAAAACCTTCCACAATTTTCCCGATAAAAGATGCTTTGGTTTTTGTTCCATCGAAACCATTGGGACATACCGGAAAATCCTTTCAGGGAGAATCCTTTTATACTGCAGATAATCCTCCAATAGGTGCAACCATTACTTATTATTTGAAAAACGATTACAAAACCATTAAAGAAAAAAGAAAAGACAGCGAGAAGGAAAAAACAAAAAACAACCTGCCATTTTATTATCCTTCTACAGATTCAATTCGTTTAGAAGATAAAGAAGAAGCTACTTATTTAGTTTTACAAATAAGTGATGAGCAAGGAAATGTTTTACGCAAGCTAAAACAAGCAGCTAAACGAGGCATGTATCGTGTAAACTGGGATGGGCGTACAGCAAAAACAAATCCAATAACCTTCCATATTCCCGATCCCGATAATCCGTATGAGGACGAGGATAGAGGTTCATTGGTAATTCCCGGAAAATATTTTGCGTCACTACATTTAATTAAGAATGATGGAACTGCAGAAAAACTAACAGAACCCGTTGCATTTAATATTGTTTCATTAAATAATGCAAGTATTCCCGTAACAGATAAGAAAGCATTACAAGATTTTTATGTGAAGCTGGCAGATTTTCGTAAAGTTGTTTTTGGCACATCATCCTACAGACATGAGATGCGTAACAAAATTAAATTTATAAAAACAGGTTTACAGCAATCGCAGGGAAATAATTTAAATTTACTTGTTGAAGTAAAACAAATTGAGAAGAAGCTTGACGATGTTGATTTTATTTTAGATGGAGATAAGAGTATGGCTAAACGCGAGTATGAAACATTACAAGGCATTGTAACCGAAACAGAAAGTATTATTAGCGGTTTGTATGCTACCACAGTAATGCAATCTAAAACCTATGAGGATAGTTATGAAAAATTAAAAAAGAAATTTGCATTGGTTTACAAACAAGTTAAAGAAGCAGATGAAGCATTAAATGCACTGGAAAAAAAATCAGACAGTACTGGTTTACCATATACACCTGGAAGATTACCTGTTTATAATCAGAATTAAGATAAGTAAATTTAAAGATTACATTTATACTCAAATACAAAAACTATGGAAACTGTTGTTAAATACTGGTGGGTACTTATACCTATATTATGTCTTGTTTTTTACCGTTTAATTTTTCGTTTATTCGGAATTATAATTGTGCCCGAAGATAAAATCGGATTAGTAACTAAAAAGTTTGTCCTTTTTGGAAAATCAGAATTACCTCCCGGACGAATAATTGCAGTTGAAGGTGAAGCGGGCTTTCAGGCACAAACCTTAGCCCCTGGAATTTATTTTTGGAAATGGGTTTGGCAATATGATATTAAACTTCAACCCTTAAATATTATTCCGCAAGGACAAATTGGTTTGCTTGTTGCAAAAGACGGAGCTGAACTTGAAACAGGTTGCATATTAGCTCGCAAAGTAAGTTGCGATAGTTTTCAGGATGCCGTTGCATTTTTAAAAAATGGCGGGAGAAAAGGAAGACAAACTGCATTTATTACTGCAGGTACCTATAGAATAAATACATATTTATTTGAAATTATTATTACCGATATGTTATCTATACAAGAAAACATGGTAGGTATTGTTACAACTTTAGACGGCAAACCAATTGAAGAGGGAGCTATAGCGGGTAAACAAATTGAAAATCACAATAATTTTCAGGATGCCGATACTTTTTTATCAAGCGGAGGAAATAAAGGGTTACAACCTCAAGTAATTTTAGCAGGTTCATATTATATTAATCCTTGGTTTGTGGGGGTTGAGCAAATAAAAATGACGGAAATACAAATTGGTTACGTTGGTGTAATTATTTCTTATGTAGGCAGCGAAGGAAAAGATTTGAGCGGAGCCGAATTTAAGCACGGTAATATAGTAAGCAAAGGAGAAAAAGGAGTTTGGGCCATTCCGTTGGGACCGGGAAAATACCCTATTAATTCATACATCATGCGTGTTGAATTAGTTCCAACAACTAACCTGGTTTTAAATTGGGCTAACGCGCGAAGTGAAGCACACATGTTAGATTCTCATTTATCAACCATTACAGTTCGTTCTAAAGATGGTTTTCCTTTTAATTTAGATGTGTCTCAAATCATTCATATACCAACAACCGAAGCGCCAAAAGTAATTGCACGTTTCGGAAATATGGTAAACTTAGTCGGACAGGTTTTAGAACCAACCATTGGAAACTATTTCCGTAATTCGGCACAAGACAGTGATGTTATTGCTTTTTTAAGCACACGTAAAGAAAGACAAGATGCAGCCAAAAAACGCATTAGTGAAGTGTTAGATCAATACAATGTAAACGGTGTTGATACTTTAATCGGTGATATTGTTCCACCGGAAAGTTTAATGAAAACATTAACCGATCGTAAAATTGCAGAAGAGCAAAATACAACCTTCGAAACACAAAAACGCGCAGAGATTACAAGACAGGCTTTAGAAAAAGAAACTGCTGTTGCTGATATGCAGAAAGAAATTGTGAAAGCAGACCAAGGAGTTCTAATTGCAGAGCGTATTGCCGATGCTGCTGTAAAAAAGGCAACCGGTGAAGCAAGTGGAGTAAAAATATCTTCAGTAGCCGAAGCCGACAGATTAAAAATAATTGCAAATGCAGATGCCGAGAAAACAAAAGTAACAGCCAACGCAGATGCGGAAAAAATAAAAGCGCTCGCGAATGCAGAAGCAGAAAAAATAACCGTGACAGGTAATGCGGAAGCCGAGAAAATTTTAGCTATTGGTAAATCATCAGCCGAATCGTATAAATTAGCAGTTGGCGCAATGGGAGGAGATAATTTTACACAATTAAAAATTACAGAAGCAATAGGTAAAGACAGAATAAAAGTAATTCCGGATATATTAATTACCGGCGGAGAAGGCGGAGCAAACGGACCAATCAGCGGACTACTCGGATTAAAATTATTAGAAGAAGTAACTAAAAAAATGGGGAAAGATATTCCTCCAACAAACTAAACAACAAGCATCCGCTAATACAATGGAACGCAGATGACGCAGATTAGTATGATGAGCACAGATAAATGTTTTTGTATTAAAAAAAATAAATAAAAATCATACTTAATCATAAAAATCAGCGTCATCAGCGTCCCATTAAACCTGATGTACATAAAAAAAACAAAAACATGATAGACACAATGACAAAAGTTCACAATTTTAGTGCAGGTCCGGGTATATTACCACAGGAAGTTTTAAAACAAGCTGCCGAAGCTTGTATTAATTTTGACAACATGAATCTTTCTTTGCTGGAGATTTCGCATCGCAGCAAAAATTACGAGAAGGTAATGGAAGAAGCGCGTTCTATTGTAAAAGAACTTTTTGAAGTGGGTGATGAATATGAAGTATTATATTTAGGTGGCGGAGCAAGCACTCAGTTTGCTATGGTACCCTATAATTTGTTGCGCACCGATGGAAGTGCAGCATACGTAAACACCGGTGTATGGGCAGGCAAGGCAATTAAAGAAGCGCAACTGATTGGCAATACCAAAGTAATTGCTTCATCAGAAGACAAAAAATATACTTACGTGCCAAAAGGATTTGCAATTCCTTTAGATGCAGATTATTTGCACATAACATCTAACAATACCATTTACGGAACACAGATGAAAGACTTCCCCAAAACATCTGTCCCGATGGTTTGTGATATGAGTTCTGATATTTTCAGCAGAAAAGTAAACGCAAAAGATTTTGCCTTAATTTATGCGGGAGCGCAAAAAAATATGGGCCCTGCCGGAGCTACAATGGTAATGGTACGTAAAGATGTGTTAGGAAAAACAGGTAGAAAAATGTTAAGTATGTTAGATTACCAGGTTCATATTAAAGGCGGAAGCATGTACAATACGCCTCCCGTATTTCCTATTTATGTTACGTTACTTACTCTAAGATGGTTAAAGAAAAACGGTGGCATAGCGTGGATAGAAAAATTAAATCAACAAAAAGCAGATTTATTATATAACGAAATTGATCGCAATTCTTTATTTCATGGAACAGTTGTAAAAGAAGACAGGAGTAATATGAATCTATGTTTCTTAGCCAACAAACCCGAAATGGAAGCTGAATTTGATAAACTTTGGAAAGATGCCGGTATTAGTGGAATACGTGGTCACCGCGATGTTGGTGGGTACCGTGCTTCTTTATATAATGCTTTGCCGATTGAAAGTGTACAAGTTCTTGTTGATTGCATGAAAGAGTTTGAGAAGAAGTTTGCCTAGTGTTTTTTGCTAAAGTATTTTAATTTGGACGTTCCCCCGGGGCGAATTGTCATTTTTCCCTAGTATAAGTTTATCACTCGCTCGGGGTCGCGCATTACGCTACAAGTCCTCACTCCCAACAACTCGTTGCGGGCTTTTCGCTGCAATCACTAACGCAAACAGCAACTTCTATTTTGACTTCATCTTTCAATTAAAATATCCCTACATTTGCCATTATGACCACAGCATTAGCAAGCACCAAACTGCAATCAGACGATAAAAGGGCTCTTTGGTTAACACTGGGAGTTTTTTTGAGTTATGTAACGTATTCGCTTTTTTCGACGGGCTTTTACCAGCATGATGAAATAGGACATTACTTTAACATGCGCGAGTTTTGGAACAACCCGAATATTATTTTGGGTAACTCCGCAAAAACAGGTTACAAACTTATTTATGTCCTCCCCTCTTTGCTTGGCAATAAATTTCTAATCTATTTTAATTGCTTTATAACTGCCTTTACTTGTTACCTTACATTTAAAGTAACCAAACGTATAGGAAGTAAATTTGCTTGGCTTGCATTTTTTATGCTAGCACTTCAACCTTACTGGATACAACTTTCGTTCCGCAACTACGCCGATACTTTTAGTGGATTTGTAATTGCTTTAGCATTACTTTTTCATTACAATAAAAAATATGTTACCGCCTCCCTTATACTTTCTTTTGCAGGAATTATTCGTCAGGAATTTTTATTACTTATTCCTATTTACGGAGTATGGCACGCATTAAATAAAAGATGGGCTTGTTTTTTCTTACTTGGTCTATTTCCTATAATAAACAACGTATGGGGTTATATGGTAACAGGCGAGCCTTTGTATTTACTTACATCAAGCGCCAAAACAGCAGCTAAATACGCTGATGAGTGGCCTCGACAAGGGTTTGATCATTATTTTAAAATGGGAATAGTTATTTGGGGAGCAGCACAATGCTTTTTACTCATTCTGTTTGTTTTAATTTTTGTCGCTAAAAAAATGAAATTATTTAAACAGGAAGAATATGCAAAAGATTATCCAACGAGTACAGATAAATCAAACTCGCTTTTATTTATCTCAATTCCTTTTATAATTTATTTTTTAACGCATTGCATTTTTAACTGGGAGAGTGTAAAAATCGGCGCTTCCACGGGCGGCAACCTTCGTTATATGGATGCCATTGCTCCGCTTGTTATGATTTTAGGTTGTGTTGCGATGGATCGTTACAAATACATTACAAAGAAGCAGGTTATTTGGGCAGGGGCAGCAGTTTATTTATTACTTATTGGAATATTTTTAAGCTATCGCCACAACAACGTTTTATTACTTACAGAACCCGACAGACAAACCGGTGAGCCTGCTGTACATGATTATATTCCATTGCTTTTTTCACTTGCCTCTGTTCTTTGTTTGATTGCTATACCAAAACAGAAAAATCTTATCACTGCCTATTTTGTAATTGCTTTATTATTTGTTTTAGTTTCTGTTAAGCCTTTCAAACAAACTCCTGAGGATATTACTATGGAGAAAATTACTACTTCGCTTATTTCAAAAAAATATACAGAGCAGGAAAGAACTATTTATGTTAACCACACACTCTTTAAATATTTTTACGATAGAAAAAAACACGGTGTTTATAAAAATCAAGTTTATATGGATAGTCTTTCCTTAGAGAAAGCTCCTTTAGGCGCTATTATTGTTTGGGAAAGTCATTATGGTTACAGGCCCAAATTAAATAAGTATACCGTTACTGCAGATTATTTTCAGCGGAGGCTCGCGATGTATACTTTGCAACAAAATCATATTTCTACCGACCCACGTTTTCAGGTTGTTGTGTTTGAGAAAATCAAATAAGTGATAAGTTCACGAAAAAAATACTTTTTATACTCGCTTTCATTTACCGAAGGTGGTGCTGTAATGGCTACCGAATTAATTGGCGCGAAACTTTTATCCCCCTATTTTGGTACTTCGCTATATGTATGGACCTGCGTTATGGCTCTTACTCTGGCAGGATTAGCCTTTGGGTACTTTTTTGGAGGCAGATTATCGCAAAAAGAAAATCATGAAAATATTTTATTCCGAATTGTATTGCTGGCGGCCATCTACATGTGTTGTCTGCCGTTTTTTTCTCCATTCTTTATTTACCTGGCGACTTTTACTTTTTTAATTCCAGCAGTGTTGATGAGTAGCGCTGTTGTATTATTGCCACCTTTATTTTTAATGGGCATGGTATCTCCCCTACTAATTAAATCATTAACCGAGACAAAAGAAGAAAGCGGAAAAAAAGCCGGAGAAGTTTTTGCAATTTCTACGCTTGGCGGAATTCTATTTTGTTTTCTTACAGGCTTCTACTTAATTCCACAATGGGGTTTACATTATTCTTTGTTTTTTGTTTCTGCTTTGCTGGCAATTTTTCCCTTTTTTTATTTTATCAAAGGAAAAAAATATATTTCAGTTTTCATTTATCTGCTTTGTGCATTTTCAATTTTGTATAGTGCAAATAAAAAATCTAACTCTGTTTATTTAGCTGAAGGCTTACTTGGCAGATTAGAAGTGAAGGATATGTTGTATCAGAAAGATAAAAATACCTTGCCCGAAACTTGTCGCACACTTTTAATAAACAATGTCACCCAATCAAGTATAAACCTAAAAACAGGTGAGTCGAGATTAGATTATACGCAACTGCAACAAAAAAACATAGCTCTAATTGGCAATTCACCAAAAACTGCGCTGCTGCTTGGATTGGGCGGAGGAGTGCTGGCAAATGATTTATGTAAAGAAAATATTAAAGTAACTGCAATTGAATTAGATGAAAGAATTATTTCCATTGCAAAAAAATATTTTAATTTAAATCCCGGTATTGAAGTAATTCATGATGACGCGCGACATGGGTTATACAGCATGAATAAAAAATTTGATTTAGTAATGATTGATTTGTTTCATGCAGAAATAACCCCCTCGCATGTATTAAGCCTTGAAAGTTTTGAAAAAATAAAATCTTTACTGAATGAAAACGGAGTTATTGCAATTAATACCTATGGTTATCTTGCAGATAAAACTGCTTACGGAAATTTAATTTTATTGAATACATTAAAAAAAGCCGAACTTGTTTTTAAAATCTGTTACGTAGGCGATAAAAAACAAGAAGATTACAGGAATTTTGAAATTTTTGCATCCATAAAACCTATTGAGCAGAATTTATTGGCTCAGCTAGATGAAATAATTCCGGAATTAAGTACAATTCCAGTAAATACAGATTTACATCCCATGCTTGAATTTGCCAATGCGCAGGCGGCGAAGAGATGGCGTTACTCCTATTTGACAAATTTTATAAAGTATCCGAATTAAGAATTATATTTGAAATACCATGAAATACATTTTAGCATTTAGTTTATTGCTTTTTGCCTTCGTTGCAAACTCGCAAACCGTTGCTCCAAAAAAAATCGTTCAACCCGAATTTGACGTTACCTTTTTTGGAAAACCGGGAGGAAATATAAGTCTCAATGAAGCCAGGGCAGGCGGAGGAATTACTGTGCGCCTAGCAGGCGAATCTCAATCGCTTGAAGTACTTTCATTTGAAATGTCCATTTCTCAAGGTTCTGAAAGTGGAGAAGCAAGTGCCTTTGGCTCATCCCTTAATTCGGATCAAAGAAGCCTTCTTTTTAAACTCAAAAAAGGCTCGAAGCTCTTTTTTAGCTTAATTAAAGTTAAAATGCCTAATGGAAGTACTAAAATTATAAAAAAGGGCATTTCGTTTAAGATATATTAAATCAAGAGCCCCCTCCATTCTTTTATCATGCAGACAGTAGCCTTTAATAGATTTGGTCTTTACATACCTACGATGTATCGCGCTTTTGCACAACCGGTTTTAATTGGGGTTAGCGGAGAATAAATGCCTTAATCTCCGCAAATATGCGGAGAATAAATTTGGAGATGCGGAGAATAGGATGTATATTTACCGCATATTATGCGGAGATTAATATACATACATCAGCAAAAAAACTGGCCAACTTTTACCTGGGACGCTGAAACTTTGAATTATAAAGCAGGTCAATTAAGATACCTGCAAGGAAGACTTTTGGGTAAAATGGAAGGTCTTGGTTTTAAACTACGCCAGGAAGCTATATTAGAAACACTAACATTGGATGTCTTAAAATCAAATGAAATAGAAGGAGAATTTTTAAATATGCAAGTAGTACGTTCATCCATAGCCAGACATTTAGGCATGGATGTTCCCGGACTTGTATACTCAGATCATCATACCAACGGCGTAGTTGAGATGATGCTGGATGCTACACAGAGTTATCAAAAACCATTAAGCAAAGAACGTTTGTTTGATTGGCACGGCTCCTTATTTCCGGGAGGTAAAAGTGGCATGTATAAAATAGTGACAGCTAAATGGCGTGATGATTCTACGGGGCCTATGCAAGTAGTATCAGGGGCACTCGGAAAAGAAAAAGTTCCCTTTGAAGCACCGCCGGCAAAGTTTGTAGAAAAAGAAATGAAACTATTTTTAAATTGGTTTAATGCCAAGAGTAAAATGGATCCTTTATTAAAGTCAGGCCTTGCACATTTATGGTTTATAACAGTTCACCCATTTCAAGATGGTAACGGAAGAATAGCGCGTGCACTTGCCGATATGTTACTTGCCCGAGCCGATGAAACTAATCAACGATTTTACAGCATGTCGTCGCAAATAAGATTGCAACGAAAAGGTTATTATGATACATTAGAAAAAACACAAAAAGGAAACTTAGATGTAAGCGAATGGTTAAATTGGTATCTGGATTGCTTACACCAAGCAATAATGGCCACGAGCACAACTCTTGAGCGTGTTTTGAGAAAAGCAAAATTCTGGGACAAACATTCCACTACTTCATTAAACGAAAGACAAAGATACATGCTGAATAAATTGCAGGATGGTTTTGAAGGAAAATTTACTTCGAGTAAATGGGCGAAAATGTGCAAATGCTCTAATGACACTGCACTGAGAGATGTGCAAGACTTGTTGGATAAAAAAATACTTAAAAAAGAAAAAGCAGGGGGAAGAAGTACGAGTTATGAATTAAGAATTACAAATTAAGAATGTTCGAAAATAAAACAAAATACACATCTCTGATTAAAGAAACTGCAAAATCTTTGGGTTTTGATTATTGTGGCATTTCTAAAGCAGCATTTTTAGAAGAAGAAGCTCCTCGCCTTGAAACATGGCTCACTAAAAATATGCAGGGCGAGATGAAGTACATGGAAAATTATTTTGATAAACGCCTAGATCCACGCTTGCTGGTTGATGGAGCAAAGAGTGTGGTTTCGTTGTTGCTGAATTATTATCCTGTCCTTCGACAAGCTCAGGATGACGGTGGCTCTGTTTCGGTTCTCGACTCCGCTCGAACTGACAGTGATTACCTTAGAACTGAGGGTGATTACTCTCGAACTGACAATAATTCTGCACACAAAATATCAAAATATGCTTACGGGACAGATTATCATTTAGTGATAAAAGAAAAATGCAAAACATTTCTCGAAATTTTAAAAAAAGAAATTGGAGATATAAACGGTCGTTGTTTTGTTGACTCTGCCCCTGTCATGGATAAAGCATGGGCTCAAAAAAGCGGATTAGGTTGGATGGGAAAAAACACAAACATTATTAACAAAGACAGTGGTTCCTTTTATTTTATTGCAGAATTAATTATTGATGTTGATTTAGAATATGATTCTCCTATAAAAGATTATTGCGGCACCTGTACTAAATGTATTGACGCTTGTCCCACGCAAGCAATTGTTGGACCTTATGTAGTTGACGGAAGTAAATGCATTTCGTATTTAACTATTGAATTAAAAGAAAATATTCCAACAGAATTTAACAGTACGATGGATAACTGGGTATTTGGCTGCGATATTTGCCAGGATGTATGCCCGTGGAACCGTTTCAGTAAACCACACTCAGAACCATTGTTTAATAACGAACACAATTTACAGAATTGGAGTGAAAAAGAGTGGCATGAAATAACAGAAGAAACATTTAAAAAAGTTTTTACGAATTCTGCAGTTAAAAGAACAGGGTTCAAAGGATTAAAAAGAAACATAGATTTTATTAAAAAATAATATGAGAGAAATTAAATTAACACAGTATAGCAAAGCCGCAGGGTGTGGTTGTAAAATTGCCCCGCAAGTATTGCAGGAAATTTTATCGGGGCTAACTTCACTAAAAGATAAAAATTTATTAGTAGGAAACGAAAGCAACGATGATGCAGCTATTTATGATATAGGAAATAATCAATGCATTATAAGTACTACCGATTTTTTTATGCCAATAGTTGATGATGCATTTGATTTCGGACAAATAGCAGCAACCAACGCTTTAAGCGATGTATACGCAATGGGCGGAAAACCATTGATGGCTGTAGCAATTTTAGGGTGGCCCGTAGAAAAAATTCCCGTGGCAGAAGCACAACGTGTTTTGCAAGGTGCTACAGAAATCTGCAAAAAAATAAACATTCCCTTAGCAGGCGGACACAGCATAGATAGTGCCGAACCGATTTTTGGACTGGCTGTAACAGGAATTATACAAAAACAAAACATCAAGAAAAATAATACTTGCAAAGAAGGAGATTTGTTGTTTTTGACAAAAGCAATTGGTTCAGGTATTTTGGCGACAGCATTAAAGAGAGAGAAATTAAATCAGGAACACTACCCCATTCTGCTAAAAAATATGACAACGCTGAATACTTTTGGCGCTGTGTGCGGAGAGCTCGATTATGTAAATGCAATGACAGACGTAACCGGTTTTGGCTTATTGGGTCACCTTTGTGAGATGCTTGAAAATACTGGACATTCGGCAGATATTGAAATAAATAAAATTCCGCTTTTAGAAGGGACAGCAAAATATGTGACAGAATTTATTTACCCCGATAATACAACGCGCAATTATAATTCAGTAAAAGAAAAAGTAAACGGATTAAACGGTTTAGATTTTATTACTTTATGTGACCCACAAACTTCGGGCGGTTTACTTATTTTAGTGAGTGGAAATAAAAAAGAAGAATTTGAGAGAGTGCTTAAGGAAAACAAACAGGAATCTACTTGTATTGGGAAGATAACCAGGAAGAAAGAAAAACAAATTTATCTTTCTTAAACCATTTGAGATTACACCAGTTCTCGACTACGCTCGAACTGACAAGATTTAGATTTTATTTATAAGAAGAAATCAATTCCTTCATCCTTTTCTGTACGCCCTCATTTGGTTTTACCAATGGTAAACGTACATCGGGACCACATATTTTTAATAAATCAAGTGCGCATTTAACACCACCCGGATTGCCATCAGCAAACAATTGATTGGTAATTTCGAATGTCTTGTAATGAAGTTTGCGAGCTGATTCAAAATCTCCCTTTAATCCACAACGAACCATTTCAGAAAAATCTTTAGGAAATGCATTCGCCAAAACAGAAATAACACCATCAGCACCACAAGCTAAAAGCGGTAAGGTTAAATTATCGTCGCCACTGATTACTAAAAAGTTTTTAGGTTTATTTTTAATAATGCTCATGCATTGTTCCAAATTTCCTGATGCTTCTTTTACCGCAACAATATTTTTGAAATCGTTAGCAAGCTTTAAAGTTGTTTCTGCGGTTATGTTAGAAGCAGTCCTTGCCGGAACATTGTATAATATGATTGGCTTTGTAGTTGATTTAGCAATTGCTTTGTAATGCTCATATATTCCTTGTTGAGAAGGTTTGTTGTAATATGGTGAAACAGAAAGTATGGCAATGAAAGGAGTTAAATTAACGTGCTTTATAGTATCAATTACTTCCTGGGTATTATTACCCCCAATACCTAAAACCAGTGGGACGCGTTTCTTGTTTTCGTTAATGATATGTGCAACAACCTGCATTTTCTCTTCTGTACTTAAAGTAGCAGTCTCTCCGGTAGTACCCAAGGCAACAATATAATCTGCCTTACCTTTAATTATCTGATTAATAACTTTCGTTAATCCGGCAAAATCAACTTTACCGCTTTTTGTAAACGGAGTAATAATTGCAACTCCGGTTCCTTTTAATTGAGTGTGTATTGACATGCAACAAAGTTATATGATAAATTCGGAATTTTGCCACAGATTACACAGATTTGCACAGATTTTATTCACAGATTTAATAGGTTTTGTTTTGAAAAACTTCAGTAATTAAAACGCATTTGAACTAATAACTTTAATCTTAAATTCCCTTAACAGCAAAGGTCTTTCGTCATCATTCCATAAAAATATTTTTACTACATCACCGGAGACAGTTTTTTCAGGGAAGCGATAATAAAAACATAGTCGCTGTTTCTTTTCATTTGGATGATGAATAAAATTATACGCTATAAAACGTTTATTCTTACCATCATTATCAATGGTAACACATAAGCCCTTAAAATCAGCGAAAGAGCACTCAACTTCTGCTTCCGAAAAAATTAAGTCGTATTTCTTAACTCCAATATCGCTTACTTTAAACTCAAAAGTAGGGCTGTACTCCTTCCCCTTTTTTACCTCAATCCCATCTGGGTTAGATTTTTTAATTTCAAAATCCTTTTCATAAAGTATAAATTGCTTTTGTGGATTTCGTTTATATACTTTCACAAAACCAAATTCATTGTTTTTACTTTTAACTTCTTCGCCAAAAATTGTTTTAATTAAGACTTCAACCTCCGCGGGACCATAAGACTTGTAATTTACATAGTATAAATATTCATCGGTAGATTCGGTTAATCTTTTTACAAATCCGGCTACGTCTTCCTGATATAAAAAATTAAATTTATTAAAAGGCTTTCCGGTAGAAGAGAAATAGGAATCGCGTGTATTCATACAATAAAAAACCTTTTTATCAAAATCCTTATCATCCAGTACTTCTTGTTGTAATTCCTTTATGTTTTCTACTCCCCTACTTTTTCCGCCGGTATAAAATTTAAAAGAACAAAACAGTATCAAAAACGAAAAAGACAGTAGGGCAATTCGTTTGTTTTTAAATTTAACTAAGACAAAAAATACAATTATTATAAATACTAATATAGAAATACCAAAAAACAATCTAAAATGAGGTACCTGATAAGAAAATTCTATTTTATGTTCGCCCGGTGATACCTGAATAAATGGGAAAGAATAAAAACATAAATCGGGTTTAATTTCGCCCCCATCCATATAAATATGCGTGAGTTTTGAAAGATTTTGCTGCAAAACCAATGCGCTATTTTTTTCATTTCTAACTTTTAATACAATCTGTTGGGGTTCAAATTTTTCAAATACAATGGTATCTGAAACTGATTTAGAAAAAACAGCTTTGCCGTATTTTACAAATGAGGCAGAATCGACAATAGCAAGCGTTTTGTTTGTCCGCATATTTAAACTATCTATTTTACGAACAAGTGAATCGGCAAAAAAAGCGAGCGGTTGTTGCAAAAAATAATTTAATTCGGTTTGATTGTTTTGATACAATTTCATGTAATTGCTCAACTCAAAATTATTATCGTTAGCGTAACAAGGCTGTTTTATTAAAATGGTTGTATTGTGCCAAAACTCATTATAATGTCTTGTTAAAGTTCTCACCTTGCCTGCTACAATATTTTCCGGAACAGCAAATCCTTTGGGTGTATTTTTTACATAAGAATTTGTAACAACCGCGTCTGTTTCACTAAAATTTCGTGCGATTGCGTTGACACTATAATTTATCATTACATCGGCCAACAAAACAAAAAGTATAAGCTTGGTTTTTTTTCTCCAATAAAGAAGTAAAGAAACCAGTAGTGTTGCTCCGCTGACAAAACAAGAAATAAGTGCCTTTGGATATTGTCCTTCCGACCACAGATAATAGCGCAAAGAAGAATAATCAACCGTATAGCTACCGGTTTCTGTATAATAAAATTTAAAATACAATACAGAAGCAATGCTTGCGCTAAAACAAAACGCCACAAATATCAAAAACCACTTGGTTGCAATTCTATTTAAAAGGATGTAATTAATTCCTAAGGCAGCCATTAAGAGTAAAAAAAGCTGATCATATAAAAATATTAAACGAGGCATTCTAAAAACATTGAAGCCGGGCAGATAACCATGAAACCAGCCAAACAACGGAGTACGAAGCCCGATAGAAAGTAAAAAAGCGACTAAAGCAATGACGGAAAAAATATAAGTCCAGAAAGAGCGATATTTTATAAAACCTACTAAGGCAAAAAACAAAGTTGTTAGTCCGATATAATAATCAAATATGGGCTGATTAGTTCCCGATTGGTACTCGCGTTCTAATCCGACAAGAGGTGTAAAAAGAGAAAAAAAGTTTCTTAATGCAAAACGTTCTTCTGCAGCCCAGGCCAAGCCGATACCTGTTCCGCGCGTAGTTTCCGGAAAAATATAATATGCGTTTATTAAAACAGGAAGGCAAAGAATTATCATAAGAATTAAGGAAACAGAAAAGAATTTTATTGTCGAAAGTATTTTTTTGCTTTCCTTTTGCTTTATCCATCTTATGAATTGAATGAACGCTATAGCAATAAAAAAATATCCGGAAACTATTAAAAAAGATGGGTTACCTGCAGTTACCTGCAATAAAACAAAAACCGCCAACTTTGATGCATCAAGAAAACTGCCTTTATTTAAAATTTTAATAAAATAATAGTAAATCCATGGGATAAGTCCAACGCTAACCGTAATATACAAATAATGCCCGAACCCTGTATTGTATCCGCTTAGCGCGTAAACGATCCCGGCCACTAATGGACCAATGAATATATTATTGAGTTCGTCATTTTTTAGAACAAGTTTTGTAAACAAAGAACTTAATTTATAAAATCCGTAAGCACCTAGCACCAGATACCCAATAAACAAATAGTTTAAATAATAAAGCGAGCCATTAAAAAGAAAAGAGCTTGCAATTGTTTCGGGATTATAAGCGGGTCCCTGCAAATCACCATGCACAGGATAACCTGCCTGTGTGTATGGATCCCATAAAGGAATAATTCCATTGTTATAACAGTCGGCTATAAAATAACGCCATGGGTGCCAAAAATTAATTACGTCCCACTGCAATGATTTAACACAAAATAGTAATTGCCAGTTGGCAACGCAAACCAATACAGCAATAATAAATAAGGGGGAACGGAGTGATTTTTTTATGAATTCAGAATTCATTAAACAAAGAAATTAGCCTTTCTGAAAACTTCAGATAAAATAATTGAAGTTGCTGTGGCGGCATTAAGTGATTCGGTTTTTGAGCCTTTGGCTGAAGGAATAGAAATGCTTTTTGTGATAAACTTTTTACATGTTTCAGAAATTCCGTGCGATTCGCTGCCAATAACGAGAATACATTTTTCGGGTAGAGCAGCGCTATAAATATTTTCTCCAATTAATTCTGCTCCCCAAACATTTGTGATAGCCGTTAGTTTTATTAAATCTGCTAAAGACAAATAAAAAGTTTGAACTCTTGCAAGCGAGCCCATAGTACTTTGCACAACCTTTGGATTAAAAACCTCCGTTGATGTTTCAGCTAAAAAAATTTGCTTCAGTCCAAACCAGTCTGCCATACGTATAATTGTCCCCAAATTACCCGGATCGGCAATTCCATCCAGGTATAAAAATAATGAAGGGTTCTTTTTTACATCCCTTTGTAAAAACTTAGGTTGTTGGCATATAGCTAACACCTCATTAGGAGCCTGTAAAACGGTTATAAGAGCAAGTTCAGGCTCATTTATTGGAACATATTTGCACTTTTTCTCCTTTAATAGTGAAACATTCTTCTTAATCCAGCTCTCAAGCCCGTATATTTCTGTTATTTTTATGTCCGAATGCAAAAACTCGTCAACTACTTTAGGTCCTTCGGCAATAAACTGACCCAATTCATTTCTGAATTTTTTGATATGGAGTTGTTTTATATTTTTAATCTGGCTTTTGCTCAACATAGCGTGTTTGGTGTTAATTTTGCACAAAAGTGAAAAGCGGGTACAAAATACTAAAAAAAGCGGGGGCATTATTATGCATTTTCATTTTTTGCGGTATTTTATTCAGTTGTAATACCAAAAAGAAATTAAAAGAAGGGGAAGTAGTATTGGGTGAGAATGTTATTTTAAATAACAAAACAGCCTTATCAAACGAAGAAATGACACCCTATATAAGGCAGCAACCTAACAGGTACCTTATTACTATTGATGCTTTAAACATTAAATGGTTTCCCTATTATTTATGGCTTTATAACTCTATTGATCAGGAGAAAATGTACCGGCTTAAAGAATTGCGTGATAAAAAATATAACGAAATTAATGCCAGAAGGATTGCTAAAAATGAAATAGAAAATGAAAAGCGTTTAGCGAAGGGGAAAAAAGTTAAAACTGTTAAGCTAAAAGATAAAAGTGAACCAAGCTGGAGGGAAAGTTGGGTGCAAAGTGGTGAACCCCCGTCTGTTCTCGATTCGGCGGGCGTAGAAACTAACTGTATTCAAATAAAAAAATTCCTTGCAAGCAAAGGGTATTTTGATGCCCTAATTACCGATACAATAAAAGCTAATAAAAAGCGCAGAACAGCAGAAGTTTCTTATAGAATTAACGGCGGTAATCCGTATCAGATAAGATATATTAAATACGCAATTGAAGATGTGCATATTCAATATTATATTTATCAGGACACAACAAACAGCCTGCTTAAAAGAGGCATGCGTTATGACTCTGATGTATTAGCAAAAGAAAGGGAACGCATAGTAAGGCAACAACGCGATAACGGATATTATAAATTTAGGCCCGAGTTTGTCTTTTTATTAGTTGACACAAACGTAAAGGGAAATCTTATAGATATAGAAGTAAATATAAAAAAATATGCGTATCGCCCGGAAGACAAAAGCGATACCCTCATTTTTGCAGATCATACACGTTATAAAATAAATAACATATTTATTATTACTGATTATGATAATTTTAATCGAAATAAAACGTATGCAGATACTGCAATGTATAAAGATTTTACTTTTTTGTATACTAAAAAACTAGCATTCAGAAAAAAGGATATAGCTAATAAAATACTATTTTATAAAGGAGAAATATTTAACTACGATATTGTTGAAGAAACCTTTACGCGCTTATCCGGCTTTAAATCTTTTAAAAGTATAAACCTAACATTTAAGCAGGCTGAAAACAAGCCTGATTATTTAGATTGTTATATACTTATGTCGCCAATGTATAAACAAAATTTTGCAGTAGAAACAGAGGGGACTAATACGTCCGGTAACTTAGGTATTGCCGCAAGTATTGTTTATCAAAACCGTAATACATTCAGGGGTTCTGAGTTATTGGAAATAAAACTGAAGGGTGGTATAATTGCACAGAAAAACTTTGACGTACAGCAAGCAGATAATAATTTTGGTATCCCGCTTTTAAAATCGTTTAACACTGTTCAGTTTGGACCGGAGATAACTCTTAATGTTCCAAAGCCACTTTTCCCATTTACGTATATTCCTTTTTCCTTTAAATCGCAACCTAAAACTATTATCGGTTCTTCGCTTAATTTTCAGCAAAACAACAAATATCAGCGTACACTTACAAATGTTAACTACGGACTGGAGTTTAATGAAAAACTTTTTGTCAAACATTATCTCGTTCCTATAGAAGTAAGTTTAATTAAAGCTGATTTAAGTGAGGCTTTTTTAAATGATTTAAATAAAGGAAGAAATCTTTTTTTGAAAACCAGCTTCGCAAGTCACATAACTACGGTATCCCGTTACACTTACATATTCAATAACCAAAACAGTATGCAAACCAAACAGTATAAAACTTTTATCTATTTTAAATTAAATTTAGAATCATCCGGAAATATTTTACGCGGCTTATATAATTTAAGCGACGAGAAAAAAGATAGTCTGGGGCAATACAATATATTTGGCGTTCCTTTTGCTCAATTTCTTCGCAGCGATATGGATTTTAGAGTGTATCGTTCTGTTAGACAATTAGGGCGATTTGTTTTCAGAGCCTATGCCGGCATGGGCTATGCGCTTGCAAATTTAAGGACGCTTCCTTACGAGAAAAGTTTTTTTGCAGGTGGACCTAACTCCATTCGGGCATGGAAAGCCCGTGCAGTTGGGCCCGGCTCATACAATCAAATAGACGATAAGAATTTTGATAAGCTTGGCGATATACAGCTAGAAGCTAACTTTGAATTTCGTTTTAATATTTACAAATGGTTAAACGGGGCTTGGTTTGTTGATGCAGGAAATGTTTGGTTACGGCAAAAAAATGCAGAGAAACCATATGGAGAATTTGAGTTTGACCGTTTTTACGAAGAGTTTGCTACAGGTACAGGGGTTGGTTTACGTGCCGATTTTAGTTTTTTTATTATTCGGGTAGATGGGGCATTTCAAACCTACAACCCTGCTAACATAGAAGGTGAACGCTGGATGTTTGGGAGAGGATTTCTTTCTTCTTTTATAACTAATTTTGGTATTGGCTACCCTTTCTAATACAATGGAACCCCGGAAAAAAAAGGGGCAGGCGCTGATGACGCTGATTGTTATGATGAACGCGGATAAATAAATAGCAAGGTTAGTTTAAAACAATTTTTTTTTAACCTCCACTTTCAATTCATTTTCTTTACCAATAGTCAATAAAAAATCATATTAAATCATACAAATCTGCGTCATCTGCGTTCCCCTTTGTTACTGAGAAATTGTTTTTTCTATACTTTGCCAAAGTAGTGAAGCGGTTTTATCCCAGGAAAAATTATTTTTTCTTTCGAAGCCTTTTTTGATAAGGCTGCTTTGTAAAGATTCATCTCTAAAAAGGGTTACCATTGCATTTTTTATTTCATTTTCATCAAAAGGGTTTGCATAGATGGCGGCATCGGCAGCTATTTCGGGTAAACACGAAGCGTTTGCGGCTATTATTGGAACCCCACATTGCATGGCTTCAATTAAAGGAATTCCAAATCCTTCAAAATAGGGTAAATATGTTAGCGCAAAAGCCGATGCTGTTATGTTTTTTATTTCTTCATTGGGAACACGACCGGTAAAAATTATTTCGCTCTCTATTTGTAATTCCTTCATCAAAGAAGATATCTCATTGTCTCCCCAAAAAATGGCTCCTGCCAATACTAATTTCATAGTGGAAGAAGTTTCCTTTTTAAACAAGTGAAAAGCTTTGATAAGACGCAAAATATTTTTTCTGGCAGAAATTGATCCCACAAATAAAAAATAATCGCAACCCTTAGTGAATTTATTTTTTACGCCGATTTTTGTTTCCGCATCAACAGGTTCAAAATAATCGTTTATACCATTATATACCACATCAATTTTTGCGGGGTCTATTTTATAACTCTCAGCAATATCTTTTTTACTGAACTCAGATACAGTTGCAATTCGGGTTGCCTCTTTTGCGAAGCGAGGAAAAAAATAAGTATGGTATTTCCTTTCTAAAAAAGGAAGGTCGTTTGGATAATGAAAAAAATTAATATCGTGTATAACCGCTAATTGTTTGCATTTTGCACCCAAAGAGACAAAACCATCCGGCGATAAAAACAAATCGGGCTTTAATTTGTTAAGAAGGGGTTTTACACAAAACTGCATCCAGTAATAATATAGAAATGGGTGCCTTGCCTTAGGCGATAAAATCATAGGAGTAATATTATCTGCAAAAATAAATTCCTCATCATAAGGTCTGTCGAATAAGAAAATAAAATGTGCTTCGGGATGCTGTTGTGTAATTCGTTTTAAAGACTGATAAGTAAACCAACCCATACCGGCAAGGCGATTGGGTAACAAAAGGCGGGTATTTACGACGATTTTCAAGTTCAATTAAAAGCCAAAAATAGTCATATAGTTTAAAAGGGCAATTTCGTATATTCGCGTCCCCATGCAGCGGAAATTTATCACCAATCTGGCCATTTTACTTTTTTTAAATCTGCTTATTAAGCCGTTTTGGGTATTGGGCATTGAACCTTATCTGCAATACAAATTAGGTAACGAAACGTACGGAGAGTACTTTGTATTGTTCAATTTTTCTTTTTTACTTAATATTTTACTCGATTTTGGTATTACCAATTTCAACAATAAAAATATAGCGCAAAACAACCACCTTTTAGCCAAACATTTTTCCGGGCTATTCCTTTTAAAAATATTAATGGGCGTTATTTACATTGCCATTACTATTGGCATTGGTTTAATTGTTGGATACGATATACGTTATCTCAAACTCTTGTTTTTATTGGGCGTTAACCAGTTTTTAATTTCCATGATTCAATATTTACGTTCAAACTTATTGGGACTGCACTTTTTTAAAACGGACAGCTTCATTTCCATTCTTGATCGTTTAATAATGATTTCTTTTTGCGGGGTATTGCTTTGGACAAGCATTACAGGCATACAAATGGATATTATGGTGTTTGTTTATACACAAACAGGAGCCTATTTAATTACCGCTTGTCTGGCATTTATAGTTGTGTTGGGAAAAACAGAAAGTTTTTCTATGAACTGGAATTGGCCCTTTTGGATTATGATTTTGAAAAAAAGTTTTCCGTATGCCATAATGGTATTACTGATGACTTTTTATAACCGATTAGATGTGGTAATGATTGAAAGACTTTTACCGAATAAAAATAATTATTTGTTTTTTCTATTAGAAAAAGTAAAACTCATGCCTTATGTTAAGTTTCCGGAGGTACAGCTTATTATTACACACGCTGAAAATACTTTAAATATGAGCGGTGCTTCGCAAGCCGGTGTTTACGCTAAAGGTTTTCGATTGTTAGAGGCCGCAAATATGATTCCACTTCTCCTTGCATTGCAATTGTTACCCATATTCAGCAGGATGATAAAGTTTAACGAAAAAATAGAAAATCTTGTAAAATTATCTTTTACATTAATTATAACTCCGGCAATAATTGCTTCTGCGGTTAGTTATTTTTACAGTGATTTTTTGGTTTCAAGTATTAACCATGGCGTAACCGATTCAACCACCGTTTTTTCAATTTTAATGTGCTGTTTTGTCGCCATTTCTACTTCCTATATTTTCAGCACACTGCTAACTGCCAATGGAAATTTACGGCAATTAAATACAATGGCAATCATTGGCATTTGCCTTAATTTTATTCTCAATATTATTTTAATACCGCACTATCAAGCAATGGGGGCAGCTGTTTCCAGTTTAGTAACTCAATTTTTCACAGCGGGTATGTGGGTTTATTTATCTTATAAAATATTTAAATTCAGAAAAAACTACCGACTATTGACT
>CAZZEI010000013.1:0-32714 GCA_964653165.1 uncultured Flavobacteriaceae bacterium | reverse complement strand
TGTCGGCATTAAATCCCAAGGTTTGTAAAATTTCTAAACGTGCTTGCGCGGCAAAGTCGGCATAAGCAGAATGACGTAAATGCATATTGGCATCTATCATTGACCATAAGACTTTACCCTCGTAGAAGACGTTCTTCATTTAAAAGCAATATTTATTTTCTGCGATTAATTTTTCTGCAATAAGCTGACGGTTGTTTTTCACATTAAAGGGTTCTTGTTTTGTAAAGCGTTTTAATCCCATTACCATCATACGTAATTCATCTCCTTCTGCATAACTGTTTATTGCCTCTTTACCAATTAAAGCAATTTTGTCGCACGTATCGTTTACATAAACACGCATCATTGCTAGTTGTTCTTTGCACGCATCTTCACCTCTCATGCTCACTAATTTTTCTACACGTAGCATTACAGATTCTGCAACATAAGTCTCAATTGACATATCTGCAATATTCATTAATACTTCCTGCTCTTTACTTAAAGTGGTCATAAGTTTTTGAACGGCGCCTCCGGCAACCAAAAGAATAGCTTTTTTATAATTTGCAATTAATTTTTTTTCGTAGGCAAATAGAGTTTCATCGGGTTCTGACATTTCGGGAATACCAACTAACTCGGCGGCTACTTTTTGTGCAGGTCCCATTAAATCAATTTCGCCTTTCATGGCACGCTTCAAAATCATATCTACAATGAGTAAGCGATTAATTTCATTGGTGCCTTCAAAAATTCTGTTGATACGTGCATCGCGATAGGCTCTGTCCATTGGAGCTTCGGCGCTATAACCCATTCCACCATAAATCTGAACACCTTCATCAACTACATAATCTAAAACTTCGGAGCCATGAACTTTTAGAATTGCACATTCTACTGCAAATTGCTCAATGCCTTTTAATTTTGCTTTAGCTTCATCCATTCCACCTTCATGTAAGGCATTAATGGCGTCTTCTATGTTTTGTGCTGCGCGATAAATTGCACTTTCTGAAGCAAATGTTCTAACTGTCTGTTCTGCTAATTTATAGCGTATAGCTCCATATTTTGAAATAGGGCGACCAAACTGATTCCTTTCGTTGGCGTATTGAACAGATTTAGTAATTACTTTTTTGCAGGCACCAATAGCTGCGCCGGCTAGTTTGGCACGACCAATGTTTAAAATATTTACAGCAATCTTAAATCCGTTTTCTCTTTCCGACAGAAGGTTTTCTACTGGTACTTTACAATCTGAAAAGAACACTTGTCGGGTTGAGCTTCCTTTTATTCCCATTTTATGTTCTTCGGCATTTAATGTAATTCCGCCAAAGGATTTTTCTACAATAAATGCTGAAAGATTTTTATCGTCATCAATTTTTGCAAAAACAGTAAAGACATCTGCAAATCCACCGTTGGTGATCCACATTTTTTGTCCGTTTAAAATGTAGTGTTTTCCATCTACTGAAAGTTTAGCACTTGTCTTACCACTGTTTGCATCAGAACCGCTTCCCGGTTCTGTTAAACAATAACAGCCTTTCCATTCGCCGGTAGCTAATTTGGGAATGTATTTCTTTTTTTGTGCTTCGTTGCCATAATATAAAATAGGAAGCGTGCCTATACCTGTATGCGCAGAAAGCGCTACTGCAACTGAATGTCCGCCACCAATTACCTCGGTAGTAAGCATGGAGGTAACAAAATCAAAACCCAGTCCGCCTAAATTTTCGGGTACAGAAATACCTAAAATGCCAAGTGAGCCGGCTTTTTCCATAATAGAGGGCATTAATCCTTCTTCCTGAGAATCGATTCTGTCTAAATGCGGCATGACTTCCAAATCAATAAAATCTTCACAGGTTTTTTTCATCATTAATTGTTCTTCCGTCCATTGTTCCGGAATAAAAATATCCTGTGCAGGTGTTTCTTTAATAATAAACTCTCCGCCTTTCGTTTTACTTGCTCCCATTTTTTCTATTTTATAATTTGTTTAATTGCTTTTTAATAATTCGAGTGCTCCGTTACATAATAATTTTGAACCGTATGGAATGCAGTCTTCATTGAAAATAACTTTTGGTTCGTGTAGAAAATAACAATTTTCCGCAATGTCTCTTGCCCCTAAAAAATAAAACATAGAAGGAACTTTACGTGAGTAAAATGCAAAATCTTCTGAACCCAGAATTGCTTCTATTGGAATAATATTTTCATTTCCAAATACGGTTGTAAGTGTATTAGATAAACTGTTGTGTATGTTTTTGTCATTTAGTAAGCTGGGATAATTTAAATTATATTCAATGGTAATTTTAGCCCCGGAAGCTATTGCGGTGCCTTCAATTATTTTTTCAATTCGATTAAGTATTAGATTAAATGTTGACAAATCGAGCGCACGAACCGTTCCTTCGAGTGTTACTCTGTCTGCAATTACATTTGGGGCAACACCACCATTTATTTTTGTAAAGGAAATAACAGTTGCTTCTGTTGGGTTAATATATTTTGGAACAAGAGAAGAAATAGATTGAATAAGTTGGCTTGATATTAAAACTGCATCAATTCCTAAGTGAGGAGCGACAGAGGCGTGCGCCATTTTTCCAACGACTTCTATTTTAAAAAAATTGGCACAAGCCAGCGCTTGTCCGAGTTTATAAGCTAATTTACCCACAGGTAAAAGAGGGTGGACGTGTAAACCTAAAGCAGCTTTTACATTGTCTAGTTCTCCGCTCTCAACTATTCTTTGTCCGCCCGATTTTTTTTCAGGATCATCATAAACTCCTTCTTCAGATGGTTGAAAAACGAATTTAACTGTTCCTTTAAAATCTTCTTCTTTAAGTAATGCTGCGGCACCCAATAGCATAGTTGTGTGCATATCATGTCCGCATGCGTGCATTAATGGAAATTCTCTTCCATCCGTTTCTTTTGATTTCTTTATACTTTTAAAAGGCAGATTTGCTTCTTCTTTAATTGGTAATGCATCAATATCGGCGCGTAAAACAATGCAAGGTCCTTCTCCTTTTTTTAGTGTTGCTACCACTCCTGTTTTTGCAATTCTTTTTTTGTAAGGAATGCCGAGTGAATCCAATTCTTTACAAATAGTTTCTGCAGTTTCAAATTCCTGATAGCCAATTTCAGGATTCGAATGAATTTTTCTCCGAATTGAGATTAGTTTATCAAGTAATTTTTTTTTCATTTTTTAATTATTATAGCAATTCAAAAACACCTGCTGCACCGTGACCTGTTCCGATACACATCGTTACAACTCCGTATTTTTTATTTCTACTGCGTAGCTCGCTAAATAGTTGTACCGAAAGTTTTGCTCCACTACAGCCTAAAGGATGTCCTAATGCAATTGCACCACCGTTTACATTTACTTTTTCAGGATCAAGTTCTAATTTTCTTACCACAGCCAATGACTGAGATGCAAATGCTTCATTTAATTCGAATAAATCAATATCCTTTATTTGTAATCCTGCTTGTGCTACTGCTTTTGGAATAGCTGCAATAGGGCCTATTCCCATTATGCGTGGTGGGACACCTGCAACAGAATGTGAAACTAAACGTGCAATTGGTTTAAGATTTAATTCTTTTACCATACGCTCACTCATAACAAGAACAAAAGCAGCTCCATCGCTTGTTTGTGAAGAATTACCTGCTGTTACACTTCCGCCTTCAGCAAAAACGGGTTTTAATTTTGCAAGCACTTCAATGGATGTATCTGCACGTGGACCTTCATCGGCGTCAACAATAAATTCTCGTGTTTTTCTTTTTTCTTTTTCGTCTAAGAACGTTTCTACTACTTTTATTGGGACTATATCATCTTTAAATTTATTCGTGGTAATTGCAGCAATAGCTTTTTGATGGGAGTTGTAACTGAATAAATCCTGGTCTTCGCGAGAAACATTAAATTCTTTTGCCACAGCTTCGGCAGTTAAGCCCATTCCCCAATACCAATCGGCATGTTCTTTGGCTACTTTTGGGTTTGGTACTATTCGCCATCCGCCCATTGGTATTAAACTCATACTTTCTGCACCACCTGCAATAATACAATCGGCATAACCTGCAGTAATTTTTGCACTGGCAATTGCAATTGTTTCCATGCCTGATGCGCAATAACGATTGACTGTCATCCCTGAAACTTTATCGGTATCCAATGCGAGAAGAGAAATTAATCGTCCCATGTTTAAACCTTGCTCTGCTTCCGGCATTGCGTTGCCAACCATTACATCATCGATGCGTTCCTTGTCTAACTGCGGTACCGATGCAACTAAATGTCGGATTACGTCAGCTGCTAAATCATCCGGACGAGTGAAGCGAAATGCGCCTCTTGTTGCTTTTCCAACAGCGCTTCTGAATCCTGCTACAATGTATGCGTTCATTTTTTTTGTATTGAATTTTAATTACGTAATATTTTGCCTCCATTTATGATACTGTGAATCCTTTCGAGCGTTTTGCGCTCTGCACAAAGTTGAACAAACATTTCTCTTTCTAAATCGAGTAAATACTGTTCGCTTACAACTGTTGGCTGCGATAAATTTCCACCGGCTAAAACAAAACCTAATTTTTCTGATATTTTTTGATCGTGTCCACTGATATAATTTCCACTGCGCATAGAATCTGCTCCAACGTAAACCAAGCCAAGTGCTGTATTTCCTAAAACTCGAATGTCAGTACGTGGAAGTGGCGCAGAATATCCTGCCTCAGCCATTTTTAAACATTCATTTTTGGCTTCTAATAATTGACGGCTGCGTGAAACAACAACTTTATCAATACCCGGACGAAGAATTCCTAAATCAAAAGCTTCGTAGGCAGAAGTAGCTACCCTTGCTTGTCCGATAGTTAAAAATTTATCCCGGAAAGCATTCAACTCAACATCACCATCATGCAATGCATCACTTAAGCGCAATGCAAATTCCTTAGTTCCTCCACCGCCCGGAATTAATCCTACGCCAAATTCTACTAAGCCAATATATGTTTCGGCGTGCGCTACAACTTTATCAACGTGTAAACAAATTTCACAACCGCCGCCTAATGTTAAATTGTGGGGAGCAGCTACAACCGGAATAGAAGAATAGCGCAAACGCATAGTGGCATTTTGAAACATTTTAACTGCCATGTTTAATTCATCCCAATCTTGATCTGCAGCCATCATGTAAATCATTCCAACATTTGCTCCTGCAGAAAAGTTTGCTCCCTCGTTGCTAATTACTAATCCGCGATACTCTTTTTCGGCAAGCTCAACAGCTTTGTTTAATCCCTGTAAAACTTCTCCGCCAATGGTATTCATTTTAGTGTGAAATTCTGCATTGATAATTCCATCACCTAAATCTGTAATAGTAACACCACTATTTTTCCAAATTGTTTTTGTTGAACGGATATTATCTAAGACAATAAATTGTTCTGAACCCGGAATGACTTTATAAGATTTAGTTGGTATATCATAAAATTTACGAATGCCGTTTTCTATTTTGTAAAAGGAAGAATTCGTTTTCAACATTTCATAAACCCAGGCTGCGGGTTTATTTCCCGATGATTCCATTAATGAAACGGCTTCTTTTATTCCGATTTCATCCCAGTATTCAAAAGGACCTAAATCCCAAGCAAATCCGGATTTTAATGCGTCATCAATCCTGTATAACTCATCTGCAATTTCGGGAATACGATTAGAAACATATTGAAATAATGCTGCAAATGTTGTGCGATAAAATTCTCCTGCTTTATCTTTTCCGGCGACTAAAACCTTAACACGTTCTTTTAAATTATCAATAGGTTTAGTTAATTCAAGTGTTGCGAATTTTACTTTTTGAGACGGCTTGTACTCTAAAGTTTTTAAATCAAGAACTAATATTTCTGATTTACCTTCTTTATTTTTTACTTTTTTGTAGAAGCCTTGACCGGTTTTATCTCCCAACCATTTGTTCTCAACCATCTTTTTGAGATACTCAGGCATTATAAATAAATCTTTTGCTTCGTCGTTCGGGCAATTTTGTTTTACTCCGTTTGCCACCATTACCAGAGTATCCAATCCAACTACATCTCCTGTGCGGAATGTTGCAGATTTTGGTCTACCTAAAACAGGCCCTGTTAATTTATCTACCTCTTCAACGGTTAAGCCCATTTTCTCAACGATATGAAAAAGAGCCATGATACCAAACACGCCTACACGATTAGCGATAAATGCGGGAGTGTCTTTAGCAAGCACAGTTGTTTTGCCTAAGTGTTGTTCTCCATAATGCATTAAAAAATCAACTACTTCGGGTTTTGTATGAGGAGTTGGAATTATTTCTAATAAACGTAAATATCTGGGTGGATTAAAAAAGTGGGTGCCGCAAAAATGCGCTTTGAAATCTTCCGATCGCCCTTCAGTCATTAAGTGAATTGGAATACCTGAAGTGTTCGATGTAATTAATGTTCCGGTCTTGCGAAATTTTTCCACATTTTCAAAAACTTTCTTTTTAATATCTAAATTTTCAATTACCACTTCAATTACCCAATCGCAAGTAGCGATTTTCGACATATCGTCATCAAAATTCCCTGTTTTGATTCGGGAAGCAAAGGATTTTTTATAAATAGGAGAGGGGTTTGATTTTAATGCAAAGGCAAGCGCATCGTTTGCGATTCTGTTTCTTACAATTTTACTGTCAATCGTAAGTTTTTTTACTTTTTCAGTATCGTTTGGCTCTTTAGGAATGATATCCAATAACAAAACTTCGCAACCAATATTTGCAAAATGACATGCAATACGAGAGCCCATAACGCCGGAACCGAGTACGGTAACTTTTTGAATAATTCTTTTCATTTTAATGTTTAATTTTTCTTGAGTAATTTATTTTTTTCTTCGGCAACTTCTATAATTTCATTTACTGTTTTAAAAAATTCTTCAATACGATTTTTTCCAATTCTTAATGCTACAAGCTGGTTAAAGTCGCGCACATAATTTTTGGCAATTTCTTTTTTTTGCTTTCCCTTACTTGTAAGTGTAATTTTTATGCGACGCTTATCATCTTTGTCGGATTTTCGGAGGATTAGTTTTTCTTTTTCCAACGAATTTATGATGCGCGATAAAGAGGTGCTCTCAGTTCCTAATTGAGGAGCAATATCTGAAGCATAGGAACCTTCGTGACTATCAACATTTAAAAGAAAATGTGCTGTTGATATGGTTGCGTTATATTTAGATGCTTCTGTATTATACATCCGGCTTACTATTTGCCAGGCGGTTTTTAATTTAGAGTCAATTGTCTCCGTATGTTTTTTTCCCATAGTTTAATGCAGTGTATTAAATAGTATTATGCGTAGATAATAGTATTACGAATAAAGAGTATCAGCTTTATAAATTTCATCGTATGCTTCTTTATTGCTTAAGAAAATTACTTTTCGCTTAAGAGAAAGTTTTGGGGTCATTTCTCCCTTATCAATGGTCCATTCGGTTGACATCAATACAATTTTTTTAATTTTTTCGTATTTTGCCATGCTTTCATTTGCCACATCAACTTCTTTCATTATTCTATCAATAATGGTTTTGTTCTTAACCATTTCAATATTTGTTGTGTAAGGCATTTGATGTTGGCTGCACCATTCTTTTAAATAAGCAAAAGCAGGAACAATAAAAGCAGACGGGAATTTTTGGTTCTCACCAACGACTATTGCCTGTTCAATAAATCGGCTTTCTTTTAATTTATTTTCAATTGCCTGTGGCGCAATATATTTTCCGCCCGATGTTTTAAAAATTTCTTTTTTGCGGTCAGTAATCTTTAAAAATTTTCCATCTTCAATAATTCCAATATCACCCGTATGTAACCAGCCATCAGCGTCAATTACTTCATTGGTAAGTTCAGGCTGTTTGTAATAACCAAGCATTGTGTTATCTCCTTTAGAGTAAATCTCTCCGTCTTCGGCAATTTTTACTTTTACATTATGAATAACAGGTCCAACTGTACCAAATTTGATGTTTTCATCGGCATAATTATTTACTGCAATAACCGGTGCGGTTTCTGTTAAGCCATAGCCTTCTAAAACCTTAATTCGGGCAGCGTGAAATACGCGCGCCAAACGGGGTTGTAGTGCTGCGCCTCCGCAAACAATTCCTACAATGTTGCCTCCAAGTGCTGCTCTCCATTTGCTAAAAATAATTTTGTTGGCTAATTTTAATTGAAACTCATACCACCAACCGTTTGCGCCGTGCAACTCATGTCGCAAACCTAAATTGAGTGCCCAAAAGAAAAATTTTTTCTTAATTCCGGTTAGATTAGAACCAGCGGCTACAATTTTTTCATAAACTTTTTCTAACAATCGTGGAACCGTAATAAACATATGGGGTTTCACTTCCTTTAAATTATCTCCAATGGTCTCAATGCTTTCAGCGTAATAAACGGAAATGCCGATACTGGTGTATAAGTATGCCACCATTCGCTCAAGCACATGATTTAAGGGTAGAAAACTAAGCGCGCGCCATGTGTTTTCGAAAGGACATAAATTTTGTGTGCCAATTACATTGCTTAAAAAATTTTTATGAGAAAGCATTACGCCTTTAGGGTTACCGGTAGTGCCTGATGTATAAATCAAGGTTGCTAAATCCGTATTTTTGATGCTCGCTTTTATTTCCTCCAGTTTTTTTTCTTGCGGGTTATTTTTTCCTATTTCAATTAATTGTTTTAAAGTCTTATCGCCTTCGTTGGTAAAAGTGAAAACATCATTAAGCATAACATCCTTTGCGCATGCTTTTACTTTATTGTAGAGTGCATCAGTAGAAACGAAAAAATATTTTATTTCGGCATCCTTAATAATATAGGTTAAGTCGTGCTCACTTATGGTAGGATATAGCGGGACATTTATAGCTCCGGTTTGTAAGCAGGAATAATCTACAAAATTCCATTCCGGACGATTGTTTGATATGAGACCAATTTTATCACCGGGTTTAATGCCCATACTTATAAAAGCATAGCTAAGGTAATTGACTGTGTCAATATATTCCTGCGTGCTGTATTTATGCCAAATGCCGTTTTCTTTAGCGGCAAGGGCATCCTCCTTTAAAGGCATCTGCTTTAAATTGTGTAGTAAATCAAATAATCTAAAGTCCTCTATTTTCATATTTATTATGCATGCATATATTATGCGTGCATAAAATTAATGTATATTTGTATTAAATCAAAGTTTTATGTCAGATTTTAACCATGATCTTAATCAATTGTTAAAAATTGATTTTCCCATCATTATGGCTCCCATGTTTTTGGTAAGTAATAAGGCAATGATGGAAGCCGGTATTAAAGCGGGCATTATGGCCACTTTTCCGACCCTTAATTACAGAAAAGAAGGTGAGTTGAGCACTTTATTGGACGAACTGAATGGTATAGCTAAAAACAATCCAAAGGGTAGTTATGGAGTGAATATAATTGTCCAGAAGTCAAATCCATATGTAGATAAGCATCTTGCTATTTGTGTGGAGAAGAAAGTCCCGTTTTATATTACCTCTTTGGGAAATCCCAGAAAAGTAGCAGATGCGGCACATGCTTATGGCGCTAAAGTGTTTTGCGATGTTACCAACGTAGAACACGCAAAAAAGTGCTATGAAAATGGTTGCGACGGTTTTATTGCGGTTGGACAAGGGGCCGGTGGTCATGCTGGTCCAAATCCTTTGCAAATTCTTATTCCTGCATTAAGGCAAAATTTCCCTGATAAACCTGTTATAGCTGCGGGCGGTATAACAAGTGGGGCAGGACTATTATCTGTTCAGGTATTAGGTGCTGCCGGGGTTTCAATTGGCACTCGTTTTATTGCCAGCAAAGAAAGCGCAGTGAGTAATGATTATAAAAATGCCATTGTTAAAGCTACTATGGATGATATTGTAATGACTACAAAACTTTCCGGTTCTCCTGCTACTATTATTAATACAGAATCTGCCAAAAAATTGGGATACGAGCAAAATTGGGTAGAAAAACTAATGACTAAAAATCCTAGTCTTAAAAAGTGGTTTAAAATGTTTGTCCAGCTCAGAGGAATGAAAAAACTGGAGCAATCTGTACTTCCCAATAATTACCTTCAATTGTGGTGTGCCGGTAAATCGGTTGAATTGATTACTAATATTGCTACCTGTGAAGAAATAATTTTGCAAATAAAAAAGGAATATAAAATGAAGGTAACAGAAATTATGACGAAAGGATGCGATTAAATTTTTGTTTCCTTAAATTTTCTTCCCTAAATCGACTTGGTCATAACCTTTAGAAGTTATATTATGAAAAGGAAGGTAGCGGTTTCTTCTTATTAAGTAATTCAGTAATAAAAGCAATACTAATAACCAGTTAAAAGCAAAAACTCTGTCAGGCGTTTCCTGAGAAATAAAATAGGCCGGTATAAAAGTATTTTCCAAAATAAGGATAAGAATAATTAGATAATCTAATTTAGTAAAGTTGAAACTTTTTAAAAAATTCGATCCGCTATGCTTCATGATGATTGAAGATAATGGCCACAGTAAAAATATTCCAGCTATTTTAAACGGAATGTGTTTAATTTTTGCAAGATGTAAATAAAAAGTGTAAACAGTATTTTTTAATCCTTCACTAATTAGAGCTTCGGGTACATGATCCATTCTAAGTGACGCTCCAGGGCATAAAACACTAACTACAAGTGAAAGCCCTACAAAAATAACTAGTAGTAAATGTGATATTCGTAAAAGCTTGTTTGTTTCCCCCTTTCTTATAAACTGATAACCTGAAATTAAAATACAAGCCAAGGCAAATGTTTCAGATAAGCCACCTATAAAAAGAGATAACAACAGAATTAAAATAAATCGTAAAATTCCTGAAAGATCGGGCTTGAAAATAATTCCATAAAGAAAAAAAATGCATATTAAACTTACCAAGTGTACAAGACAAGCGGATTCCCAGTACCAGACTTCTATACGGGCATCAAAATAAAACCAAAAGAAAAGACAGGTAAAAAATGTTCCAATGTGCAGGCTTTGTAATTTGCTCAATTTTTTCACTCCAAGATGTCTTACCATTGAATTAAAAAGAAAGGAAACAGAAATAATAAATAAAAAGAATTGAAGAATCTGAAAATACCAATAAAGATAAGCTTTGCAGCCCAGTGTTCCGAAAACAAATACGGTTAGGATATTGCTAAACCATCGTCCGTTTGATTTTATGTAAAAATCAAAAGATTCCCAATAACTTAGTTTGGTGGTTATTGCCAAAAAAAAGTAGTCGTCTATAATAAATTGATAATTTCTTGCTTGAAAAATAAATACACTGAGTGTAAACACAAGAAAAAGAATGGTGAAAACAGGTTTTGTAAAAATCTGAACGATATTTTTTAATAAATTAAACATATTAAAATAATCCTTCAATTAATCCGGAAAACTTTTTTGTTAATTCTTTTCTTGAATACTTTTTGTATGTAGTTGATTTAACTTTATTATCTTTTCCTTCCGACCAATTAGTATATAGATGCTGAAGGTAGTTTTCAATTTCAGTTTTATCTGCATGAATAAATGTTTTTCCGGCTTCACATTCACTGATTATTTCTCCGGCACTACAACCCTCAGTGCCCAAACACACAATTGGTTTTTGGCAGGCGAGGTATTCAAATAATTTGCCCGGGATAGTTCCTTGGTTATTGCCTTTTGGTATGGATAACAATAATACCTGCGACTCCGTTAAAGAACTCAGTAACTCTTTGTGCGGAACATAAGAAGTTATTTTATGATTAAAAGGAATTTCTTTTTCAAGGAGTTGTTTTGTGTAATTATCCATTGTCCCGATAAAATGCAAAACAATATTTCCTGCCTCGCCGGCAGGCGGGTTGTTTTTAAAAGATAAATTTTTTACCGCTTCTACAAATCCTTCAATTCCAAATTGCTCATTTACTGTTCCTGCAAAACTAATTGTAAACGAAGGGAGATTAGGTACGATAGGATTTAAAAAATCATCTTCGTCGTAGCCGTTAGTAATAACGCTTATTTTATCGGCAAATGTTTTATCAATTTTACCGGCATACACTACTTTTGTAAGCGGACTGGTAACTGTTACAACATCGGCGTTTTCAAGCACCATTTTTTCAAAACGCAAATCTTTTTTCTTCGAATTTTCGGTGTGCGATAATTTAGAATAATAATAAATATCTGTCCATGGATCGCGCAAATCTGCAAGCCACTTTATTTTCGGGAATTGCTTTTTTAATGTTAGCCCGATGAGTTGCGTTGAGTGCGGCGGACTTGTAGTAATAATCACATCAATTTTTTCTTTCTCAATAATTTCTCTGCAAGCATCAATAGCATAATTGTTCCAACCAATGCGTGCATCGGGGATAAAAAAGTTAGAACGAATGTATAAGGCAATTTTCCCTATGTTGCTCATTTTGTTTTTATCGGGTATTCCTGCATACGGAACCTTTTCTTTTTTAAATACGGAAGAAAAAACTTTTAATGCTTCAAATGATTTTGTTTTCGTTACATGAATAGAAGCAGCAATTTCTTTTTCAAGTGATTTATCGATGGATGGATAGGAGCCATGTTGTTCGTCAACAGTTACAACGTGGCAATTATATCCTGCTTGATTTAAATATTTAGCAAATTTTACCCAGCGCTGAACGCCGGGCCCGCCTGCAGGAGGCCAATAATAACTTATGATAAGAAGTTTCTTCACCCCTTCAAAGGTAACTATTTACTAATTACTTTTAGGCGCTTTCAAAAGCAGCTGTGAAAAACCTGAAATGGATAATATTAATCGTGCTTTCATTAATTTGGGGAAGCTCGTTTATATTAATGAAAAGAGGTCTGGAGGCTTTTAGCAGCGAGCAGGTTGCAGCTTTACGGATAGGTTTAGCCTATATTTTTTTACTTCCTTTTCTGATAAAATATTACAAAATAAATTTAAAAAAATACTGGAAAGGTCTTTTAGGAATGGGCATTTTTGGGAACCTGATCCCTGCTTTTTTATTTACCAAGGCCGAAACAGGCATAAGCAGTAGCTTAACCGGAATGTTAAATGCCCTTACTCCATTATTTACAATTATGATAGGTTGGGTTGCATTTAAACAGCGGTCAAATATTTTTCAAATAGTTGGAATTTTAATCGGACTTGGTGGTGCTATTTTTCTGGTTTATTCCGGCTCACATTCGGGACAGGAACATAACAATAATATAAAATATGCCATGTTGGTTGTGGCAGCAACTTTTTGTTATGCTATTAGTGTAAATATGATTCGCAAGTATTTACTCGATATGAATTCTACTCGTGCAACAGTTTGGGCATTTATGTTTACCGGCCCTGTTGCTTTAATTTATTTATTTTCAACTAATTTTTCTGAAGTCATGAATACGCATCCCAAAGCATTATCAAGTTTGGGTTATACTGCAATTTTGGGAGTTGTAGGTTCAGCTTTGTCGGTTATTGCCTTTAACGAATTAATAAAAATGTCGAACGCTATATTCGCTGCATCTATTACTTATCTTATTCCGGTAGTAGCAGTTTTTTGGGGATTAAAGGATGGTGAAACTGTTTTATGGCAGCAAATCGTTGCCATAGGAATAATACTTGGAGCCGTCTGGCTGATTAATTTTTCGAGAAAACTAAAAGTGTAATTTATTTTTTTTCCCGTAGGGACTCCTTTGGAGCAAATTCTCTAACCACTAACCACTAACCACTTTTTCTCAACTTGTTTAAATTTCTCTCAATATATTTCTCCGAAGTCAGTAACGACCGCTGTATCCTCCTCGCATAATAAATGCTGTCTAAAATTTCTTTCTGGTGCTCTTCTACTTTTTGTTTTTGTTTTTCTACAAGGTCTTTTTGCTTTTCAATTATATTTTTTTGTTTTTTAGTGATTCGTAACGAACGTAAAATAATTATTGCAATAATTCCTATAGCCAATGCAACAGCCGCTACCAGCCAAATAAAAATTTGTTGTCTTTTGCTTTCGGCCGCTGCAACAGCCGCCTGTTTTTCGTGTTCGGCTTGTGCAATGGCTTCTTTTTTGTCAAATTCATAATTCATTTCCTTGCGGACAAGCTGTTTTTTATTTTCTTCGCTAAAGAGCGTGTCGCGTATTGAAATATAACGAACGTAATAATATTTTGAGCGAAGCCGCATTTGCTCCATATTTAAAAGCTTGCCGCCAATAGTATCAAGTAACGGTATGTTTGATTTTTCGTAGAGGGTGCTTAAACCAAGATAATCATCTTTCACGCCATCCATTATATTTATACTATCATCGGTAGCGAGCGCACGATAAAGATAAGTATACGCATCATTATATTTTAAAAGAGAAATATAAAGTGAACCAATGTTACCGAGCCAGATTGCATATAAATTTTTATCTCCTATTTCTTCTGATATTTTCAATGCCTTAAAATAATTATTAAACGCTGTTTTGTATAATCGTCCCCTGTATGCCGCACTATCGGGATTTTGCTGACACTCAGCTTGCTCCTTATAAACAATCCCGATGTTTCCCAGGTGCCTTGCTATTCCGTTTTTATTTTCGCTTTCTTCATCTATTTTCAATGCCTTGAAATAATAATCTAATGTTTTGGAATAATCCTTTTTAGCATGATAAACACTACCGATATTACCAAGAATGAGCGCCATTCCATTTTTATCTTCTAGTTCTTCATACACCTGTTTGGCCTTTAAATAATAGTCTAATGTTTTGGGATAATCAGCTTGCTCTTTATAAATAATTCCTATGTTGCAAAGGTGCCTTGCAATTCCACTTTTATTTCCAAGTTCCTCATCTATCTTTAATGCTTTTAGGTAAGTATCTAACGCTTTAAGATAATTACCTTGGTCTTTGTATACATTACCGATATTTCCGAGACGGGTTGACATTCCTTTTTTATTTTTGAGTTCTTCATCTATTTTTAATGCCTTATGTAAATTCTCTAACGCTTTGGAGTAGTCTCCTTGTATAAAATAAATATGTCCAATGTTATTGTAAGAGTTGGCAACTCCCTTTTTGAAATTTAACTGTTGAGAAAGTAACAATGCTCTTTTAGAACATTGAATTGTACTGTCATAACCTCCAATTATTTTGTATGCATCACCAACCTTGATTAAGTGCTTTACTTTATTCGTATCCTCTTTATCTATTTTTAAAAGGGTGTTGAGTGAATCAATTTTTCTGTTTTGAGCAAAGGAGTATTTAAATGGTAGTAATATGCCTATAGATAAAAAGAAAAGTAAGTTTTTCATTTAAGAACCTTCTATTGGCTAGCAATTTACACAAAAGGCGTATAACTCAGCTAATTAGGACAAAACCCCATTTTTAATCAAAATTGGTATTTATGCAGGGTAATGCTATATTTGCACCCTTAAAAAATTAGTAAAAAAAGTTATTAGTTATAAGGTTATCAGGCTTTAACTAAATAACGAATAGCGAATAACAAATAACTAAACACAATTATGCAAAATAAAGGAGCGATTACCACATTTGCCGTACTCTTAGGACTGGCTTGTATTTTTTACCTGTCGTTTACCTGGGTAACCCGTGGTATTGAGAGTGATGCCGCAGCTTTTGGCGATCTGTATATTTCTAATCCTATGGTTGTAAAAACCGCTGCCGCAAAAGCAAATGGCGATGCCGCAAAAGAAAGAGGATACTTAGATTCAGTTAAGAGCGCAAAGATTGATGCGTATTTAGACTCGGTTAAACCACTCCCTGTTTATGATATTTTAATAAGCAAATACACCTACGATGAGTGTAAACAAAAAGAGATAAATCTCGGACTTGACTTACGTGGCGGTATGAACGTAACCCTTGAGGTTTCTGTTGCCGATATTATTAAAAATTTAGCTAACAATAATCCTGAATCTGACTTTAATAAAGCCATTGCCGAAACAAATAAAAATTTAGGTGTAGGTAATAACAAGGATTTCGTTGTTTTATTCGCAGAGACTTACAAGAAAATTGCTCCAAACGGTCGTTTAGCTCCCGTTTTTCAAACCATCGAAAACAAAGGAAAAATAGATTATAATGATAACAACGATAAAGTAATCACTTTCATTAAGGATCGTGTTGAAGAAGCAGTTTCTACCTCAGAAAAAACATTTCGTTCTCGTATCGACCGTTTCGGTGTTGCCCAGCCTAATATTCAGAAATTAGAGTCAAGCGGACGTATCCTTATCGAATTACCCGGTGTAAAAGATAAAGAGCGTGTTCGTAAACTTTTACAAGGAACCGCTAACCTTGAGTTTTGGGAAACTTACGAAAACGGAGAACTTGGTCAGTACTGGCCTGAGGCAAACAAAAGAGTAAAAGCTCAACTAAACCCCGAATTAGCAAAAGCTGATAGCGCAAAAGCTGATTCTGCCAATATTGCTAAAACTGACACCGCTAAAATTTCTGACAAAAAACTTACTCCTGCTGAAATTAAAAAGGCTAAAGCAGATTCAATTACCGCTCTAAAATCTGACAGTTCTAAAAAAGCAGGCGGTTCATTAGCAGATAAATTAAAAGAAAAAGATAAACCTGCTGTTGCTTCTACCGATACTTCCAAAAAAGCAAAGGCTGATACTTCTCTGGCTAACTATAAATTAAATAATCCGCTATATTCAATGGCGGGTCCGCTAGTACCAAATATTTCTCAAGATGGAAAATATTATGGTCTTGGCTCTACGGTTGGTTATGCACTTGTAAAAGATACAGCCAAAGTAAATGCTTGGTTAAGTAATGCAAAGGTTCGTTCTGTGTTTCCTTCTAAAGTTCGCTTTATGTGGGAAGCAAAACCTCAAAAGGGTGGTAATGCAATTTCTTTACATGCAATAAAAGTTACCGACCGCAATGGTAAAGCCGCGATGTATGGTGATATAATTGACGAGGCACGAAAAGATTTCCAACAACAAACAGGTGAGATTGCCATAAGCATGACAATGAAAGGCGAAGCTTCTCAGAAATGGCGTCAACTTACAAAAGCAAATGCGCCTAAAGATGCAAAAGGTCGCGGACGTTGCGTAGCAATTGTAATGGATAATTTAGTTTTCTCTTCTCCAACTGTAAACGGAGAAATTCCAACAGGAAACTCTCAGATTACCGGAAATTTTGATAATCGCGAGGCTGATGCATTGGTGGCAATATTAAGCGCCGGTAAACTTCCTGCTCCTGCTCGTATAGTTGAAGAAACAATTGTAGGTGCTACTTTAGGTCAGGAGTCAATTTCAAATGGGTTAATATCATTTGTAATTGCTTTTATAGTTATTTTATTATTTATGGCTATGTATTATAACAAAGCCGGTTGGGTTGCCAACATTGCCTTATTGATTAACTTATTCTTTATAATGGGTATACTCACCTCGCTGGGCGCAACATTAACGCTACCCGGTATTGCAGGTATAGTATTAACCATCGGTTTATCGGTTGATGCCAACATCCTTATCTTCGAACGTATTCGAGAGGAATTGTCGCTCGGCAAGTCGATGACAATTGCCATTAAAGAAGGTTTCAGTCATGCTATGTCTTCTATCATAGACAGTAACGTTACGCTATTAATTTTAGGTTTAATTCTTTATGTATTTGGTAACGGGCCTGTTCAGGGTTTTGCTACAACTTTATGTATAGGTATTTTATCTTCACTGTTTGCTGCTGTTGTATTATCACGTGTTCTTTTCGATACTATGATGTCTCGCAAAATGAATATTGCGTTCGATAACAAGATGACCCGCAATGCATTTAAAAATTTACATTTTGATTTCGTTAAGCGTCGTAAAATATATTACGCTATCTCTACCGTTGTCATTGTATTGGGAGTTGTATTCTATTTTAAAAATGGTGGTTTTAACTTAGGCGTTGATTTTAAAGGCGGACGTTCTTATGTATATGGTTTCGAAAAAGGAATGAATACAGAAGATGTTAAAAAGGCCTTAGCGGTTAATTTTGGCGGAGAAGCTCCGGAAGTAAAAACTGCAGGTAGTACAAGTAAATTAAAAATTACTACTTCTTATCGTATTAACGAAAATACAGAAGATGCTGACAAACAAGTTGAGCAAGCCTTAGCGAAAGGTTTAGAAGGATTGAATACCAAGTTTAAAGAACTGAGCTCTCAAAAAGTTGGTCCTACCATCGCAACAGATATTATTTACAGTGCTTATGGTGCTGTATTATTTTCCTGCTTGTTAATGTTTATCTACATAGTTATTCGATTTAAAAAATGGCAATATGGTTTGGGTGCGGTTGTGGCCTTGTTCCATGACGTGCTTATCGTATTATCATGTTATACCATCTTAAATAAAATGTTGCCTTTCTCTTTAGAGATTGGACAGGATTTCATTGCGGCTATTTTAACCGTTATGGGTTATACCATGACAGAGACTGTTGTTGTGTTTGACCGAATTCGTGAGAAATTAGCAGAAGCCGGTAAAACAGATGCGCATGGCGAAGAGCGTAACAAGCTTATTAACTATGCACTTAATAGTACATTAAGTCGTACTATATTAACATCATTAACGGTATTCTTCGTGTTATTGGTAATCTTCATCTTTGGTGGAGATGCAATCCGCGGATTTATCTTTGCCTTGTTAATTGGCCGTGTTATCGGTACTTACTCTTCACTTTGTATTTCAACACCAATTGTTGTTGATTTAGACAGGAAGAATAAATAAAAACAATTTTTTAAAAAAGGAAAGCCCTTTCGCTAATGTGAAAGGGCTTTTTTTTTGGCCATCGGCATAATCTGAAATAATCCATAAATAATTGTAAATTTGGTAATCAAAAAAGCAATACATGAGGCACGCTATCAAGCAGGTTTTATGCAAGTAAGAAAAAATAATAAAGTAATCTTATTTATAGCCTCATGTTTATTAATTGGCTGCCTTTCAAAATCGCCCGAAACATACCTTACTTCAGGCGTCGCAAAAGATGACCTTGAAGATTACGATGGAGCCATTGAAGATTATACTAAAGCAATTGAAATTAATCCTCAGTATCTAGAAGCCTATTACAAACGTGGCAACGCAAGAAAAAACATAAAGGATTTTACGGGTGCTCTAGCAGATTATACCATGGCTATTCAAATTAAACCGGATAACGCATCTGTTTATTATTATCGGGGCATTGTATATTGTATGCTTGAAAATTATAAAAGTGCCGTTGAGGACTTTACAATGACAATACAATTAGACCCAAAAAATGCTTCAGCGCATTTTAACCGTAGTTTTGCCAACGGTAAATTAAAAAATAATGCAGCAGCAACAGAAGACTCATCAAAAGCCATGCAGTTTTATCCTAATACGGCCGATGCTTATAACAACCGCGGTATTGCCCGCGACGACAGAAATGATTTAGATGGCGCCTTGCGGGATTACAACACGGCTATACAAATTGATTCTACCGATGCAGAACCGTTTTATAACCGAGGTATAGTTAACGACGAGTTGAAAAAATACGATGCTGCAATTGAAGATTATAATAGTGCAATAAAACTAAACCCTGATTTTTCAAATGCCTATTATAATCGGGGCATCGCCAAACACCGTTTGGGTGATAATATGGGCGCCTGCGAAGATTGGGAAAAAGTGGGGCAAATGGGGGACGGTGGAGCTTACGAAGCAATAAAAAAATACTGTAAATAACTACAAGCAGGCTTTAATTGGCATAGTTTTGGTATTAATAAAAATTAGTACTTTAGTATTTAATAGTTTTCTTATGCATAAAATTTGTTTTATAATTTTTACTCTTTTCTCGCTTGCATCATTTGCACAGGTATCCGGACAATTTGTAGAAGAAAATGCAGTAAATATTAGAGATAGACATGAAGCCAACGATACAATTTATAATAAGGTAAAGGATTATAAAGCCATTATGATAGGGGAGTTACATGGAACAATAGAATCACCTGAAATGCTTGTTGGAATTGTTAAATCATTGGTAAAAAACGGAAAAAAAGTAGTTGTTGCTTTCGAAATATCTTCTGATGGATTAAAAGGTTTCAATGAAAAGCCAACTTTAGAAACTTTAAAAAAATCTATTTTTTTTAATACGGGTGCCAAAGATGGAAGGCAATCCATTGCCTGGGCAGAAATGTTAGTCGACCTAAAAAAATTAAACGTAGAAATTGTTTGCATTGATTTGGATTTAGCTCATAAAGGTGATAAAAATATTACAAGAGACAGTATGATGTTTGAAAACCTGAATACCTATTTCAAAACAGATACAAGTCGTGTGTTAGTTAGGTTAACAGGAAATATAAGTAATAAACTTACTCCCTATAAAGGCACAAAAACACTGGCTTGTTTTATGCAAAAAAATGAATACTCTTGTTTCAAAAACAAACGAATTTTATCTTTAAACCATATGTATGGAAACGGAACTACTTACAATTGGGGAAACGACGGATACAAAATGAGAGAGGTAACAGGAAATGCTGATTTTTATGCGCACGCTACCGAATACGAAAATTATTTATTCATTCATAATGTTCAGGAAGGCTTTAACGGAATTATTTTTTCTAAAACTATTACAGCGTCTGGACCTTTGGTAGAAAAGAAGTAAGTTAATTTTATTTTCCTGTCTCAAAATCAAAATGAGCTTCAGCCTTATCTCTTAAATTATATTGAGAGCTCATCACTTCTCCATAAGCCCCTGCACTTCGTAATGCAATAATATCTCCACGTTGCGTTTCGGGTAAATCAACAGCTTTACCAAAACAATCACTGCTTTCGCATATAGGACCTACTACATCGTACTTCATTTCTTGACTCTTGCTTCTTGTTTCTTGACTCTTTGTGATGTTTTCAATTTTATGATAGGCTTGATATAGCGCAGGTCGAATTAACTCCGTCATACCTGCGTCTAAAATTGCAAAATGGGTGTTTACTCCTTTTTTAATATATAGCACGCGTGAAATTAAATTTCCACACTGACCTGTTATTGCTCTTCCCAGCTCAAAATGTACTTGCTGCTGAGGTTGTACTTGTAAAAACTTTTTGAAAACAGAAAAGAAAGCATCAAAATTGCAAATAGGTTCTTCGTTTGGCTTGTAATAGTTAATGCCTAATCCACCACCAACATTTATATGCTGTAATTTATAGCCTCTGTGTAAAAACCATTGCTGAATTTCATTTACACGGGTACATAAATTTTTGAAGGGATTTAAATCGGTTATAGAAGAACCAATATGAAAATGCAGACCAATAAGGTTGAGGTTGGTACATTTTTTTAATACTTCTAAAACTTCCGGCATTTCGTACATGTTTATTCCGAATTTATTTTCTTCTAATCCGGTTGTAATATATTTATGTGTTTGGGCATCTACATTGGGGTTAATACGCAAAGCAATATTCGCTTTTTTATTTTGTGATTTTGCAAGTCCTTCAATAATTTCTATTTCGGGAATGCTTTCGCAATTAAAACAAAAAATATTTTGTTGCAGCGCGTAATTTATTTCTTCGTCACTTTTCCCAACACCGGCAAAGACAATTTTATCATTAGTAAAGCCAATTTCAACTGCTTTTTTTATTTCGTTACCACTTACGCAGTCCGACCCTAAACCCGCTTCTTTAATAATTTTTAAAAGTATATCGTTTGTATTTGCTTTCATGGCGTAATGCACATGATAATCTCCCGCAGATTCTTTTAATTTTTGTATGGTCAGCTTAAGCAAAGCAGTATCATAGAAATAAAAGGGAGTCTTTTGTTTTAGGAAAAATGCATGGTATTTATCTAGAGCCGACATTACTAATAGTTAAAAATCCCTTTGTTTAATGCCTGCAAGGCTTGTTTTTTAAATTCGCTTTTTACCAATACGGAAATGTTGTTTTCGCTTCCGCCATAAGAAATCATTCGTACCGGAATTTGACTAAGTGCGTTAAAAACTTTTTGTGCATATCCGCTCTCATCAAAACTTACGTTTCCAACAATACAAATAATACTTTGGTCTTTTTCTGTAGTTACCTGCCCGAATTTTTCCAACTCTTCAATAATTTCGGGCAAATGTTTATCATTGTCAATCGTCAATGAAACCGCTACCTCAGAAGTAGTAATCATATCAATTGGTGTTTTGTGTCTTTCAAAAACTTCAAATACCGAACGTAGAAAACCATAAGCCAATAACATTCGCGCTGATTTAATACTAACAGAAGTAATGTTATCCTTAGCTGCAACTGCTTTTATCCCGCTTGCGGAAACGCTTCTCGCAATAATTGTCCCTTTTGCGTCGGGTTGCATGGTGTTAAGTAACTTTACGGGCACGTTACGTTTTTGTGCCGGAAGAATACAAGTAGGGTGTAAAATTTTTGCACCGAAATAAGCTAACTCTGCAGCTTCGTCAAACGAAAGTTCATCAATAGGGTGTGTTTTATCTACTATACGCGGATCATTGTTGTGCATGCCGTCTATGTCGGTCCATATTTGTATTTCTTCTGCAATAATTGCTGCGCCAACCAAAGAAGCGGTGTAATCGCTGCCGCCGCGTTTTAAATTATCTATTTCTCCAAATATGTTACGGCAAATATAACCTTGTGTGATATAAAACTTATATCCTTTATGTTTTTCTAACTCTTGTTTTAAATGCGTTTCTATATAAGTTAAATCAGGTTCTTCGTTCTCATCAATACGCATAAAATTGAGTGCGGGAAGCAAGAAAGATTTTTCATTTACTTCTTCCATGTAAAATTGAAACATTGCGGTGGAAAGCAATTCACCTTGAGCAAGAACCGCCTTTTCTTCATTAGCAGTAAACATATCTAAGGTAAAAGCACGCAGATAATCAAAATGGTATTTTAAAAGTTGCTCGGCTTTTTGTAAGGCAGTTTCTGTTTTATATAGAGTTTTAATTTCCTGTTTGTATTTTTCTTCAAGGGCATCAATAATTTCATTAGCCCTAACATTATTTTTTGCATACAGATTAGTAGAAAGTTCAACTAAGTTGTTAGTAGTTCCACTCATAGCACTCAAAACTACAATTATTGGCTCGGCGTTTTTACGAATAAGATCTGCAACCCCCCGCATGCGTTGCGCTGAACCTACACTTGTACCTCCGAATTTTAAAACTTTCATTAATATGTTATATGAGAGTCCGAAATTAATAAATGATTTTGTTTATTTTTAAACTTATTATCAAATTATACTATAATGCTTTAATTATATTTTGTTGAATTTCCACTATATTTAATACGGTTAAACAATCATTTATCAGTGTAGATCATAAGCAAACTGCGTCATCAGCGCTTGCCCCCTTTTTATTTTGGGGTTCCATTGTATTAAAAAATGATCAATGGTGTTTGTGCTTCTTCATCTCTTCAGCAATCGCCAAAGAGTTAGCGTCGCCTTTTTCTTCTAACTCTTTTATAATATTTGCATGATTGACTTCATCTCTGTTTTGAGAAAGTTTGTAAGTAGAATGTATTTCATCAATACTAATTTCAAAGCCTACAATGCCCTTCATCGTTTGCAGAATATATTCCTGCGACATTTTTTCAATAACCACAGGAGTTTTTGCGCCTGATTCATGTTTGTTAGTCAGTCTTTTTAATGAATCGAGCAGTTCTTCACCTTCAATAATTTTTATCTTTCCATAAATGTGAACTGCTATGTAATTCCAGGTGGGCACATTTTCGTGATTATACCAGGCAGAAGAAATGTAGGAATGACTTCCGTTAAAAATGCACATTACCTGAGTTTCGTTAGTAAAGTTTTTCCATTGAGGGTTTGCCCTTGAAATATGACCGAATAAAACTTCTTTGCCTTCAGCGTTTTTATCAAGTTCTAAAGGGATATGCGTTGCCCAGATTTTATTTTCCAGATTGCTTACAAGAATGCCAAAGCTGTTAGCTTTAATAAAATATTTTACTTCGCTAATGTTGTTATTTTGGGCGTATTTAGGAACGTACATTTGTTTTTTGAATTGATTTCAAATGTACAAAATACTTTACTCCAATAATACAATAGAACGCAGATAACGCTGATTGCTAGGATAAGGAATGATTTTTTCTTTTGACGTACTTTGCAAATAGTAAACCTGTATTTTTTTCTGCGAGTATCATATAAATCAGCGTCATCAGCGTCATCAGCGTTCCATTTTCGGATGCTAATTATTTCATCAACTCGTCAACAGCCATTTCTCCAACCAATCCGCCTATGGCAACACCCATTCCGCCCATGCGGACGGCACAAACAACATTTTGTGAAACATGCTGAATAATGGGTTTTTTCTCACTACCTACACCCATAATTCCGCTCCAACGTTGTTCAATGGTAAAATTCTGACCGGGTAAAATATTTTCTCTCAGTAATTTTTCTAAGTGCTGTTGAATTTTATCTGTCACACCAAATGAAGTCGTTTCTTCTTTTTCAAAATCTAAGTTGCGCCCACCTCCAAGTAAAATGCGGTTATCAATATTCCTGAAATAGTAATATCCTTTTTGGTAATGAAAAGCACCTTTTAATTTTAAATTTTTTATTGGAGATGTAACTACTACCTGCGCTCTTGCGGGTTTAACATCTAATTGAGGTAATAATTGTTTGGCAAAACCATTTGTTGCAACAATAACATGCCGACTTTTTACGATTAATTTAGTTGCTTCTTCGGTTTTAAAATGCGTTTCTGTAAACTTACCTGTATCTTCTGTTTTTTCTACTTCTAGTCCGTTAATTACCAGTATTCCTTTTTTATGAGCGAGAGTAAGAAGCTGTTGCATCATCTTCCCGGTATTAAGTTGGCCTTCATATTTGTTTTTTAGGCAGTATTTGAAGCCTTTTAGCTGAGAAGATTCAATTTTTTTATTAACAATTGAATATGCATTTTTCAACTTAATTGTGGCCTGCATTTTAGCATTAAAAGTCATTAATAAATCGGCGCAAACTTCAAAATCCTGCTCGTTATCAAACACTTCAAACCCACCCAATTCCTGGTAATCAATGTTCTTTTCGCCTAGTAATTTTTTTAGTTTTTTTAGTCCGTTATACCTGAGTTTTACTGTATCCCACACTGTATTTTCACTTATATTGGCAAGGTCGTCTGCCAATTCAGAAACACTTCCAAAACAGGCAAATCCGGCGTTTTTTGTGCTAGCACCGAGAGGTAACAAACCCCTTTCAAAAACTACCACTTTTGCTTTTGGGTTTTTGGTTTTGTAGCAAATAGCCGCATTAAGTCCAACTATGCCACTTCCAATTATCAACAGGTCGATATTGCCAAAATAACTTTGTTTTTCCCAGTAACTTAGCTGCATGATTTCAGAATGGCTTAGTTTTTGCTAAATTTACCAACAAATAAATAGAAAAGTAGTATAATTAGATGAATCTTTCTTTTGGCATTACGTGCAGCCGTTTTTTCTTGTTGATTTTTATTTTTTCAAGCCTTGTTTTTATGGCTCAAACTGAGCCGCCCCCAACTGTTTATCAGCTTCCTATACAGGGCAAGATTTTTAATGAAGACTCGCCTTTAAATGGCGCTGTAATTACAGTTTATCAGGGCTCCAAATTAATTAGTTCAATTACTACCGGTTCTGATGGGAAATATTCTTTTCAAGTACCTGTAAATACGGATTATATGATACATATTTCCGGGCCGGGCATGATTACTAAAAAGTTTCTTGTTTCAACAAAAGGTGTAGCTCCCGAAAGAATCAATGAGCGTTTTGGAGCAATTGATGCACAAGTTACTTTGTGGAAGAAAGTTGATGGCGTGGATTATTCGGCCCTTAATCAACCTACCAATAAATATATTTACAATCCCGACAAACAAAATTTTGAGTACGATAAAGCATACCTCGAACAAATGCTTAACCTCATTGATGATATTCGTGTAAAGGAAAAAGAATTAGGGAAAAAAAATCAAGACGCAGATAAAAATTATCAGATGGCGATGGCTGATGGAGATAAGGCGTATTCAAAAAAGGATTATGCCGGGGCTCTTTCACAATTTAATCAGGCTTTGGTTTTGAAAAAGAACGACGATCAAGCTAAATTAAAAATTAATCAGACTAATCAGGCTATGAAAGCGGATGCAGATGCTAAGGCAAAAGCGGATGCTGATGCAAAAGCAAAAGCTGATGCAGCAGCCAAAAAGAAAGCAGCCGATGATGCAGCCGCCGCAGTTAAAGCAAAAGCAGATGCAGATGCAAAAGCCGCAGCAGATGCCGCCGCTGCAAAAGCTAAAGCGGATGCAGACGCAGCAGCCAAAAAGAAAGCAGCCGATGACGCAGCAGCAGCAGCAGCAAAAGCAAAAGCCGATTCAGATGCAAAAGCAGCAGCTGATGCAAAAGCGAAAGCAGATGCCGATGCGAAAGCAAAAGCTGATGCGGACGCCGCAGCAAAAAAGAAAGCGGCAGATGATGCAGCAGCAGCAAAGGCAAAGGCTGATGCTGATGCAAAAGCAGCAGCGGATGCGAAAGCAAAAGCTGATTTAGATGCCGCAGCAGCGAAAGCCAAAGCAGATGCGGATGCGAAATCAAAAGCTGATGCAGATGCAGCAGCAAAGAAAAAAGCAGCCGATGATGCAGCCGCAGCAAAAGCTAAGGCAGAGGCTGATGCAAAAGCAGCGGCCGATGCCAAAGGAAAGGCTGATTTAGATGCCGCGGCAAAAAAGAAAGCAGCCGATGATGCAGCCGCAGCGGCAAAAGCCAAAGCAGAGGCCGAGGCGAAATCAAAAGCTGATGCAGATGCAGCAGCAAAGAAAAAAGCAGCCGATGATGCAGCCGCAGCAAAAGCTAAGGCAGAGGCTGATGCAAAAGCAGCGGCCGATGCCAAAGGAAAGGCTGATTTAGATGCCGCGGCAAAAAAGAAAGCAGCCGATGATGCAGCCGCAGCGGCAAAAGCAAAAGCTGATGCGGATGCAAAAGCAGCAGCCGATGCCAAAGGAAAAGCAGATTTGGATGCCGCAGCAAAGAAAAAAGCAGCCGATGATGCAGCTGCAGCAGCAAAAGCAAAAGCTGATGCGGATGCAAAAGCAGCAGCCGATGCCAAAGGAAAAGCAGATTTGGATGCCGCAGCAAAGAAAAAAGCAGCTGAAGATGCCGCCGCCGCCGCAAAAGCTAAAGCAGAGGCTGATGCAAAAGCAGCAGCTGATGCGAAAGGAAAGACTGATGCCGAAACAGCAGCAAAAAAGAAAGCAGATGACGAAGCCGCCGCAAAAGCGAAAGCTGAAGCCGATGCAAAAGCGAAAGCAGATGCAGAAGCTGCAGCAAGAAAGAAAGCCGAAGACGATTTAAAAAATAAATCAGCTAACGAAATAGAAGCAAAGTATAAGGAAGCAGTTAAACGTGGTGATGAAGGATTTAAAAAGAAAGATTGGAATAATGCACAAGCTTCCTATTTAGAAGCGCTTGTCATTAAACCAAAGGAAGCATATCCTCAAAAACAAATAGACGCTATTGAAGCTGCTATAAAAGCAGAAGCAGAGGCTAAAAAGAAAGCGGAGGATAATTTAAAAAACAAAGCGGAAGCCGACGCCAAAGCAAAAGCAGCCGCCGATATAAAAGCAAAAACTGATGCAGAAGCTAAGCGTAAAGCGGAAGAGGAGAAAAAATTAAAAAACAGTACGCATATGGCTGATGTCAATTACAAAGCAGCTATTGTACGTGGAGATAACGATTTGAAATTTAAAAAATACGACGCTGCTGTAGGCGCATACACAGAGGCCCTTACCTATAAACCGGGAGATGCTTATGCAACAGGGAAATTAGCTGAGGCACAAAAAAATGCATCTTCTGACGCAAATACGGTTGTTGTAAAAAAAGAGGCTAACCCACTTTCATTAAAATTTCCACAAGGTATAACCGAAGAATCTAAATCGGAAGCGGGTGTATACGTTTTAAAACGCATTTTGGTAAAAGGTGATGATGCGTGGGTTTATGTAATGAAAAAATTTAATTGGGGTGGTGTCATATTCTATAAAGATGATGTTGTTATAACACAATCAATTTGGGATAATGAAACCAAGTAATTTTTAGGAAAGTTATTTTTTAATAGTTTATTAAATGCAATGCTGAAGTCTATCGAAAAAAATTATATGCATGATAAAAGAAATTAAACTTGCAATTTTTACGCTGGCTTTTACCCTCAGCGCACTTGCTCAAAAACCGGCAGAAGTAACCGTAAAACTACGCGATGGAAGCAATGTTACAGGCACTGCCGCATTACCTGATGTTTCCCTTACTACTGATTATGGTAAACTTCTTATTCCGTTAAAAAATGTAAGCTCTATTAAAGTGGGTATACCGGTTGATAAAATTATCAGCGATAAAGCTGTTTCTTTTCTTAAACAATTAAGCAGCACAAGCGATGATGCAAAAAAGGGCGCTTATGAAGAACTTATAAAACTTGGCGTAAAAGCAATTCCGGCTATTGATAAATTTATCAGCGACCCAAAAAATCAAAATGAATATTCGGGGGAGTATACCCCAGATAATGCAATAAATGAATTACGTTCATCGAACGGTGTAGATGCAACAACTACTGAAAAAGACGAGATAAGTATTGATAACGGTTATTTAATGGGCGGCATTTTTGAATTTGCTAAACTGGATGTAAAAACAGAATATGGAAATCTTTCTATTCCAAAAGAAAAAATAAAAACCATTGATGTTACATTTATTGGCGAAAGCGGCTCAAATGAAATGAACTTTAAATTGATGGGATCAAAAAACATCAGTGCTAACCAAGCGGGTGGCTGGTTTAAAACGGGTATTCTACTTAAGAACGGACAAAAGTTTTCTGTAATAGCAAACGGCGAAGTAACATTAGCAAGTTTATCAAACCAAAAATATCATCCGGATGGAAGTTATGAAACTGCTACCGGAGAAAAATACCCAACCACTGCTACGTCACCTGATGAATACAACAGTGCTGCAACATACCCGGCTTATGGTAACGTGGTTTATAAAATAGGGGAAACATCTACACAGAATTTGAAAGCCGGTAAATCTATTTGCACCGCAGTTGGTTCAGGCATGTTATACATTTCTATCTATGAAACTGTTTACAATGCTGCTAATAGCGGTTCGTATAGCGTAAAAATTGTTTTAAAATAATTTGGGAAAGAACAGAAGGTACACGTGACTGATATAATAAAATTATTACCAGAAAATATTGCCAACCAGATTGCAGCCGGTGAAGTAGTGCAGCGTCCTGCCTCTGCAGTAAAAGAATTACTGGAAAACGCTATTGACGCGAGTGCAACTCAAATTTCTTTGATTGTAAAGGAAGGCGGTAAATCGCTGATTCAGGTTATCGATAATGGTAAAGGCATGAGCGAAACAGATGCACGTTTATGTTTTGAAAGACACGCAACATCTAAAATAAGCACCATCGATGATTTATTTGCTATTACAACAAAAGGATTTCGGGGAGAAGCACTTGCTGCTATTGCTTCGGTTACACAGGTAGAATTAAAAACAAAAACGCAAGACTCAACCACTGGAACTTCTATTTTAATTGACGGAGGCACGTTTGTAAGCCAGGAGCCTTGTCAGACAATGCAGGGAACTTCTGTGTGTATAAAAAATTTATTTTTTAATGTCCCGGCAAGAAGAAATTTTTTGAAGGATGATACAGTTGAACTACGCCACATCATTGATGAATTTGAAAGAGTTGCCCTGGCACATCCCGAAATTTCTTTTAAACTGCATAGTAATACGAACGAGGTATATAATTTACAAAAATCGACTTTGATAAATCGCATTATTGCACTTTTAGGAAATACCTTAAAGGATAAGTTGGTTGCTGTAAATGAAGAATCGCCAACCATTACTATACGCGGATATGTTGGCACTCCGGCTTCAGCAAAAAAACGCAGAGGCTCGCAATATTTTTTTGTGAATAATCGCTTTATTAAAAATGGATATTTACATCACGCAATTATGGGGGCATATGAACAACTTATTCCTTCGGATGAATTTCCGGCCTATTTTTTATTTATTGAAGTGCCACCAAATACGATCGATGTAAATATACATCCTACAAAGACAGAAGTTAAATTTGAAGACGAAAAAAATTTATACGCAATTTTAAAAGCTTCGGTAAAACGTGCTTTAGGAAAAAATAATCTGGCACCTTCTATCGATTTTGATGTAGAACAAATTATAGAGTTTAATTACGGAACTAAAACAGATATCAAAACTCCTCAAATACAGATTAACCCTGGTTATAATCCTTTTGCCGAGAAAAAAGTAATTACAAATTCTAACTGGCAATCTCTTTATCAGGATTATTTAAAACCGGAAAATGAAAATGCACTGCCACAACAGGATGAAAATTTATTTCATGAAGAAGCTGTTCATTTTAAAGTTCCTGAAAAATTTTTCCAGTTGCAATCAAAATATATTGCCGCTGTATACGAAAACGGAATTTTATTAATTGACCAGCAACGTGCGCACGAGCGTATTTTGTACGAGCACTATAAAAAATCATTTCAGCAACATTTGCCTTCGCAACAGGAACTTTTTCCGCTTACAATTGAGCTATCTTCTTCGGATATGATTTTATTAAATGAATTGAACGAAGATCTTAAAAAATTGGGCTTTGATATTATTCCTTTTGGAAAGGATACAGTAGTAATACAAGGTGTCCCTGCTGATTTAAGCGCCCTTAATAGCACCGAAGTATTACACGGCTTATTGGAAAATTATAAGCTAAATAATTTAGATGTAAAGTTAGATAGGAACGAAAATATTTGCCGGTCGCTTGCAAAAAACACATGTATTAAATACGGAAAGGAATTGCAGCCTGAAGAAATGAAATTGCTAATGGAACATTTATTTGCCTGCCAAAACCATTCGTTTAGTCCGGTTGGCTCTGTTGTTTATACACAAATTAGCTTATACGAAATTGATAAACTTTTTAAAAGAAACTGATGTTTAACCAAAGAGGCGGCGGTTTTGCAGCACTGCCAACAGTCACAAAAAACCTGCTCATAATAAATATACTTATGTTTGTTGCCACTTTTCTATTGGGGAAACAAGGCATTGATTTAACTGAAAAGCTCGGGCTACACTATTATAAAGCGCCTTTATTTAAGCCGTACCAGTTTATTACTTATTTGTTTATGCATGGCAGTTTTATGCATTTGTTCTTTAATATGTTTGCGGTTTACATGTTTGGTTCTGTTTTGGAAAATGCATGGGGGCCAAAAAAGTTTTTAACCTATTATGTTTTTACCGGATTAGGCGCAGCGCTTACACAGTTTGTAGTTTTTTATTATCAGATCACTCCCGATTTAAATAAACTTCAATTGCTTTTTGAACAAACAAAAGATTATGCTGAACAGACACAAATAATAGACTATCGCAATCGATTGTTAAACTCGCCAGGCTTAACTGTAGTTGGCGCTTCGGGTTCTTTGTTTGGGTTGCTTATTGCTTTTGGGATGATGTTTCCCAATGCTGAACTAATGATGTTGTTTTTACCTATTCCTATAAAAGCTAAATATTTTGTGGCTATCTACGGAGCTATCGAATTATTTTCGGGTATTGCTAATAGCGCAAGTGATAACGTAGCGCATTTTGCTCATTTAGGGGGAATGTTCTTCGGCTTTATTTTGCTAATGATTTGGCGCAAACGAAAACAAGTATAAGTGTATTGAATCAAACAAACAGGTTAATGTTAGTAAATGAATGCCTGTTTTATCTTCCAAAATCTAATCTTGGTCTAAATTTCTTGTATTGTAATCTTTTTTAAGGTTAGTTTGCCCTGCTTTAAAATTACATATATGAAAAAAATATTGGTAGCAGTAATTTTTGTTCTTTCTCTTGTTACTTTGCAAGCAAGGGAATATACGGACACACCAACTAGTAAATCGACACAAATTGATAGGGTAAGTAATAGTGATATTTATTTTGATATTCCACATCTTATTTTTTCGCATACCAATACATTAGTAACAGTTAAATTTAAAGATTCAAATCATAGCAAGCTTATTGCTAATAAGTATAAGTTACATTTTATTGTTAACGGAACTGATCAGGAAGTTGAATTTGATAAGAACGGAGTTGGCGTCCTTTCCTGCGTTTTTTCTGAAAGCAATAGATTTTCGGTCTTATTTGAAAATGTTGCTTATAATATAGCGATGCCTGTAATTTCAATATGGTATATGTTGTTGCCAATGGCAGCTCTTTTGCTTTTTGTGGGGTATAAAATGGCCTTTACTAAAAGGAGTTTAAGTATTTCTAAAAAGGAAATTACAGAAAGAAAAATAAGCTCTTCTCAAAAATCAAATTTTAAAATTATAAACATCAAAGTAAACGAAGAGGAAGAAATTTTGGCGGAGATAGGAAACTAAATTCCCTGATTTTTTTTAATTTGTTGAATTACCATTAAAACTTTCGTGAATTTTAATTACTTGTGGTATCAATAGGTCTTCTTCATTATTTTCAATTACCCAATCGGCTTTTTTTATTTTTTCCTTATCTGATAATTGATTTTTAATAATTTTTTCGAATCCCTTTTCAGTTACTCCGTCTCGCTTTTTAATACGTTGTGCGCGCAATTCGGTATTTGAAATTACAACAACCAATTTGTCAACTTGTTTTAGTAACCCTGCTTCAATGAGCAGCGCCGATTCTTTTACAATGTATTTTTTGGAAGAGTGTATTTTTTTAAAATCGTCAAAATCTTTTGCAACGGCCGGATGAATTATTGCATTTAATTTTGAAAGCAAATTTTTATCTGAAAATATTTTTTTGCTGATGTATTTTTTTGCCAGTTTGGTTTTACTTACATAAGCCTCTTTGCCCAGCAATTCAATTACCTGTTTTTTAATTTCGGGGATAAAGTAAAGTTCTTTGGCTCTTTCGTCAGAATTATAAACAGCCACACCAAGTGTTTGAAAAATAGATGCAATGGTGCTTTTC
>CAZZEI010000012.1:0-36239 GCA_964653165.1 uncultured Flavobacteriaceae bacterium | reverse complement strand
GAATAAAATTAAAAAGATTATATCCGACAATTTTGAATTGACATGACACTAGTTTCTTTTGTATTTATTTTACAAGCTTGTTCATGGATCTGCCGCTTTTTTATTTCCAACACAACCGACAAACCGGTTAGTTTAGAAATAAAACTAAACAAAGCGGTTAAAAGTTTTCCGATTTTCCATTACAGAGAATTTTATTTGCACGAAACAAGCGGAGAAAAAATTAAAGATGATGCCAAGGAGTTTTTGGCCGATACACTCGAAGATTATTCACATGTTAAATTTATATTGCCGGCTTATACCGCTGTTGAAATTGCCCAGCTACAAAATGATAAATACGAAAAGCATGATCAGTATTTTATTAATGGCAGAGTTTTTAATCTTGAATCGCTAATAATTACGGCCCACGGAAAAGAAACAAAAATTATTCCTGAAACTTTTGATTCGTGTTTTAAGAAAGGAAAATACGGCGAGATTTATTATTATGTAAAATAGCGACTGTTTTAAGAGAAGGCAGAAATAATCTTCCTAGCCAAAACTTCAGCAATTTTTATATTCGATTCGTATGTCCATCCCGCAATGTGGGGGGTTAAAATAACTTTATCTGATTTAATTAAATATTTGATGGGCTCAGGAAGACTAGCAAAATCTACACTCTCAAATGAAACCGTTTCGTATTCCAAAACATCCAGGCACGCGCCTAAAATTTTTCCCCCTTCCAAATTCTTAACCAGATCGGCAGTGTTTAAACACTTGCCGCGCGCAGTATTAATTATGTATATGTTTTTTTTGAATTTGCTTATGAAAACATCGTCCACTAAATAATTTGTTTCTTCCGTTAACGGAACGTGCAGACTCAACAAATCTGCTTTTTCAAAAATTTCCTCCAGGCCTGTTTCTTTCACCCCTTCTGTTGCCGCATAATCTCTTTTGTATTTATCGTAGGCCAATATGTTTACGCCAAACCCCTGTAATTTTTGTGCAAACGCTTTTCCCGTATTTCCATAACCAATAATACCAATAGTCTTTCCTTTCAATTCGATTCCCCTATTTTCCTCTCGCAACCACTTTCCTTCCCTAATCTCGGTGTCAGCCTTTTTTAATCTATTGAAAAGCATCAATAACATTCCCAGTGCGTGTTCTGCAACGGCATCGCGGTTTCCCTCCGGAGCATTTACACAAATAATATTTTTTTCTTTTGCGGCCACCATATCTATATTTTCCATTCCCGCACCTGCGCGTGCAATACATTTTAAATTGGGCGCCGACTCTATAATTTCCTTGGTTATTTTAAATTTACTACGAATAACTATTCCCTCATAATTTGGGATAAGCATTTTCAATTCTTTGGCAGGCTTGTCGTAAAACAAATCACATACAAATCCTTTCTCTAAAAGCATTTCATGCAGGCATGGGTGGTTAGAATCTATGAAAAGAATTTTTGGCATTAATGCTTGTTGGTTGACACAAATTTCACAAATTATTTTTTTACCTTTATTTGTATTAATTAGTGTTCTTGTTGTCTAAAGTAAAACTCCTTTCAAAATAACTGCTGCTATCGAAAAATAAATTATTAATCCGGTTACGTCAACTAGTGTCGCTACAAATGGGGCGGAACAAACGGCGGGATCTAACTTTGCTCTCTTTAAAAATATTGGAAACAATGAACCGGCTATATTTCCCCACAACACAACTCCAACTAAGGTAAGTCCAACCGTAAATCCAACGGGCATCCAGTGTTGGCCATATACATCAACAAAAGAAGACCAAATGGCAACACGTAAAAATCCAACGATACCAAGTATTAATCCTAAAGTAAACCCAACCGCTAATTCTTTTTTAAAGATGCGCCACCAATCGCGAAATGTAATTTCTCCAAGTGCAAGTGCGCGCACAATAAGCGTTGATGCCTGCGAACCGGTATTGCCTCCACTAGAAATAATTAATGGGACAAAAAGAGCAAGTATTACAGCTTTTGCTAAATGATCCTGAAAAAAACTCATTGCAGTTGCAGTTAAACTTTCTCCAATAAATAAAACTACCAGCCAACCGGCTCGCTTTTTAATTAGCCCTAAATAAGAAGTGCCCATGTACGACTCGTCTAGTTTTTCTATCCCCGCCATTTTATGCGCCTCATCGGTTTGTTCACCGCGCATTACATCAACCACATCATCAATGGTGATTCGGCCCACCAGTCTGCCCAGATTATCTACAACAGGCAAAACAACTAAATCATATTTCTGAATAATTTCTGCCACCTCTTCAGTAGATGTTGTAGTGGTAACCGAAAAAACATTTTTATTATAAATTTCTTCTATACGCGCAAGCGGGTGTGAAATTAGTAATCTCTTAAGCGAAAGCATGCCAATAAGTTTGTCTTTATCGTCAACCACGTACACCGCATACATCACATTAACATCCTCTGCTTGATGACGTATTTCGTCTATACAGGCCGTTACGGAATCGTAATAATAAACGCTTACTAATTCTTTTGCCATCAACGATCCCGCTGTGCCTTCTGGGTAATTTAATAAATCGGCAATATCATCCGCTTGTTCTGCGTCTTCAATGTGTGATAAAACCTCGTCCTGAATTTCTTCGGGTAATTCGTTTATTACGTCAGCTGCGTCATCTGAATCAAGATTGTCTATCTGATCTGCAATTTCTTTGGTAGAATAGGTGGCAAGAATGTCTTCGCGTAATTCTTCTTTTAACTCTATAAGTACTGCAGAGGCGGTATCTTCATCAATAAGCTGATAAATAAATTTTGCCTCTTCAAACGTTAGGCTGTTAAGTGTTTCGGCTATATCGGCTGGAAATAAGCCTAGTATTGCAATTTTTATACGCTGCCCGTCGTTCTTTTCTACGGCGGCCTTCAGTTCTTTTAAAAGATCGGTGCTTAATTCAAATTGCATAGCGGCGCAAAGATAAGGGGCGATTTAAAAATTATCTAATTTATTTCTCTAAAAAGAAAGACTTTCTTAAACTTGTACATTATTACATATGAGGCGTATTTCTTCTCTTTTCATTTTTTTCATTTTTATCTCGCATGCGGGATGGGCGCAAAAAAGCAAAAAGGATAAAAAATCTGCTCAGCCGGAAAGTTCCTTTGATTGTGTATCACTCAATAAACTTCTTGTAACAGGTATTAACGCTTTTCGCTTACAAAACGGATATGATTCCCTTGACTTAAATAATGTTTTAGAAAGCGCCTCTTCGCTAAGTTCTATAAAGATGGCCGATGCCCAAAAGGCAGATGCAACTTCTCTTGATAAAAACACCCCGCGCAATTTAAAGGCTTCGGGTGGCTCAGGAAAAGGCGAAGAAATTATTATTGTTTGTCCGATTACTAAAGGCAAAACCCCGGCAACTCCGGCAGATATTGTAAAAACAATTCTCTTAAAATGGGAGAACAGTAAAAAAGAAAAGGACATTATTTTAAACGCCTCTAACACTTACATTGGAGTTACGTGCGGGGTTGACAAAGCGGAGATACGCGTTTATATCTCGGCTGTGTTTGGGGGCTACCAGGCTTTAAATACTGGTGTAAAACACAAAAAAGAATTAAAAGTCCCTTTTAATACTAAATCTAAAAAACTTTTAAATCCAGACCCCCGCCATTGCAAAAACTGCGATAAGTTTAAAGATTTTGAAGCGTTGCACGCAGGTTTGACTGTAGAAAATGGCAAAATTTATTTACTATACAACAACATAAAAAATTTAAAACGTCTACTTAAAAAACCAAGCGATGGGCTGGCTGTTGATATTGTACAGAAAGAACAATACAACAAAGAAGATTATAATATAATGGATAACTCGCTTCGTAATAAAGGGGTGATGCTAAAAGTTATAAAAAAAGACAAATTGTTTGCCAAGAACTTGATAAAGCCCGACAACCCGAAAAAGAAAAATCAAAAAGTAAATAAATTAAAAGTTGACATGGGAGTTTTTCCAAAAGCTATTACTGGTGCTTTTGAATTAAATTTAATTGTTGTACAGGATGGATATGTTTGTCGTACGGTATTACGTTCTTACATGGAATTTTCCGACCAGCTGTCCAGTCCAATTGAAATGTTACCCATGCCCGAAAGCGTTGGTGCAATAACACCCCCTTTTGAACCTCGTTCTGAAAGCGCATTGCTGAATTTTGATATTCCCTTCGAAAAAAATAAATTTGAATTTAAAAAAGAAGATGTACAGCCCTTTATTACGGCTATGCAGGAGCCTGATTTTATTATTGATGGATTATTTATTTATGCCTACTCATCTATTGAAGGTGATTCTGTTGCAAATTCAAAATTGCAACGCAAGCGTGCCGAAAGTGTTGTAAAAGTTTTGCAACAAATGCAAAAGAATAAAATTAGTCCGGTAATTATAACAAACGACTCCTGGGATTTATTCCGGCTTGAAATGGAAGACGGCAAATATGATTATTTAACAAGGCTGAATAAACACGAAGCCATCAATAAAATAAATCATGTAAAAAGGTTAACCGAAGAGTTAGAATCGGCCTTGGCTAAAGAACGTTTTGCGCAAATAGTTATGGATGTTACATATGATATTAGCGGAAAGAAGGAAGAAAGATTTTCGCTAGTACAGTTTAATCGTGCGGTAAAGGCAGACAACCTAAAGCAAGCTTATCGTATTATGGATTACATCGCAAAAAAGATAAAAGAAGGAAAATACAGTTCTGCAACTTTTGATAAAATGGAAATTGGGAACGACACAAAAAACGTTGGCCTGTTAATGAATAAGGTTTATTATAAATACATTCTTGCCCACAAAGTGGTTGACGACGAAGAATATAAAGCAATACAAGAAATACAAAAACTAGATGCCTCAAATAGTTTTGTTAATTACAATGCCCTGTATTGTAAAATTGAATTGGACAGTAATGCGGGCAGTAAAACAGAGCAGGGTGAGATGCAATTAAAAATTGATGCGCTCTATAAAAGTGAACTACCTAAAAAGACCGTAGATGGACTCAACATCCAATGGCAATTTAAAATATTAGATGCCCTCGACACGCTTGACGGAGCAGAAATACAAAGACAAGAATGCATTGATAAAATTAAATCATTTTATAATTTTAAGGAAGCCTCCAAACAAAATGCTGCTAAACTGGCTTACGCTTTTGCCCGCGCTAAAGACTTTAAATTTGCATGCACAATTCTGGAACCTTATTTAAGTGAAGCTGACGATAAAATTTTGTATGCCTACGTTTCTATAGCCTCACATGTGCCTGAACATTTCTTTTCACACAAATTTGCTAACGCGCTTGCAGAAATTAAACAGCGCCATCCCGATAAATTTTGCAAACTTTTTGGCGAACCTTTTATGAGTTTTCAGGTGCTTGATAACCCCACCATTAAAAAAACCTATAAAGAAGCTTCTTGCGGCCAGTAGTTGCGGAGTTAAAAATTTTTCGTACCTTTATTCTTTAACTTACAAAATGAAAAAACTTACACATTACACTCTTGTCGTAATAGTACTTATAAGTGTTGTTGCCTCTTCCTGCCGTGCTCGCGATTGCAAGGGTCGAAAAAAAACTGTTAAAACTGCAATGGGTGGCTGGCTTTAGGTTTTGCTTATGAAAGCTTTCAAATTAATAAACACCCCCGATAAACTTTCTGCTTTTCAATCGGGGTCAATTCCCGAGCTTGAACACATTGACGCAACACACTTTTTCGCGCAAACTACAGCGGGAGCACAATTTTCTTTGCACCCAGCGCCTCGATACCAATTTGTGGTAACCTTAAAGGGCAAACTTAAATTTACAGTCAGTAATGGCGACTCTTTTTTTATTTAGCCGGGTATTGTTTTGGTTGCAAAAGATACAGAGGGGGAGGGTCACAAATGTGAAATAATTGATGGTAAAGAGTGGCATAGAATTTACATTGTTCCGCATTTAGATGCAAGCGATCATTTTAAGGTAGATTAGTTTTTTACAAATTACCTGCGTGTTTTAAAAACCAGAATATGAAAAGAATTACGGTGTTTTGTGGCTCAAGCCAGGGGACAAACCCTGTTTTTTTAAAACAAGCCATGCTCGTTGGACAAACATTAGCAAACAATAATATTGAATTAGTTTATGGTGGCGCAAAGATTGGGCTTATGGGCGCAGTTGCCGACGGCGTTTTGCACAATAGAGGAAAAGTTATTGGTGTATTGCCGAATTTTTTAAAAAGTAAAGAAGTTGCTCATGAAAATCTTACTGAATTAATTTTGGTAAACACCATGCACGAACGAAAAACCAAAATGAACGAGTTGTGTGATGGCGCCATTGCTTTGCCTGGCGGTTTTGGTACCCTTGAAGAACTTTTTGAAATGTTAACTTGGGCACAGCTTGGTTTACATAAAAAACCAATTGGCTTATTAAATGTTACCGGATTTTACGACCCACTTATTAGTTTATTGCACACAATGGTAAACAACGGCTTCTTAAAAGGAATAAATCAACAAATGCTTTTAGTAAGTGATAATATAGATGATTTGCTAAATCAAATGAAAAATTATGTTGCTCCTGAAGTTGGGAAATGGATTACAAACAAAACTACATAATAAGTTATGCAACAAAACCCACAACTTCTTTTTCAATTAGTAGAAATGAAAATGCCCTTTGGAAAATATAAAGGAAGATTTCTATGCGATTTACCCGTATTTTATTTAGAGTGGTTTGGGAGAAAAGGATTTCCACAGGGAAAATTAGGTGTTCTTTTACAAACCATGCTCGAAATAAAAATGAACGGACTGGAATATTTGCTTGAACGGCTGAAGAAAAAATAAATTACATTTGCGCTCTATGAAAGATTTTAAAAAATACTACGCCCTCGATGCAACGCCAGATGAAGTTTATCTCGCGCTTACTAATCCAACAACTATACAGTTGTGGACAAGCGAGGAGGCAACAATGAGCACTGACCCGGAAAGTGAATTCTCCATTATGGGAGGAAGTATTGAGGGAAAAAATTTAGAATTTATTGAAAATAAAAAAATTGTTCAGCAATGGTATTTTGGCGAACAGGAAGAACCGTCTATAGTAACAATAAAATTACACGCACACACAGATGGTACTTCGGTTGAATTAAGGCACAGCAATATTCCCGATGAAGCTTACGAAGACATTGTTGACGGATGGGACAGCGCTTATTTTGGTGCCTTGCAAGAGTTTTTTTAATGCCCGAAATAGAAATTTATACGGATGGCTCTTGCCACACACAACAATGTATTGGCGCATGGGTTGCTATAGTTTTATCTGGCAATAAAAAAACCATTCTTTCGGGAAGCGAAAAAGATACAACCCACAACCGCATGGAGCTTTTGGCTGTAATAAAAGCTTTAGAACACATTAAGGAGAAGTATAAAAACCCGGTGTCAATAACCGTTGTGTCAGATAGTCAATATGTGGTTGGTTTAAATTCTCGTCAAGGAAAATTAATCAGGCAAAATTTTAAAACGGCCGCCGGTAAAGAAATGCGCAATAGAGATTTAGTAAAAGAGTTTTTTAGATTGAGCGGAGGCGTTTGTTTCGTAAAAATTAAAGCGCATCAAAAGAAAACGTCTACAGTTAATTATAATATAGAAGCAGATACATTAGTACGAAAAGTAATGAGAGATCTTGTAACATGACCTTTAAACAAAAAATACATACACGTTGCCATGAATTGGTTGGAGAAAAAATTCTTTCCTTACAAAATTCCTTGCTCGAATTAGAAGAGGGTTCTGAGGACGACACAAAAAGTTCAGCAGGAGACAAACACGAAACTGCCCGCGCAATGATGCACATTGAACAGGAAAAGATAACCCATCAAATAAACGAAGTACTCGAACAAAAATCGATTCTTGAAAAAATTGGAATCCCAGCCGGCGTCACACAAATTAAAACGGGCAGCCTCGTTAAAACAAATAATGGTTATTTATTTGTTAGCGTTGCGCTTGGTAAAATTGATGTTGAAAAAATTTCGGTTATTATTCTTTCTCCGCAATCGCCACTTGGTATAAAGTTATTGGGCTTAGGCGTAAACGAAAAAACAGAAATAAACGGAACGCATTATATGATAGAATCCATTGAATAAAAAATCAATAGCAATAATAGGAAGCGGGCCCTCTGCATTAATGCTGGCAGTAACATTAAATGAAAGTTTATTTGATGTAACTATCTACGAACGCAACTTTGCTCCTGCAAGAAAATTTCTAGTTGCGGGCGATGGCGGCTTTAATTTGACTCACTCAGAAGACATAGAAAATTTTGTTTCTCGCTACACGCCAAAATATTTTTTAGAAAAATATATTCGTTCGTTCACCAACGAAGCTTTAGTGGGCTGGCTAAAGGGAATCGGAATAGAAACGTATGTAGGGACAAGCAAAAGAGTTTTTCCTGTAAAAGGAATAAAACCCATTGATGTTTTGAATTCCATTTTACTTGAGTTGAAAAATAAAAATGTTGAAATAAAAACACGGCATGAGTGGAAAGGGTGGAATACTAAAAACGAATTGCTTTTTTCTGTTGACGATAAGGAACTAATTATTTCAGCCGATATAATCGTATTTGCTCTTGGCGGAGCAAGCTGGAAAAAAACAGGTTCTGACGGAAGCTGGAAAACATTGTTTGAGGAAAAAAAATTAAACGTTGTTCCTTTTCAATCTTCCAATTGCGCTTACGAAATTAAGTGGGACGAGAGATTTCTCGTGCTTGCCGAAGGAGAATCGCTGAAAAACATTTCTGTCACTTGCGCAAACAAAACAAAAATGGGCGAACTGGTCATTACTAAATTCGGAATTGAGGGCGGCGCGGTTTATGCTTTGAGTAATGAAATACGCAATGAACTTTCTCAAAACAAACCGGCACAAATTTTTATTGATTTAAAGCCGGCACTTAGCGAAGAAGAAATAGAAAATAAATTAAATGTTAAGGGAAATAAATCGCAGACGAAGCTTTTAGCCGATGCCCTTAATTTATCTTCTGTTCAAATTGCTTTATTAAAATCTGTTCTTACAAAAGAAGAATTTATTAATGAGGGTTTGCTTGCCAAGAAAATAAAACAACTTCCTTTACAAATAATTTCCACCGCGCCAATTGATGAAGCAATTTCTACAGCGGGCGGAATTTCATTGGATGAAATGGATGAAAAATTTCGATTAAAAAAACTCCCCCATCATTTTGCTATTGGAGAAATGTTAGATTGGGATGCGCCCACGGGCGGTTATTTGCTACAAGCCTGTTTTAGTATGGGGTATTCTTTGGCAAAAACGCTTAATTCAGAAGCTGAAAGGGTTTAATTTTAAATTTTGTACATTTGAGTTATCTAAATTTTCATCATGCATACATGTTATTTTTTACGAAAGAAATTTGAAATAATTTTGATTTGCGGTTTGTTTTTATCAACCGTTGCGCTTTCGCAAACAACCATATCGGGAAGTTTTGTTAGTGGCGGACTTACCCGCACTTATCGTATTTACGTCCCCGCTATTTATAACGGCTCTATACCTGTGCCATTGGTGCTTAATTTACACGGCTATGGTTCGAGTAACACATCACAAGAAAGTTACGGTGATTTTAGACCAATTGCCGATACCGCTAATTTTATTCTTGTACACCCTAATGGTACGCTTGACGTGAATAACAATCTTTTTTGGAATTGTTTCGGCGGATCTACCGTAAATGATGTTGGATTTCTTTCTGCGCTTATTGATACAATTAGCGCTAATTATAATATTGATGCTAATAGTATTTACAGCGCGGGTTTAAGCAACGGAGGTTTTATGAGTTATGATCTGGCCTGCTCTTTAAGTGTTAGGATTGCAGCTATTGCTTCTGTAACCGGCAGCATGATTTATTCGCACAAAAATGCATGTGCTGCAGTTCACCCAACTCCGGTTATGCAAATTCACGGCACGGCTGACGGTACTGTTCCTTATGCAGGCACTGCTTCTTTTTTACCTATTGATTCGCTGGTTCGTTTTTGGGCTCAATTCAATAATTGTTCATTAACCCCTGTAATAACTCCTGTGCCCAATATCAGCACTACCGATGGTTGCACCGCCGATCGCTATTTATATAATGTCGGCACTAACGGCAGCACCGTCGAATTTTATAGAGTATTAGGCGGGAGTCATTCCTGGCCGGGGGCGCCGTTTAATATTAATGTTACTAATATGGATTTTAGCGCAAGCGTGGTTATTTGGCGCTTTTTCAGAAAATATAAATTGAATTTATTGATAAACGGAATAAAGAATAATTCGACTGAAATTGGTGCGCTCACTATTTATCCAAATCCTTCTTCCGGGAATTTTAATTTAACCTTTGCCGATAATTCTAAAAAAACAATTAGGGTTACTAACTGCATGGGCCAGACCATACAAAGTTTTGAATGCACGGATAAATCAACAAATATCCATTTGGAAAACAAAGGTCTTTATTTTGTGAGTATTTCTCAAGGAGGAAAAACAACTAGTACAAAAATAATAAAAGACTGATTTTTTTTATAAAACAAGTCGCTCGCATTTTGCCTTTCACAAAACAACAAATACACAATGAGCAATAAGTTCGCAAAATTAAATAAACGTGTTCTTTGTTATAGGTTTCTGTACTAAAGCGGCATAGATTTTTGTCGCGCCCTTGTGTTGAACCGCGTGAAAATCTATTTCAGTTTATCCGCTTGCGCCTTTGCGTCAACCATAACCTTATCGGCCCTGATGTTTGCTTCTTCGCTGGCTTTTTGTGCTTTGCTTTCTGATTGCTTGCGCACGCCTTCAGCAATTTTCTTCGCAGCAATTTTTTGCAGCGGTCCGCTTGCAGAGTTAATTAAAGAATCGGCTGCAATATTTCCTTGCTTACGAATATCGTCGGATAATTTTGCTCCTTGTACTTTTATATCATCTGCAACTTTTTGTGCGTCGGCTAAAATTTTCTCAGCTTGTTTAGAGGCTTCTGCTTTTACATCTTTTATTACCTCTTCCTTTTTCTGCTCTATAATTTCTTTAACCTGATTAACAACTTCGTTCTTTACATCTTTCATGGAGTTTTTTAATCCGGTTTTAATTACGGGGTTTGTAACTGTTCCTCCAATTAGGGCGGTGACATCTAATTTTTCAGGCAACTTTGCGCTCGTGCCGGCTAGGGCGCCGGCTTTATTTAACCACTCTTGCGCAACTTGTTGCCCCTGTGCGCCCATTAATTTTGTTGGCACTTGCATTGTCCATTTGTAATCTATGGTTTGGTCAAACCCGGTAGAGCCGCTTATTTCAGTTGGAATGTCTGCAATTTTTGTTTTGAATGGATTAATGTAAGTTCTTCCGTTTTTAAATTCGTATTCAATTAGTAAATCGCCTAAATCGACTTTCTTTAGTTTATTTAATTTAAGCGCTTCATCTAATTTTACAAATGGCGAATAATCTTCTACTGAGGCAGATTTTATTTTTAAAGTTCCTTTTCCGCTAAGTGTATTCATGTCAAGCGACATGTCTTGTTTTAAACTTCCTACAAGATCGTTAAGCGTAGTGCTGAATTTACCGCGCGCTGATTTTGCAACCGGTGCCAATTTTTGAACAGAATTAAATGCGGCGTTTGTTTTTTGTATGTCCAAATCGGCAATGTTTAAATTAAAATTAATGTTTGGATTTCGTTTATCTTTCGTGTCATAAAACCCATTCATTATTATTGTTCCTTCCAATAAATTCAATTTAAGGTTTGTCATCGCTGCGCGCGCATTACGCACAACTACTTGTCCGCCAACTCCTGTAATTTCTAATTTTTCGTACAAAAGTTTTGCGATGTCGGTGTTCAATACAAAATCGATATTCCCCGGGACTTCTGCAACTGAAGTCGCACCGGCTTTAGCTGTATCTGTTGCTACAGGTGCCGCGGTTGTTGTAGAAGTAGAACTACCCATTAATTGATTTAAATCCATCAAATTTGAGCTAACGGCAAACGAGCCTTTTATCAGGCTATCCTGAAAAACATATTGTAAAAAATTTTCTATTTTTCCGTTTGCTCTGATATCGGAAACGCCCATCTTGCTATCGAAAGAAGCAAGCTCTACGTATTGAGGCGTGAAATTAAGTGTCATGGTATTTATCATTACATCGTAAGGAAGCGACGCTGTTTTGTATTTTATTTTATCAATCTCTATTGTTCCTTGCGCGTCAAACTCTTCATACTTTTTGTTTGTGATGCTACTCATCTTACCTTTTATTTTTACAGCGGCGGTTACAATTCCGCTCATATCATCACCATTTTCCATTGGCACAAAATCTTTTACACTGCTTAAATCTACCTTACCTTTTATTTCTCCCTGTAAATTGGGGTCAGAAACGGGGGTGCGTACGTGCATGGTCATATCAACCGGGTTGCCCGCCATTTCTACGTGGAATTTTTCTAAATCAATTTTTGTTGCGTCGGGTTTTCCGTTTGGATTTTCTACATCCACTTTTATGTTTATGTTATTTACCGATTTTGGAAGCGAAGGATATTTAAACATGGCATTAGAAATTTCTAAATGTGTGCCGAACGCCGGAAGCGATATAGTATTATAAGTTCCTTTTGCGTACCCGTTAAGCGCCAGTTTTCCGGCTGTTGTTACAGAGGCAAAATCTTTGCTGTATACTGCGGGAATTAAAGAAAGAATATTTTTAAATTCAGTTTGCTTGCACAGGAATTTTATATCCATGTTTACGTCGTTCCCCGGCATTGCAACAAAACCGTCCAGCCCAAGCGTAAGTTCGTTAAAACCAAATTCGTTTTCTTTAAACGTAAATTTCATTTCGGGCATATTGGCTTCTAAATCTATTTTAAGCTTTACGTGCATGTTTTTTGCATAGGCAAATCCGCCCATGGAGTAATTCATTTTCTGAATTTCGGTTATTATGCCCAATAAAAAATTGTCTTGCGTAAAATCTCCTTTCAACATAAAATCCCAGTCGGCAAGCGCGGCCTTCATGTTGCCCGGCATATCATTATAAGAAATTTGTGCTTTTGTTATTTCCAGTTTTTTTAAGTTCAGCTTGAATTTTGTTTTTGCCGTGTCGGGCACCGCTTTTGTTGTATCAACCGAAGGCTTGGTAATATCCCAGTTTGCTTTTCCGTTTTGTAAAACGATTGCGTTTATTTTTGGTTCGGTTAAAATAATTTCTTTTATTTTTATTTGGTCGCCATTGATTACACTCATTATGTTTACATCGAGCTGTAATTTTTTAAGGTAGGCAAGTGTGTCTTTTTCAAAATCTCCAACCCCCACAACGCTTACATTGTTTATAGAAAATCTAAAATCGGGGAATGAAGAAAATATAGAAAGGTCAAATTCTCCGAAATCTACTTTTGCATTTAGACTACTGTTTGCCTGGTCTTTTGCCAATTGAATTAATTTACCTTTAAACATAAAAGGCAGCGCAATTAACAGCGCGATAATCACCAGTAAAGTGATGCTGGTCCATTTCAGAAATTTTTTCATGTTGAATTGTTTGAGGAAGCGAATTTAAGGGAAATTTCATGAAAATGAGTTATATTTAGTATTACATATTTCACTCATAAAGGCGGCCCTATCGGTACCCCGTTAGCGAGACATGACTATGGGGCAGTAATTTTTTTAAGGGAGTATTCCGTGGCAATCGTGTGCCAAGAGTGGGTCATTTTCCCTTTTCATTTAATGTTTGCTTCTCCTGTTCCGTAGTCAAGCCCACAACAGGCACATAACAGAAGGCAGTAAAATAATTTCGACTAATAAACTAGTAATTGCCGACTAACGAGCGTGATCGAGAAAAATGGATTTTACATTTCTCCAATAAGTGTTTTCATTATCGTTGTCATCTTTGGCTCTTGTATTGCCGCAACGCGCTGAACTTCTTCGTGCGTGGTTTCAATAATTTTTCCGGGAACACCTAAATCTGTACAAATACTAATTGCAAAACAAGGAAGGCCCATGTGTCTTGCAACAATAACTTCAGGAACAGTGCTCATACCAACGGCGTCGCCACCAATAACACGAACATATTTATATTCGGCGGGCGTTTCTAAAGTGGGGCCGGTTAACCCAACATAAACTCCTTCTGAAATTTTTATGTTATTTCTTTTTGCTATTTCTTTTGCTTTTGCAATTAAATGTTTGTCGTAGGTTTCGCTCATGTCAGGAAAACGAACGCCGAGTTCAGCAATGTTTTTTCCGATGAGCGGGTTTGGAAAAAGATTTATGTGATCGTTGATTATCATAATTTCCCCAATCTCAAAATCTGGATTCATTCCTCCGCTTGCGTTAGAGACAAACAAAGTCTTAATTCCTAAAAACTTCATTACGCGTACCGGAAAAGTTACTTGCTGCATGGTATAGCCTTCGTAATAATGAAAACGGCCTTGCATAGCAACAACTTTTTTTCCGCCAAGCATTCCGAAAATAAATTTTCCACTGTGCCCCTCTACTGTGCTCACCGGAAAGCCGGGAATATTTTCGTAGGGCAAAGAATGTTCAATGGCAATTTCTTTTACTAATCCGCCCAAGCCGGTTCCTAAAATAATTCCAACCTCGGGCTGAAAATTATTTATCTGTTTACGAATATTTTCGGTGGTAGATTTTATTGCTTCTAACATAACTTATTATTTTTTCGTTGAATTCCTCTGCCTTGTTTTTAAAATCCACCTCAATGGGGAGCACGAAAATAGGCAAGTCTTTTAATTGTTCGACATAAGATGATAAACGCATAGCATCTTTTTCGGTTGTAATAATAATTTTGTGCGTTCCCTCTATTTCATTAAATGCGGTCATAATTTCCCTTATTTCTGCAGGGGTAAAATTATGGTGGTCGGGATATTTTTTATGCGTCACTCCTTCGGCATATTCTTTAACATAGGTAAGAATAGAGGCCGGGTTGGCAATACCGGTAAGTAATAATACTTTATACCTGAATAATTTTTGAGGTGCGTTGATAGTATCTGTTTTGTCATTCAAATTATAAAGCGACCCGTATTTTAAATAAGAAAAAAACATGTTTTGATACGGCCTTGGGTTAATTTCTTTCATCGCCCGCTTTAAATCTATGGCGGTTGCATGCTCCGGGGTTTTTGTAACTACTATCATGTCTGCCCTCAAATATCCACGTGGACTTTCGCGCAACCTTCCTGCGGGCAACATACTGTCTTCGTAATACGGATTATCAAACTCGGTAAGTAAAATAGTTAACCCACATTTTATTTTTCGGTGTTGAAAAGCATCGTCCAGCACAATTACATCAATACTTGTGGTGAGCTCTGTTGAACCATCATTTTGTTCTTTTATTTTTTTTACTCCGTTTACTCGATTTTCATTTACAGCGACAAAGGTTTTTGCAAACTTTCTTTTTATTTGTAAGGGTTCATCGCCACAATTTTCGGGGATGGAACTTTCTAATACCTCGTAATAACCTGATGTTTTTCTTCCATAACCCCTACTAAGTGAGGCGGTTTTGTATTCATTGCCTAATAACTTTAAAATATACTCGGTATGTGGTGTTTTTCCTGCCCCGCCTGCACACAAATTGCCTATGCAAATGGTTTTTATATCGTCAAAAGTGGTAGATTTTATAAAATGCGAGTCATACAGGAAATTCCTAACCCTTGTAATAAAGCCATATACCAGCGAAAAGGGTAAAAGGAGTATGTGGAGCAGTTTTTCCAAAATAATATGCTATAAACTTAAAAAATATTCTTTTTATTTGTACAAAGATAAAAAGATGGGCGAAACGGCTATGAATTCAAACAAGGAAGAAAAAGGCATAAATCCGGAGAAATTCTTCAATGATGACGAATACAATACTATTAAAATTGGCATTGAAGAAGAAGCTGAAAAAAGGAAGGATTCTCCAATAGAATTAGTAGAACTACTCGCCTCTAAAACAATAGGAGAAAAAGATGCTGCGCTTAATTTGCTGAAAAAAGAGAACGCCGTTGCTCTTTTGGTAGATGCCGTAAAAGAATGTAAAAACCCTAAAAACAAGTCACTTTTAGTAGCGGCCTGCTGGGAAAGCGGGTTAGCTTTTAAAGCGCATCTCGACTTTTTTGCAGGATTAGCACATGATTCAGATCTATTTGTCTCAATGGAAGCAATCACCGTTCTCTCTGAAAATATTGGGGATATTGATAAAAATCAAGCCGAACAACTAGTGTCTATCCTTAACAAAGCTTCTGAGGGCCACTTTAATAGTCAGCTTATACGGGATTTGGTTGAAGACTTAAAATCAAACTTATAACAAACAATTTCTCTGTGCCATTTGCTTAAAACTTAGCGCTCTTTGCGGTTTTTAACTTAAATTTGTTCCCCTTCAAACAAAATGTACTTAAACGATAAAATAAAAGCAGTTATTAGAGATATTCCTGATTTCCCTAAGCCGGGAATCATGTTTAAAGACATTACCCCTGTTTTTTTAAATCAGCCTTTGTGCAACGATATTACCGAAGCTTTTTGTGCGCCATTTGAATCAAAAAAACCTGATGCAATTATTGGAATTGAAAGTCGCGGCTTTATGTTTGGAATGTTAATGGCAAACAAACTCAACGTTCCTTTTGTTATGGTCCGTAAGGCGGGGAAACTTCCGTACAAAACTATTTCTCAGGAATATAGTTTGGAATACGGAACAGCAAAAATTGAAATGCATGAAGATGCTTTGCAAAAAAACTGGAATGTGATAATTCACGATGATTTACTTGCAACGGGCGGAACCGCAGAGGCAGCAGCACAATTAGTTAAAAAAAGCGGAGCAACTGTCTCGGGATTTAATTTTGTTGTAGAATTAGATTTTTTAAAAGGAAAAGAAAGATTACTTAATCATACAAAAAACATACAATGTCTGGTACACTATTAGCTGAAAACGCAACAGGATTAAATTTTAATCTGAGCGAAAACCAAATTATGATTGCGGACATGATTCGCAAATTTGGTAAAGAAAATATTTTACCCAAAATGATGGAGTGGGACGAAGCGCAGCATTTTCCTGTTGAGGTTTTTAAAAAAATGGGAGAGCTTGGGCTGATGGGCGTTCTTGTGCCAACAGAATATGGCGGCTCGGGTTTTGGTTACACTGAGTATGTAACTGCAATTACCGAAATGTCAAAAATATGTGGCTCTATTGGTTTATCAATGGCTGCACACAATTCGCTGTGTACCGGACATATTTTACAATTTGGTAATGAAGAACAAAAGAAAAAATATTTACCAAAATTAGCAACCGCTGAGTGGATTGGCGCTTGGGGATTAACAGAAACAGGAACAGGATCTGATGCAGGAGGAATGAATACGGTTGCGGTTAAAGACGGAGACCATTGGGTAATTAACGGCAGCAAAAATTTTATTACACACGCAATAAGCGGAGATGTTTCTGTTGTTATTGTTCGCACGGGCGAAAAAGGCGATAGTCACGGGATGACAGCTTTCATTATTGAAAAAGGAACAAAAGGATTTAACTCAGGAAAAAAAGAAAATAAATTAGGCATGCGTGCAAGCGAAACGGCCGAACTCATTTTTACAGATTGTCGTGTACACGAAAAACAAATAATGGGAAAAATAGGTGAAGGATTTATACAGGCCATGAAAGTTTTAGACGGAGGAAGAATTTCTATTGCCTCTTTATCATTGGGAATTGCAAAAGGTGCGATGGAAGCCGCAATAAAATATTCTAAAGAGCGCCAACAGTTTGGAAAACCAATTTCGCATTTTCAGGGCATTGCATTTAAGATAGCCGATATGGCAACCGAAATTGAAGCGGCAGAACTATTAACTTTTCATGCAGCAGATTTAAAAAATCGCGGCGAAAAAGTTACTAAGGAAAGCGCTTTTGCAAAATACTACGCATCTGAAGTTTGTGTAAAAGTAGCGAATGATGCCGTGCAGGTTTTTGGAGGATATGGCTACACAAAAGATTTTCCGGCAGAAAAATATTACCGCGATTCAAAACTTTGTACTATCGGTGAAGGCACCAGCGAAATACAAAAACTGGTTATTGCGAGAGAACTACTCAAGTAATTTTTTCACCGCAAAGTCGCTAAGGCGCAAAGTATTTACACTAAAGAATAATATCTTTCTTTCAAGGCGCTTGTGTGTTGCGTGCCGCGCGTTGTAGCGTATGGGCGGTGAAAAACTATGCGCTCTTTAACTCTCCACTTTGCTCCTTAAGTTTTATTAAAGCAAACACTGCGTAGTTAATCATGTCCATATAATTTGCTTCAACGCCCTCTGAGATTAGGGTTTTCCCGCTGATGTCTTCGATTTGTTTTACGCGTAAAATTTTCATTAAAATTAAATCGGTCAATGAACTTACGCGCATATCGCGCCACGCTTCACCATAATCGTGGTTTTTGTTTTCCATTAAATCTTTGGTTTCTTTCATGTGCTTATCAAACAACAGAGAAACTTCGTTGGCAGGCAATTCCATTCGGGCATCGTCGTGTAAAGCATTTTGTATGAGAGAAATCACACAATAATTAATAATCCCGATATATTCTGAAGAAATGTCTTCTTCTACTTTCTGGGTTTTTTTCTGCTCAATACTGCGTATTCGTTGGCCCTTGATAAATATCTGGTCGGTTAGCGACGAGGTGCGCAAAACACGCCAAGCGGTACCATAGTCGTGCATCTTCTTTAAAAAAATATCTTTGCATTGTTTAATGACCTGATCGTATTGTTGCGAAGTGTTCATGGACATGATAATATGAGGGCACAAGGTACAAATTTTAGTTCTAAATTTTCGTTGAAAGCCAATGGAAAATCATTGAGTCTTTCTATACCCGTAGTTATGGGGATTTTAAATTTAACGCCAGATTCTTTTTTTGATGGGGGACAATTAAATTCTTCTGAAGAGCTTTTAAAGAAAGCCGATAAATTCATTAGCGAAGGGGCATCAATATTGGATTTAGGGGCTGTTTCAACTAAGCCCGGAGCCGCAGAAGTATCTGAAGAAGAAGAATTGCGGAGACTATTACCTTCTTTAAAATTAGTGCGCAATACTTTCCCTACGGTTTTTATTTCTGTAGATACACACAGAAGCTCTGTGGCCGCAGCAGCAGCCGAGTGTGGGGCAGATATTATAAACGATATTTCGGGCGGAACTGTAGATGAGAACATGTTTAAAGTTGTTGCGGCTACAAAACTTCCTTATGTACTAATGCACACGCAGGGTACGCCACAAACAATGCAACAAAACCCTCAGTATAAAAATGTAATTAAAGAGGTTTATGATTTTCTTAAAAAGCAATCTGTTGCCGCGAAAAGGGCGGGCATAAAACAAATCATTCTAGACCCGGGTTTTGGTTTTGGCAAGACGGCTGAACATAATTTTCAACTATTGGCCCAATTAAAAAAATTCGTGCCGCTTTCATATCCTTTGTTAACGGGCATTTCACGCAAATCAATGATTAATAAAGTCCTGATAACCGCTCCCGACAAGGCCTTGAATGGGACTACGGTTTTAAATACACTCGCGCTATTAAACGGGGCCAATATTTTACGTGTTCACGATGTAAAAGAAGCTTCCGAAGCAATAAAATTAGTTGAATGTTTTGCGACAGGCAGTAAACAATCCTGATTCGTATTTCGTAGAGTAGTTAATAAATTGTTATAAGTCTGTTAATTAGGCTATTGCATAATTTTTTACTTTCACAGGATGGAAGAAAATCCGGATAAATTATTTTACACCATTACCGAGGTAGCGGAGATGTTTAAAGTGAACGCGTCGCTCATTCGTTTTTGGGAAAAGGAGTTCGAGGTTTTAAAGCCACGTAAGAGTAATAAGGGCAATCGCCTCTATACAAAAAAAGATATTGAGAACCTGCGCGTCATTTATCATTTGGTAAAAGAAAAGGGATTTACATTGCAGGGAGCCAAAGAAAAATTAAAAGAAAAACCGGTAGAATCGCACAATAAGAATTTAGAAGCCATTGAAAAATTACAGCGGGTAAAAACCTATTTACTCGACCTTAAAAAGAGGTTGGCTGATTAAGAACTCTCGCAGGTATCGTAATTAAAAGCAGAAAAAAATGCCCCAATTTTCGGTGTCTGCGAGAACCAAACTTGTGAAACCCCCCTTGTGAAAAAGTTTATTTTCTCCTGAAAGTACACCCCCTTAAAACACGTATTATTACTATTTAGAAACGAGCTACTGTTTTATGTTCCATTGTATGCTGCCGCCGGCGAATTCAATGTTGCAATAAAACTCAAAATACAACACACTAATGAAGGACATAAAGCCTTTTCATATTCTTCTTTTTTTATTGTCGGTAATTACCGCACTTGGCGGAATTGCTTTTGTCTTTCCTGAAAACGGAATTGATTTATTCGGACAAAAAATTTCCTTTCCTACTCTTACGTCCTATTTCAATGTAAAAAAAGAAGCGAAAACAGATATTTCAAAAATTCTTGCTTTGGCTGACGCCGAAGATAAGCGTAGCGAAAAAGCAGATACTACTATCGCCAATAAAAAAACGGATTCTGTTGCTAAAAAGGAAATTCAATATACTGAGGTAAATGATCCGGCTATTAAATTAATTACCAGCATTCAATATAAAGATTCATTAAAAACCTCACTTCATAATTTTTTTGAATCATTGGCTCAGCTTCAAGTTGCAGAAAAAGGAATCCGAATTTTACATTATGGCGATTCGCAAATTGAAGGAGACAGAATTACAGATTATCTGCGACAAAAATTACAAGGTCATTTCGGCGGAAAAGGTCCCGGATTAATTGCCGCAATGCCGGTTGCACAAAGCGTAGCGTTGCGACAAAGCTGGAGCGATAATTGGGACCGCTACACAATGTTTGCTGCCATCGATAAGCGCGTACCACATAGAAACTTTGGAATAGCTGCTGGGTTTTGCCGTTTTGCAACTTTTGCAGATACCATTAATTCTAAAAAAGCCTGGTTGAAAATTAAAACGCATCAAAGCGCCGGACCATCCGTATCAAATTACAATAAGGTTAAAATATTTTATGCTTCGTCGCGCAAAAAAACGCAAGTAGAATTTTATGAGAATGGGATTTTGAAAAAAACAGATACGCTTGCAGAGAAAGGAAATTTTAATGTTGCACAGTTTAATTTAACTCAAGCGCCAAATGCTTTTGAATTAAAATTTGAAGGAAAGGATAGTCCGGATATTTATGGCTTATCATTAGAGGGAGAGAGCGGGGTGATGATAGATAATTTTGGGTTACGCGGAAGCTCCGGAACATTTTTTAACCAGATGAATCTTTCACATGTAAAACTTTTTTATGAATATCTCAATACAAAACTTATTATTTTACAGTTTGGTGGAAATGCGCTGCCCTATATAAAAAATAAAAATATGTGCGAGGATTTTGGCGGCTATTTACGCGCACAAATTAATTCGCTCAAAAGATTAATGCCCGGCATCAGTATTTTAGTTGTTGGCCCATCAGACATGAGCGTGAAAGAAGGAGAAAATTATGTCACCGACCCACAGCTAGAAGATTTACGCGATGCAATTCGGGGCGCTGCTTTCCAAACCAATTCCGCTTTTTTTGATATGTATGATTGCATGGGAGGAAGAAACAGCATGCTGAGCTGGGTTGATCAGGGAATTGCCGCTACAGATTACATACATTTTTCTCCGGCCGGCGCCCGAAAAATAGCGGTTTTGTTATACAGCGCTATTATGAATGATTACAATAATTTTATTCAAAAGAAAAACAGAAAGAAGGTATGATTAAGAAAGTGTTGATGGGAATGTGTGTGTTTGTCAGCGTTGCTTTCTCCCAGGAAGAAAAAAAATATCCCTTTATAAATTATCAGGATAATAAAATCATTCATGGTAAGGACAGTAGTGATATGATGGGGTTCTATAAAAAACTCAATTCTTATTTGCGCGGACAAGAAAAAGAAATTCGAATTGCACACGTTGGCGGAAGTCACGTACAGGGTGGCTTTTGGGGTGACGAGCTTACAACAAATTTTCAGTCTCTTAAAAAAACAGAAGGAGGGGGATTTTTTGCCTTCCCCTATAAATTAATAAAAACAAATTCGCCTCCGTATTACAAAAGTTTTTCTGATGGTAAATGGAAGCGCTGCCGAAGCGCAACTATAAAAGAGTTGTGTGCAGATTTTGGAATTGCCGGGGTAACCGCAACAACAAACGATAGTGCCAATACCTTCGGATTACGGGTTGACTCGAGCAAACATCACAAATCTTTTAATGCAATTAAAGTCTATCATAATTTTAATGCTAGTTTTTCTTTCTCAATGAAAAACATTGTGAATGCCGCAAGAATGGATTTTCAGGAGCAAGGCTATTCTGAATTTATCTGGGGAAAACAAATTGATTCGGTTTCTTTCCAATTGATAAGAAAGGATACGATCCAAAGAGATTTTATTTTATATGGATTTGATGTAAACAATACTTCAAAGCCCGGAATATATTATGCTGCGCTTGGAGCAAACGGAGCCTCAACACAATCGGTTTTACGCTGCAAGCTTTTCACGCAACAACTAAAAACTATTCGTCCCGATTTAGTAATTCTTTCTTTGGGCGTTAATGATGTACAGGATAAAAATTTTTCTGGCGACGACTTCATTGCTCACTACGACACCATAATTTCCTGGATTCACGCTGCCTCTCCGCACTGTGCAATTTTATTTACAACCATAACCGATAATTATGTCAGAAGAAAAGGTCCCAACAAAAAAAGCAATACGGTAGAGTATTGCATTCAGAAGCTAACCCAGGAAAACAGCGCGGCAATGTGGGATATGTACGGCATAATGGGAGGATATAAAAGCATTTTAAAATGGTATAAAGCGAAATTGGCCAGAAGAGACAAAGTACATTTTAGTGTGAAAGGCTATTACATTTTTGCTGATCTAATGTTTGATGCAATAATGCAGAGCTATAAGTACAACTATAAGAATTAGCGGCCGTTGCCACTAAGGCACAAAAACACCAAGTTTCACTAAATTCTTTTGTGGCGAGGAATTTTGTACTTTCGCTTATCAATAAATTAAAATGATAAAATACTTTATTCTTCCCTTATTTATTTTAGTAATTGCTTTCGGTTGTAAGGATAAAGTCAGTAACACATACAGCTCAGGAAACACAACAGCGGGAACTACGCCGCCCCCACCTATTACAACTGTTCTTGGATACAATTTATTGCAAAAAGTACGCGGCATTTGGAATGGCCCGGTAACTTCCACTACCGGATTGGGCAACTATCCCGAATGGATTGTAGATTTTCGTCCCGTTTCTGAAAACCAAATTTCTGCGAAAAACGAATTAGACACGGTGAACGATATTCATATGTCGTTTTTCATTGCGTCGTACGACAATGAGTATAAAGTTTGTTTTAGAAACGGCGGAACTTTTACATCAATGAAAAGAGTAGCGTACTTTTTGGCGGACAGCGTTTCGGAAGGAGCAACAAAATCATTTTACAGGTTTTGTGAAATTAAAAAAGGGAAAAGCCGCGCTTACACAGAAGTTGTTTTCAGTGCCGACAGTTTGTACATAAAATCATACACAAATAAAACCAACTCCCTGCCAAACACTACCCCGCACATGTCTTGGACAGCTAAGTTATCTGATTCAACGTCATGCCAAGCCACTATAACAAATTTTGGTTTTCCTAAAATGACAATGACAAAAAATTTTTCTACAACTTTTGCTTCGCAGACAGAAGCGATTTATTATTCGAGCGCAGGAGATCCTTACCCGGAAACAGCGCAACCTTATTTGGGACAAACAATAGTTAATTATACCTATGCCGGCGGATATACTCCGGTCGCAAGTAAAAAAACTTTTCTAATTATTACCACGCAGCCTTTGTTTAGCGGCCCTGTTTTTATCTCTGCAAACTTGAAATACCGCTCACGATATGTAATATTAAATGCTTTGAATAATAGTTATACATTTAACTACATGCACCCGGGAACCTATTATGTGTATGCGCTTTATGATGCTGACGGAAATAATATCTCAAGTAGTGGCGATTGGTTGAGCGCAACGAATACAGCGTTTACATTAAACAATCAGGGAACAACAAGCGCTTCTGCGCAGATAAATTATACAATACCGTAGTAGAATGAGGTGCCTGATTTCGTTTGTTCTTCTATTTCTTATCACAACCCTGGGTGCTCAAAATGAGCAGGAGAAATTAGAAAAACTATTGCTTAATTTTCCGGATATTTCCTTTACGAAAATTTCGAAACAGAACGATCGATATTTACAATATACCTTAGCAATACGGCAGCCCCTAGATCATCAAAATCCCAAAAGGGGATATTTTTCTCAATCAGTAATATTAACACATGTGGGTTTTGATAGGCCAACCGTAATGGAAACTCAGGGTTATTCCTTAAATTTTGCCGACAACGAAATCAAACAAATACTACGGGCTAACAATCTAAACATTGAACATCGTTTTTTGGGCATTCAGTACCTGACTCTTTACGGTGGGAATATCTTTCTTACGTGCAATCCTCGGCAGATTTACATTATATCAACCAACTTTTTAAAACCATTTACAAAAATAATTGGTTAAGCACGGGTGTTAGTAAGGGCGGCGTGACAGCAATTTATTACAAGTATTTTTATCCCGATGATGTTGATGCGGCTATTCCCTATGTCGCACCAATAAATAATAGTCTTGAAGATAAAAGAATTTACAATTTTCTGGATACTATTAGTACGGTAGAATGCCGAAAAAGTATTTTCGATTTTCAAATGTTTTTGCTGCAAAACGAAAATGAGGTTCTTGATACATTAAAATCGCACTCTTTAGCAAGGCATTTGCAATATAATTACATAGGTAGTTTGGGCAGAGCTTTTGAATATGCGGTTCTTGAATACTCTTTTGGTTTTTGGCAAGGAGGAAACAATTGCGCCCAAATTCCAACCAACAAAAACGTAAATACTTATTTAGAACATTTATTAACTGTTTCTGATTTGTCGCTGTATTCAAACAGAGGAATTAAAATGTATGAGCCACACTATTATCAGGCGGCTACCGAAGCAGGATATTATGGATATAAAACAACCGTGTTTAAAAAGGGGCTTCATTTTATTACCGAAACCAAAAATCCCTCCGCGATATTTTTTGCTCCTGAAATTACAAAACACAGGCCGTTTAATGATGAGTTGCTTATAAAAGTTTCTACTTGGATAAAAGAAAAGGGGAATAACATTATTTATATTTACGGGGGAATTGATACGTGGTCGGCCTGCAGAGCAATCCTGTCTGACAAAGTAAAATCGAAATTATTTTTAATTCCAGGCGCGGGCCATCCTCAGGCAAGAATAAAGAATATGCCGGCAGATATGCAAAAGACAATTAAAGAGTTGCTCGAAAAATTTTCTTCTTGCGGTGTTGATTTGGGCGTGTTGAAATAAAATCATTTATTCTTGGTTTTCTGCTTTCTTTTTTCTACCAAAGTTTCCACCAGGGTTTTTTGCTTTCTATATCGCTATCTGAACTTTCGGCCATTTTTTTTATTTGTTCAAACTCACTTTTCAATTCCTTATTATAGCCCAGTTTTTTTACTGTAAATTCTGTGGTAATTGATTTACTGTCCATCTCAATTCCAAATCGTTTAGCAATTTCGCTTATTTCTGAAATGGTGATTTGTCCGGTTATTTTTAATTCTTTCTCTTCCACTAAAGGGTTACCAAAATCTTCGTTAATTTCTCCATCTAATGTGGAAAAGCCCCGTTGTTTTTTCGGGCTGTATTTTGCAAAATAATTTGAGGCATTAGCGCTTATGCTTATAAAAAAATTAAAACTGGTGCGTTCAGTTTTTCTGAAAGTAATTCAAAGGGTTCGTCATTAATGGTGTCCGACATTTCGGGGTCGCAAATAATCGTCCGCCCGTTTTCAAACCATAAACCACGAATTACCTGCCCATTATCTTCATGGGTCTCAAAATTATTTGTGAGATATGTTTTTGCCTCCTCCCATTGTTTAAATTGCTTTTCATCGTAAAGATCAACATATTTGAAGCATTCAAATAACTGTTTGGTTTTGTGTAAGTGGTTTCCTTGAATTGCAATAATACAGTTTGAATATTCCATATATCTAATATATCATTTTCTTTTAAATTTGTCCTACTTTTAAAAATTCATGTTTAAGCAGATAAATAGAAGGGCATTAAGAGTCAATTTAAATGGATAAAACAAAAATTGCTGTTGACGTGTTCAATAAACACGCAAGCTCATATCAGGAAAAATTTATGGACGTGAGCTTGTATCACGATTCCTTAGATTTGTTTTGCAATGCTATTGAAAAGAAAGTCGCTGAAATTTTAGAGCTTGCTTGTGGTCCGGGCAACATCACAAAATACCTATTAAACAGGCGCTCCGACTTTAAACTTTTAGGAACCGATTTGTCGCCAAACATGCTTGCGCTTGCTAAAATTAATAATCCGGGCGCAAAATTTCAACTAATGGATTGTAGAAATTTTGGTGCGAGTGAAAAAAGATACGACGCAATCGTGTGCGGTTTTTGTTTGCCCTATTTAACTAAAGAAGAAGCCATAAACCTAATTACCAACGCATTAAAAATCTTAAACCCGAAAGGCGTACTTTATATAAGTACAATGGAAGATGATTATAGTAAATCGGGTTTTAAAAAAGGAAGCGCGGGCGACGAAATATTTCTGCATTATCATCAGGCGGATTATTTAAAAGCTGCGCTCGAGGAAAATCATTTTAAGATTTTAGATTTGCAAAGAATAGAATCTGTTATGGCGGACGGAACAAAAGTTACGGACCTAATATTGATTGCAGGAAAATAAATTACCCGCAATAGCCCTACCCCTGTACTTTTGCAAACCCCGCCTTTGCATATTCTCCGCTGGTAAGTTTGCTTTTAACGGCCGAAAATGCTTCAACTGTATATTTTGCATCTGCTAAAGTATGTACCGCTGTAGGAATTAAACGTAAAATAATTTGTCCCTTCGGAATTACTGGATAAACAACAATGGAACAAAAAATATTATATTTTTCGCGTAAATCAAACGTGAGATTTGTTGCTTCATCTACCGTCCCGTTTAAATATACGGGAGTAACGGGTGTTGTTGTGGTTCCTATATTAAATCCCGCAGCTTTTAATCCACTCTGCAAAGCTCTGGTTATTTTCCACAGTTTTTCTTTTAATTCGGGATGATTACGAATCAATTCCAGGCGCTTAAGCCCTCCTTCTACTAATGGTAGTGGCAGCGACTTAGCAAAAATCTGTGAGCGCATATTATAACGCAGATATGTAACAACCTCTTCGTTAGATGCTATAAAACCTCCTATCATAGCAAAACTTTTTGCAAATGTTCCAAAGTAAATATCAATTCCGTCCTGACAACCTTGCTCCTCCCCTGTTCCTGCACCGGTTTTTCCCATTGTGCCGATACCGTGTGCATCATCAACAAATAATCGAAAATTGTATTTCTTTTTTAACTCGATAATTTCTTTTAATTTTCCCTGATTGCCGCTCATTCCAAAAACTCCTTCGGTAATAACCAGTATCGATCCCCTTGTTTGTTCGGCTAATTTTGTTGCGCGCTGTAATTGTTTTTCGCAGCTCGTCATATCATTGTGCGTATATACAAACCGTTTTCCCATATGCAGGCGCACACCATCTAAAATACAAGCATGAGATTCTGCGTCATAAACAATCACGTCGTGTCTGTCAACCAGACAATCAATAGCGCTTGACATTGCCTGATAACCGAAGTTTACAAGAATAGAGTCTTGTTTGTGCACAAACGCCGCTAATTCGCTTTCAAATTTCTCATGCAAATTACTGTTACCGCTCATCATGCGTGCTCCCATTGGCATGGCAAAACCATATTTTATTCCGGCTTCTGCGTCCGCTTTACGAACCTCCGGATGATTAGCTAATCCTAAATAATTATTCAAACTCCAATTAAGGCGCTCCTTTCCCCTGAAATTCATTCGTGGACTAATGTCGCCTTCTAATTTTGGAAATGTAAAATAACCGTGACTTTCTTTTGAATAACGGCCAATCTCGCCCATATTCTTTTTTATCTTTTCAAATAAATCCATATTAAATATTTATGAGACAAAGTTAATAAACCCTGTTGAAAAGCCAATTAAAAGATGTTTATTACCTATCTTGAAAACTTTAGTTATTAGTCTCGCTTCTGTTGAAAAAGATAAATTCAGCTCATATCTTGCGGAAAATAATTTCTTATTTTTTAATTACTTTTTATAGGAGCCTTGCTTTTGTTAATACCCTATTTATCTTAATTAAGATCCTACATTCTTTACACAATTACAACACTGTTTTTAATGCTTAAATTTGTATTAGTTATCAGATAATAGATTAATTAACATCATTTAATAAAATATACTAATAACTAAGGTTCAATTAAATAGATAATTATTTACCTTTAATAACTTGTTTATTTATATTTAACAACTTAATAAAAAAGTAAAAGGCTATTAATTTATTAACCAAACTAACACCTATAATATAACATATATATCTTTTAAAATTTAAAAATGATTAGTATTAGTAAAGGTTATGTTGAAGAAGCGATTGATATAAAAATCGATATGTTTGCGGAGATAAAAAAACTCAAACGTGAAAAAAATGCTGTCATACTCGCCCACTACTACCAGGATGCCGATATTCAGGATATTGCCGATTTTATTGGAGACAGTTTGGGTCTTGCTCAACAGGCACAAAAAACAAAAGCAGATATTATTTTATTTGCCGGCGTGCATTTTATGGCAGAGACCGCAAAAATTCTTAATCCGGAAAAAAAAGTTTTAATTCCCGATTTAAATGCCGGTTGTTCGCTAGCAGATTCATGTCCACCAGAAAAATTTTCAACATTCAAAAATCAACATCCAAATCACATTGTAATTTCATATATAAATTGCAGTGCAGAAATTAAAGCTTTATCAGATATAATTTGTACATCAAGTAATGCTGTTCAAATTGTAAATAGTTTAGAGAAGGAACAACAAATAATTTTTGCACCGGATAAAAATTTAGGTGCTTATATAAATAAAATTAGTGGAAGAAAAATGCTGTTATGGAATGGAGCTTGTATGGTTCATGAAATATTTTCTTTAGAAAAGATAGTAAAATTAAAATCGCAAAATCCAAACGCACAATTAATTTCTCATCCCGAATGTGAAGAAGTAATCCTAGAAAAATCTGATTTTATAGGAAGTACAACAGCTTTATTAAATTATACAAAAAAAGCGGAGTGTAAAGAATTTATCGTTGCAACAGAGACGGGAATTTTACATCAAATGATAAAACAATCGCCAACAAAAATATTTATTCCTGCCCCACCAAATAACAGCTGCGCTTGTAATGATTGCCCACACATGAAACTTAATACCCTCGAAAAAATATACCTTACTTTAAAATATGAACAACCCGCATTAAACTTATCCGCATCACTCTTAGAAAGCGCAAAAAAGCCTATCTTGCGCATGCTCGAATTATCAGCTAAATTTGGCTTGTAAAATTATGCGTAAAGTTGGAATACTAATTTTTTTATTTACGTATGCATTCGTAAATATGAAAGCGCAAACCGCGCCAGTTAATCCAAACGGACATAATATATTTTATTACGATAACGGAAATAAATCATCAGAAGGAAATATGGTTAAGGGTAAGCCGGATGGTTATTGGAAAAGCTATTCTCAGTCGGGGCTTGTAAAAAATGAAGGGAATCGTAAAAATTTTCAACTTGATAGTATTTGGAAGTTTTATAACGAGCAGGGAAAAATTACCAAGTCAATTAGCTATATAGAGGGAAAGAAAAATGGATATAGTTCAACGTATGATACATCAGGCGCAGTAATTTCGAAAGAAAATTACGTAAAGGATATAAAACAGGGCACCTCAAATAATTTTTATTTATCGGGTAAAACAAAACAAACGATTCCTTTTAAAAACGGTAAGGCCGATGGGGTTTCATATATATATAGCGAAGACTCTGTAATTACTGCTATTATAAAATACAAAATGGGATATATTGAAAAGCAGGAGAAGGTTAATCAAACAGACGAGAAAGGAAATAAGCAAGGGATGTGGAAGGAATTTTATCCGGAGGGAACAATTAAAAAGGAAACGCGTTTTATAGACGGAACAATTGATGGTTATGTAAAGGATTTTGATAAGAAGGGCGACTTAAGCGAAATGAAAAAATTTGTTTTTGGTAAAGAAGTAAAAAACGCGCCCGAACTTGCAAAGCCCGATATTTTTAAAGCCTATTTTGAGGACGGAAATGTTCGCTATGAGGGACTTTATTTAAACGGCATGCCAATAGGCACGCATTATAAATTTCATTTATCAAGGCGCTGTGATTCGGTCAGAGTCTACTTAGATAGCAACGAAACATACACCAATCAATACAGGTGCGTAAATATTTCGGTGGCAGACTCTGCGTATAATTATCAAGAAGGATATTTAATTGAGCGCGGACCGGTTGATTCATTGCGCCGACGACAAAAGGAATGGATAGAATATAATATTACCGGGGAGTTTCGTTCAAAAGGACCTTATATTGATGATAAAAGAATTGGTAAGTGGGAGTTCTTTTATCCGAACGGAAAAACAGAACAAAAAGGTAAATACGATAAAAAAGGAAGAGCACAAGGCGAATGGATTTTATATTATGATAACGGAAAAATTTTGAGAAAGGAAAACTATCAGAACGATAAGCGAGAGGGGCTATTAGAAGAGTTTACCGACGACGGAAAACTTATTACAAAAGGAGAATATTTAGACGATCAAAAAGAGGGCGACTGGTATTATGAAATTGGTAACTATAAAGAATATGGGGTTTATCATAACGGAATGCCGGATAGTATTTGGCGAGCTTATTATATACATGAAAATAAATTACGCTGGGAAGGCGGGTTTTTGAATGGCGATCCAGAAGGAAAACATGTTTATTTTTATGATAACGGAAAAGTGCAGGCAAATGGAAAATATACGGCCGGACAGAAAAATGGCGACTGGCGGTATTTTGAAGAGGACGGATTTTTAATTTTAACAATTGCGTATGAAAATGGTTTGGAGACCAGGTGGGATGGACAAAAAATAGCTCCGGTTTACGAAGAGAACTTAAAGGTGTTTGAAGACACAAAGAAAAACAAACTGCCAAAACCGACCGAAAAGAAACCTGATGAGGGAGAAGAAAAGAAAAAATAATACAACGGCAGCAATCAACCCGGACGAAAGCAAAATACAGCTTCAAAATTTACTATCAAACCTACCGGGTATAGCGTATCGTTGTTTGAACGATAAAAACTGGACAATGAAATTTATGTCCTCGGGAAGCATTGTGTTAACCGGGTATAAACCGGAAGATTTTTTAGATAATAAGAAACGGAGCTTTGCGTCTATTATTCACCCCGAAGACAGAAATATTGGACGAAAGGAAATAAAAACGGCGTTACGTAAAAAAAAGGCTTTCGAAATAGAATATCGAATAATAGATAAATCAGGAGAGGTAAAGTGGATATGGGAAAAGGGCTCCGGGGTTTATGATAAAAAAAACAAATTAATTTATGTTGAGGGTTTCATTAACGATATTTCTATTCGTGTAGCGGCAAAAGCTGAACTAAACCAAAAGTGGCTTAATTACCACAATTTAGTTGACGCTTTTCCAAGCGGAATATTTATTCATGTTGACGGAAAAGTTTTATTTGGTAATAGGGCGGCGTATGAAATAGCAGAAATTAACCCGAACGCGCATCTGGGAAAAATATCGTTGTTAAATCTAATTATTCCCGAAGACAGGCCCCTTGCGTATGCCCGAATTAGCAAGGTTATGTTAGGGAAGGAAATGCCTTTTACAGATTATAGAGCCATTGGGGCAAAAGGAACACACAAAGATATTCGTGTTAAGGGAATGCCGATAATTTTCAACTCCATTAAAGCAGTTCAAATAATAATACAAGACGTAACACTTCAGAAAAAACTGGAAGAAGAAAGAGTAAGAACGAAGATCGCAGAACAAATAAACAGGGATTTACAGAAGGAAATAAATTTAAGAATACAATCGGAACAAAAACTAAAAGCGATTTTCGAAAGTTCTTCGCATTTAATATGGACAATAAATAGGGCGGGCGAAATCATTTCTTATAATAAGCAATATGCGGCCGCAATGAAGAAACTATGTGGAACAACCCTGGCTCCGGGAATAAAAACCACTCAATTTAAGTGGGCTTTTTCAGAGGAAAGCTATAGCGAATTACGAAAAGCACACAAAGAAGCGTTTAATGGAAAGTATAAAAAAATTGAACTTCAACACGGGGCTATCGACGGGAAAACCTATCACAGAGAGATGCACTTTCATCCGATTGTAATAAACGGAAAGATTAATGAAATAGCCGCTATTGCACAAGACACAACGGCGCGAAGAAATGCCGAAAAGCAAACCGCAGAGCAATCGGCACACCTAAGGGCCATTTTTGAAAGCGGGTCGCAGCTTATGTGGACGGTTAACAAAAAAATTTCTCTCACATCATTTAATAAAAACTATGCAGATGTTATTTATGAGCTGTATGGAATTTATCCGAAGTTGAATTCCACGCCGGGAAAATATGAAAAGAAAGCAGACACGGAAGAGTACCGCAGGTTTTGGGACGGAAAATACGAAGAGGTTTTTAAAGGGAAGAGCGTAGAATTTTATACCGAAAGAACTTCTGTCTCGGGAAAAAGAACACATCGGTATATATTTTTACACCCAATATACAACGAAAAGAACGAAGTTATTGAAGCGTCATGTCTTGGTTATGATATAAGCGAACAGAAAAAAGCGGAAGAAGAAATTTTAAACAAACAATCTCAGCTGTCGGCAATTATTAATACAACAGTAGACATTATTTTTTCGATGGACAGGAACTACGCGCTGATCGAATTTAATCAGGTAATAAAAAAGAGTGTAAAAGAAAGAACGGGTAAGGACTTAAAGCGCGGAACCAATCTTTTCGATGTAATTCCAGCAAACCTGCACGCCGAGCTTAAAAACGCATACGACAGGGCTTTAAACGGCGAGCGTATTGTTGCCACAGAAATATTTTTGGTGTCGGGACAAGAAAGGATTTATGAGGCGCATTATAATCCAATAAAAAAAGCAGGAAAAATAACCGGCGTTGCGGTTTTCTCAAGAGATATAACGGAGCAAAAAAGAAACGAAGAAGAGATTTTAAAATCATTAAAGGAAAAGGACGTTCTTTTAAAAGAGGTTCATCATAGGGTAAAAAATAACCTTCAGGTAATATCAAGCATACTCAACCTTCAAACAGCATATCTTAAAGATAAAGGGACAATAAATATTTTAAAAGAATGTCAGAACCGGATAAAAACAATGGCGTTTATTCACGAGTCGCTTTACCAGAACAAAGATTTTTCTCAAATCAATTTTAGCGAATACATAGTAACTCTGGTAAAAAATCTATTTTATTCGTTTGAAACCGATCGACAAAAAATACGAGCAAATTTTGATGTGGACGAAATTCATCTTAGTTTAGACACCTCAATTCCTTGCGGACTCATAGTTAATGAGCTTGTCTCAAATGCTCTAAAATATGCCTTTAGCGAGGGAGGCGAGGGGGCCGTTTTTGTGCAATTGAAAAAGGACGGAGAAAAAATAAAAATGGTGATTTCAGACAATGGCGTGGGGATGCCCAAGCACATTGATTATAAAAACACCGAAACACTGGGCCTTCAGCTGGTATCGACCCTAGTAGAACAAATAAGTGGAAATATTAGGATGAAGCGAAATAAAGGCACTATATTTGAAATAATTTTTTAATCATGGCGGGGATAAACATAGTAGTGGTAGAAGACGAAAGCATCGTTTCTAAAGACATACAGAATAGCTTAAAGAAAATAGGCTACAATATTGTTGGCTCTTGTAATAACGCCTTAGGGGCAGTTGATATTGTTAGGGAACACAGGCCTGACGTTGTGTTAATGGACATAATGCTTAAGGGCCCACAGACCGGCATTGATGCCGCAGAACAAATTAGGGAAATGAACATTCCTGTTATTTTTCTTACAGCATATGCTGACGAGAACACATTGGCAAAAGCAAAAATTACAGAACCATATGGGTATATTTTAAAACCCTTTAAAGAAAAAGACCTTCATATTTCAATCGAAATGGCAATTCACCGTCACAAAAAACACAGCGAACTTAAAAAGGAGAGAGACTTCCTTTATTCGCTCGTTGAAAACAAAGAGGGAAGCAAAGCCGTGTTATTTGTAAAAACAAATAGTCGCCTTGTAAAAATTAATATGAAAGATGTTTATTTTATTGAAGCGCTAAAGGACTATGTTGTAATAAATACCGAGCTTACCAGGTACACCGTTCACTCGACAATGAAAGGCATAGAAAAGAAATTAGCGCCTAATGAATTTCTTCGCGTGCACCGATCGTTCATAGCGCGGGTAGATAAAATAGTGGCTATTGAAAATCATAACCTCATTTTAGAGAAAGATAAAAAACCAATTCCTATTGGAGGGTCTTATAAAGACGAGTTGTTGCAAAGGCTCAACATGGTTTAATAAACCAGTAACTTAAAGATTTTATTTATACCGCAGAATTTTGTGTTTAATAAATAAAGCCCGGGAGATAAATCCCGAATATCAATTGCGATTTTGTTTTTGCCTTCATGTAAAACAAATCTTTCCTTTTTAATTTCTTGTCCGGCAACAGAACAAATTGTAAAACTAAGATCAACTTCGTTTTCTAATTCGCAAAACAGAAAATAATTTTCGTTGTCGCGCACAAGAGAAAGATTTTGTGAAAGAGCATTTGATTCAAATCCCGTTGTGCCAACAGGACAACTGTTTTGGTTTTTAAAAGCCGCGTAAGCAAGCTTTTGGTCAGAAGACAAATAATTTCCAAAATAGTATAGCCCCCAGTCTCCTCCCGGAAAATCAGATAAAGTAAACCACAAAGAAAGTTTTACGCGCGCATCGGTCTGCAACACATTAAAACCTGTAGATAAATTTGTAGCTTGAAAAGACTCACCGTATACGCCCGATTCCCATCCAAATTCTGAAATCCAAATTTGTTTATTTGGGTCGTCTTCATATACATAAATGTTATTCCAGAAATCATTCAGGTTTGTATTTATTGCGGCGGTAACGGTTGAAACAACCGAGCTTCCTTGCTCTACATAGGTGTGCTGACCAAAACCATCCAAGGGATAAGCGCCGGCGTTTTGATGAGCCCGGTCCCAGGCAAAAATATTTTTTCCGTACCAATAGGTGTCGTTAATATATTGTCCGCCGGTATTTAAATCAAACGTAAAAAGAGCTCCGCTTACCAGAGTAACTTGCCAGGCAGGATCAAGATTATGTGTATTAAAATATTTTACATTTAAATAAACTTCTTGAAGCAACAAGGCAAACCATGCGGGAGAACAATAGCGGTACTACTATTTGTCCAGTTATTGGGCTCGTTAAAAGATTCGAAAACGCGCACACGATCTTTAAACACGTCAACTATTGTAACAAAATTTGCAGTGTAGTTTTGTATCTACGATACTGATGAGGCAGAGTCCGGGCCCGGATATTGTTCCAAGGTATCTTTTGGATAAGTATATGCCTCCGCTCCAATCAGCGCATAAACTTTAATTCCTTTTGCAATAAAACCATTTATAATTACATCATATGCCTGTTGCCAGGTTTTCCGCTATGTAATGTAACATCGGTTGGTGACGACCAGGGGCCAAGAATAAAGTTTACGCGTACCCACGGCGTACATGTTGCGCCGACAATTGCCGTATCTGTTCCTTGATTTATTGCGCCGGTTGATGGGTTAATTGGCTGACCGATATCAATACCAATTTCGCCCTGAGAAAAAGCTTCTACAGAAAGAAGTAATAAAAGAGAAAGAAGAAAAATTCTTGTCATTGAAAAATGCTGCAATACAACTTACAATTAAAGGAAAGCGCAAATGGTTCCGCCCATTAACGCCATTGTTAACATCCAATAGCCGACATTAATAGCAATGTATTTAAATCCTTTCCTTTCAAATATAGCGTTTGTTCCAATAATTGGTAAGGCAATAAAAATAGCGGCTAACGTTCCGTGGAAAGCTCCGTGTTTAAATGTTCTGAAGTTAGTTCCGTATTTTTCCATCAGGCCCACAAAAATATTATTTGTTTCAGAGCCCGGCGTCATTGCATCAGCATCTGCGGCAAAGAGAGAAAACAAATGCATTTGATGAATCGTTAACGGCATTAATGCACCCGCCATTAGCAGACTGAAAAAATAGGCCAAGCC
>CAZZEI010000011.1:0-36477 GCA_964653165.1 uncultured Flavobacteriaceae bacterium | reverse complement strand
AACTGTAACAACAGGGCCGACTACTCCCGCCCCAACTATTTGTCAGGGGGGCACCGGAACCACACTTTATGCTTACGGTGCAACAACTTATACCTGGACACCTCTTACAAATTTAACTCCTTATGGCACCGGTGATAGTGCAAGCGTAAATCCGCCTTTGGTTGGTGTTTATACCTATTCTGTAACGGGTACTATAGGTAGTTGCGTATCATTACCAGTAGCGATTACCGTAACGGTTAATCCTGTACCGGTACCAACATTTGCTATAAATGCCAATGATTCAATTTGTTCTGGGGGTAGTGCAACATTATTTGTTAATGGAATACCAACAGGTACAGGTAATAATGCAACTACCTATACATGGACAGCTCCTGCCACAGGGGGGTTAGGAACTAATGGGGGACCTAACGCTTATTTTTCTTCTGCAAGCCCATATTATTACGGCGTTGTTGATACAACCTTTAATTATCAAGTTACTTTTACTGTTAAGGGTTGTCCGCCTTTTCAAACATATACTATGTCTCTGGTTGTGGTGCCAACTCCTACTATAAGCGTTGTTTCTGATACAGTTGAAAACTGCAATAAAATGGGCGATTCGCTTTATGTTAACTGTATTCCTACAAGCGGGGTAACATTTATATGGACTCCAAACTGGAACATGACACCAAACTCTGGGTTAGGTAATCCTGTTTTTGTAAACCCGCTTTCCCCTACAACTTATTATTGTACACCGGTTTCAACACAGCTCGGATGCGTAGGGCAAAAAGATTCTGTTAAAGTATTAATTGGCGATACCACCAATGCCGAAATTCTTGCGCAATATTATATTATTTGCAGTGGAATGAAAGATACGTTGATTGGTCTTCCGCAGTGGTCCGCATTAAACAGTACCTACCAATATTATTGGAGCGGCGGTCCGGGAGTTTTATCAGTAACGGGGGATACATTTGTTGTGTCTCCAAGCGGATTAACAATTTATACACTAACTGTAAGAGGAACATGTGTTAAAAATAAAACAGCTACCGTTACGGTTGCTGTAAATGCCTGTTATCCTATTGTGCCAACCTACTCAACAACGGCCGATACAATTTGTGTTAACAAATGTGTTTGGTATACTGATCTCACACAAAACTATACCGTAAAACCACTATTTTATATGTGGGTTTTTCCGGGAGGCACAGTTTATAACCCTTGCGTTGGTTGTACAATAAGCCCTACCCGAGATACAGTTTGGTTTGTAGCAGCAGATTCAAATGCTATTCCTCAAATAAAAGTTTGTTATCGAGTCAACAGTTCAATAAATTTTGGTGGCGTTTATCCGGTATTCGATAATGTATCACATAGTCCCGGAGGACCATATTCTACTGCAACCGGTCAGATAAAAGTTGATCAGGGCCCATTAGCTAACGCAGGTATTAACCCAACTATTGATTTGGGAAATTATGCACAACTTAACGGAGCAAATAGTACCGGAAACTTTGCAATTGTTTCTTATGTTTGGACTCCACCCGATTCTTTAACCTGTAATAATTGTCCTAAACCACAGGCAAACCCATCGCAAACAACGCAATACTTTTTAACAGTAACAGATGTAAACGGTTGTACAAGCATCGATTCTATGACCGTGTTTGTTGAAATAAAATGTTACGACCCATTCATTCCAACAGCATTTTCACCAAATGGCGATTTAATGAATGATATACTTTATGTAAGAAGCAACTGTTTAACCAATTTTCTTTTTAGAGTCTTTGACAGATGGGGAGAAAAAGTTTTCGAAACATCTAATTTGCTCGAAGGTTGGGATGGGGCATACAGAGGGCAGGCACTTAATGCGGGAGTTTTTGTATTTACACTTGAAGGTTTCCAAACGATAACGGGTGGTGGTGAAGGAAAACAAGTAAAACAAAAAGGAACTATTACATTGGTACGGTAAAAAACGAAAGCTATGAAGAAGAGATTTTTACTTTTTGCTATTTTTTTGCTTACAATTGCTTCAGGCAAAATGTTTGCACAGGACCCTCATTTTTCTCAATATAACGAAACACCAATTCACATTAATCCTGCTCTTAGTGGCGTTTCTTACGATGCACGGGTTGTGTTAAATTACAAGAGTCAGTGGAAAAGCGTTGCAATACCTTACAAATCGTATGGTGCAAGTGCAGAGGTTGCTATTAAGCACAAAAAATTAAATAAAAAATCGTACTGGACAACAGGGCTTGTTGCTTACAATGATATTGCAGGAGATTCGAAATTTACAGCACTTCATGTTGGAGGTTTGTTAGGTGTAGTTATTAAAGCAGGCAAATTCAGTAAACTTTCGGGCGGACTAATGGGCGCATTTGATCAACGAACTATGAATGCTTCTAAACTTACCTGGGATAGCCAATATAACGGGTATAGGTATGAGGAAAGTTTGCAAGGCGAAGCTATTCCGCAAAACAGGTTTATTTATGCAGATTTTGGTGCAGGATTTAATTGGCATTATGCAAAAAGTGAGCGTTACATCAGTGCTTCTGATGGGCATCGTTTTGATATTGGTTTGGCAGCTTACCACGTAAACCTTCCTTTCTATTCTTTTTACGGCAACACCGGCGAAAACTTAAAAATGCGCTTCGTATCTCATGCAAACTTTGTTATTGCAGTGCCATCAATTAAAGCCAGTGTTATTCCAAGTTATATAGTAATGATGCAAGGCCCGCAAGTTGAAGTAAATGCCGGGGTAATGTTCAGGTATATATTATCTGATGCTTCTGTACATTCAGCAACCATAAAACCCGTTGCAATTTCTATTGGAGCGTTTTATCGTTTGCGTGATGCTTTTATCCCTCAATTATTATTTGAGTACGATAAATATGCATTAGGTGTTAGTTACGATCTTAATTTATCAGGACTTACCCCTGTAAGCAAAACCAAAGGAGGAGTAGAAATATGCCTGCGTTATAACTGGAATCCTTCCTACGGAAATGCTGTGGGTAATACCACCGGACCTAAGGCCACGCCTTATTGGTAAAATTTGTACCTTTGTATAACAAAATAAGAGCTATGGATTTAAGTGGAATAATTTCAATTGGCGGAATGCCGGGTCTCTACAAAGTTGTAGGGCAAATGAAGAATGGTGTAATTGCAGAATCGTTGACAGATAAAAAACGAATTCCTGTTCATGCACATCAGCAAATTAGTGCACTCGAAGAAATAAGTATGTTTACTACAGGCGAGAACAAGGCTGTTAGCGAAATACTAAAGACAATTTTTGAAAAAGAGAAAGGCGCAAAGTGTATTGATCACAAAGCCGACGATAAATTAATATCAGCGTATTTTGAAAGCATTTTACCTGACTACGATAAAGAACGCGTCTATTCTTCCAACATGCGCAAACTGTTTAATTGGTATAATACTTTACTTGATACAGGGAATTTAAAATTAAAGGAAGAAGGCGATAAAACAGATGATAAAGTAAAACTTACACATACCGAACAGGCAAAGAAATTTACAGCTACTAATATGAAAGTAAAAGCGGATACCAAGGGAGCTAAGAAAACCTCCGGAGTGCGTAAAACAGGAGTAGCTTAATAAATGATAATTAAAAATAAATCCCTTCGCCAAAACGGAGGGATTTTTTTATTTTTACACCATGAACGTAACTGAACAAATTACAAGAAACTATCTTCCAAAGAATTTTGATATTATCAGCTGGAAAGACCTTGAGCCCATTTATACTGAATTGCTTGAAAGAAAAATTTCTTCGGCAAATGAATTAGAGAACTGGATGCTGGATGTAAATGAGCTCGATGCAGCGGCAAGTGAAAATTATGCATGGCGCTATATTAAGATGAGTTGCGATACCGAAAATGCAGACCTGATTAAAAGCTACGAGTATTTTGTTACTGAAATTGAGCCAAAAATTGCTCCGCTTTCCGACAAGCTCAATAAAAAATTAATTAACTCTCCGATTGTAAGTAGTCTTGATCAAAAAAAATATTTTACTTATTTGCGCTCTGTAAAAAACAGCATTGAGTTATTTCGGGAGGAAAATGTTGAACTTCAAAGCCAGCTTTCTACTAAATCACAGCAATATGCAGCAATTACCGGTAAGCAGACAATAAATTACGAAGGGAAAGAAATAACGTTACAGCAAGCCGCTTTGTATTTTAAAAACCCCGATCGTAAAATCCGGGAAGAGGTTTATCAAATAATTCAGGCAAGAAAAAAACAAGACGAGAATTCTTTGAATAAATTATTTGATGAATTATTGCAACTTCGTCATAAAATAGCTGTTAACGCAGGGTTTAAAAATTACCGCGATTATAAATTTAAAGAACTTGGACGCTTTGATTATAACGTTAACGATTGCAGTAATTTTCATGCAAGCGTAAAAAAATATTTTGTCCCGCTTAGTAAAGCTATTGACGAACAACGCAAGAAGAAACTAGGTAATGATAGTTATAAGCCCTGGGATACAGAAGTAGACACCAATAGCGAAAAACCATTACACCCCTTTTCATCTGCAGATGAGTTATTAAAAAAGTCAATTGACTGTTTTAACTCAACAGATAAATATTTTGGCGAGTGTCTTTCTACAATGGAAAAAATGAGGCACTTAGATTTGGAATCGCGAAAAGGAAAAGCACCGGGTGGATATAATTACCCGTTATATGAAAGCGGCGTTCCGTTTATATTTATGAATTCTGTGGGCTTACAGCGGGATGTGGTTACACTTATGCACGAAGGGGGACATGCAGTGCACGCATTTCTTACAAAAGATTATAAAATAAATGAATTTAAAAGCGTGCCTTCTGAGGTCGCTGAACTTGCATCAATGAGTATGGAATTAATTTCGATGAAACATTGGGATATTTTTTATCCGGATAAAAATGATTTTTGTCGTGCAAAAAAGGAACAACTCGAAAAAATAATTAAAACACTTTGCTGGATTGCATGTGTGGATGATTTTCAACAAAAATTATATGTAAATCATACCCAAACAACTCCCGAAAGATATAAAACATGGGTGGAGACTTACCATGAATACGAAAGCGGAGTAATTGATTACAACGGATTAGAAGAAAACATAAAACGGATGTGGCACGCACAATTGCATATTTTTGAAGTCCCACTTTATTATATAGAGTACGGGTTTGCGCAATTAGGCGCATTGGCAGTTTGGAAAAACTACATGCAAGAACCTGTTAAAGCGCTTCAACAATACAAGGACGCACTTTCTCTAGGCTATACAGTTTCTATTCCCGAAGTGTATAATGCAGGCGGAATTAAATTCGATTTCTCTGATAAATATATTTCTTCTGTCGCTGATTTTGTTTGGAAGGAACTTGAAAATTTGAAATAATAGCAAGATTTAACTTGTATTTCTCTCTCCTTTGGAGAGGGTAGGGTGAGGTCAAAGCATAACATGGATACTTTTGATTTAGTCGTTATTGGTGGTGGTCCGGCAGGTTATGCCGGCGCTATGCGTGCGGTCGATTTCAAAAAGAAAGTATTACTCATTGAAAAAAACAAAATTGGTGGCGCAGGAGTTTATGATGGAGTTTTAAGTTCCAAAACTTTGTGGGAATACTCAATGAAAGTAGCTACTATAAGGGAAGCAATTCCTACTTATCATGTACAATTTTCTGATGCAGATAAAGTTGCGCGTGATGCAATCTTTGAACGCAAAACGCAAATGACAACCCATTTACGGTTGCTGGAAGCGGCTTTAGGGTCAAAATATTTTCACCAAGAAAGAGGTGACGGGAAAATTATAGATAAAAATCACATTGAAATAACAAAACATAATGGCGAAAAGAAAATTGTTAAAGCAAAAGATATTTTAATTGCTACAGGAAGTCGACCAAGAATATTGCCTCACATTCCTATCGACGAAAAAATTATTTTAACCAGTGATGGGGTAAAGAGTATAGATCACTTCCCAAAAAGCATGGTAATACTTGGCGCAGGCGTTATTGGCTGCGAGTTTGCTACTATTTTTTCCAATTTCGGTGAGACACAAGTAAATATTATAGATAAAGCAAATCGAATTCTTCCAATGGAAGACGAAGATGTTTCCACAACTGTTACTCAAAATCTGGAGCTAAATGGGGTTGTAGTACACCATAATTCTCAATTAGAGCGAATGGAAATTAAAAACGGAAAAGTAGAATACGAACTTTTATACAAAGACGGAAAACACGAAGTAATTACTGTTGACAAAGCTTTGATAGCAGTTGGTCGAGTACCCAACATTGAAAATATTGGTTTAGAAAATGCCGGAGTGAAACTTACCGAGCGTGGATTTATTTTTCATACTGATACACAAACAAATGTTCCTAATATTTTTGTAGCCGGGGATGTCACCGGAGGAATTGCCTTGGTGAGTGTTGGAGAACGTGAAGCACGTCATGCCGTAGTACGCATGTTTGGCCCTGCAGTAAAACCAATTTCTTACAAAAATATTTCTTCTATTATGTTTTTAAATCCTGAAGTAGCCGCTGTTGGTATGAGTGAGCAGGAGGTAAGAGAAAAAAATATTCCTGCTAAAATTGTCAAACTTGATTATAGTACAAATGCGCGAGCTATTGCCATGCGTAAGACAAAAGGATTTTTTAAAATACTGGTGACAAACGATGACGAAATGCAAATTTTGGGCATGCGTGCCGTTGGGGAGCACGCCAGTAGCGCCATTCAGGCGGTTGCTTATTTAGTACACACAAATCACGGCATACGTGAATTGGCTGACATGATACATCCGCACCCAAGTATTATAGAGGGAGTACAAGAATGTCTTCGCATGTTATTGGGCAAATCAATTTATAAACCTGCAGTATTTAAAGATAAATTGCAATGCTTTACTTGCGAGAATGGAATCTGCACACCAATTAGTTCTTTATTAACAACTGAATAAATAAAAAATGGAATATTTCGATTACATAAAAGCTCTACACATCATATTTGTTGTATGCTGGTTTGCGGGCTTATTTTACATTGTGCGTTTGTTTATTTATCAAATTGAGGCAAACCAAAAAAGCGAGACCGAGAAAAATATTTTAGTCCCGCAATACCAACTTATGCAAAAGCGTTTGTGGTATGGTATTACCTGGCCCTCAGCCATTTTGACAATGGTATTTGGCTTTTGGATGTACTTTTTAAATCTCGATGCCTATTTCGACAAACCATGGATGTTATTAAAATTGGTTTTTGTAGGGGTTTTGTTTTTATATCATTTGCGGTGCCAGCAAATTTACAGTAACATGCAAAAAAATTGTCACACCGGCACTTCAATAAAACTTCGTTTGTTCAATGAAATAGCCACGCTGCTTTTATTTGCAATTGTTTTCACTGTGGTTTTAAAAAGCGCAGGTGGTTTAGTGTGGGGAATGCTTTGGTTGGTTGTATTGGCAGCAATAATTTTTCTCGCTGTATTTATTTATAAAAAGCAGCGTGAGAAAAACTCAACTGAAAATACTCCTAAAGATTTGAGCTAATTTCCCCTTTGAAGGGGACGTTTGCAAAAGCGAACGGGGCATATTATGGAGCCAATCTCTGCTTAAGCCATTTCTTATTTTTCAGTGTGTAAGAAATTCTATCATGCAATCTGCTTTGTCTGCCCTGCCAAAACTCATAATAATTAGCTTTTAAAGTATACCCGCCCCAATTTTTCGGACGTGGAACATTTTCGCTGTATTTAGCATTAATAGAATCAACTAATTTTTCAAGCTCTGCTCTGCTCTTAAGCACCTTGCTTTGTGGTGAGGCACAAGCCCCGATTCTCGACTGACGAGGACGTAAAGCAAAATATTCATCAGAAATTTCTTTAGGAGCAATCTCTATTTTTCCCTCAATACGAATTTGCCTTTCTAACTCTGGCCAAAAAAATAAAAGACAGGCGTATGGGTTTTCTTTTAATTCTTTTCCTTTGCGGCTATTATAATTTGTAAAAAAATTAAAGCCATGATTATCCAGTCCTCGTAATAAAACAATTCTTGAGGAAGGCCTTCCTTTTTTTGTAACAGTAGAAAGAACCATTCCGTTAGGCTCCGTTGCCTCGCTTTTTACGGCCTCAGCAAACCAGTTTTCAAATTGTTTAAACGGGTTATTGTCAGCATCTTTTTCATCAAAAGATGTTTTTTGGAAGTCACGCCGTAAATTTTTCGTATATTCATTGAGCGAATGCATATTATAGTAATTTTGTAACAGCAAATATACGACCATATATGAGCATTTTATACAGAGGCGAGATGAATTTTCGTCAAATACAAGCAGTAAATTTCGCTCGGTATATAACCGGGTTTAAAAAATTGTTTTAGGATGGTTTCACAAGGACAAATACTAATTGCCAAGCCCCTTTTAAATGATGGGGGTTTTAAGCGTACCGTCATTTTGCTCGCTGAACACAATGAAAACGGCTCTTTGGGCTTTATTTTAAATAAGCCTATGCATCTTACTTTAAAAGATGTTTTACCGGGAATGGACGATTTAAAAATTCCGGTTTACTATGGTGGACCGGTGGCACAAAACCAATTATTTTATATCCATACCGCCGGAAAAGAAATTTCAGATAGTATACACATTCAGCAAAACTATTATTGGAGCGGTAATTTCACCGAAGTAATAGAATTATTAAAAAATCGCAGATTAAATCCTTCTCAAATCCGTTTTTTTATTGGGTATTCAGGATGGGGGGAAGGGCAATTGGATGAGGAATTAAAGGAAAAAGCCTGGGCATCACTCGATTCTTATACTTCAGAAATTTTAGATAAACACCCTGATGATATGTGGCCGGAGCAATTAGCCCGACTTGGCGCTAATTACAAAGTGTTTGCAGATATACCACAAGAACCAAGTTTAAATTAATTGAACACACCCCTCCCTGAATACGTAGTGCTGGTTGATGAGCAGGATAAGCAGCTTGGCACTATGGAAAAATTACAAGCTCATCGCGAAGGAAAATTACATCGCGCTATTTCAGTTTTTATTTTTAATTCAAAAAATGAAATATTGCTGCAAAAACGAGCGATTGATAAATATCATTCTGCCAATTTATGGACTAACACTTGCTGCTCGCACCCTAGGCCAAATGAAAAAACATTGGATGCAGCAAAACGTCGATTATATGAAGAGATGGGAATTAAATGTGAATTGAAGTCGGCTTTTAATTTTACCTACTCAATTAAATTCGAAAATAATTTGAGTGAAAACGAATTTGACCATGTGTTTTTTGGATTTTCTGATAATATTCCTTTACCCGACCCTCAGGAAGTAAGCGACTGGAAATACCTTAGTTTGGAGGAAGTTGAAAATCAAATTGGGCAAAATCCCGCGCAATTTACAGAGTGGTTAAAGCTCATTTTTGAGAGGGTAAAAGCACAAGCTGAAAAATAAACCCCTATTAAATAGGACTTTAGCTATAGGAACGAAAGTGATAATAAGCAATATGAACAGCCTAAAACTGTCGGTTAAATATTCAATTTCCGTGGTTTGATAAAAATTGTTTCTTTTGCAGTCTAAATTTGAAAAATAAGGTATGAAATAGCCATGTTTGCTGAAAAAATACAAACTAGAATGAAAATTTCAAACAAACTGGCGTATTCCATATGGCTACTAAAAAACAAATGATTTACATATGAATAAGAACCTCGTAATAGTTGAGTCACCCGCAAAAGCTAAAACCATAGAAGGATTTTTGGGAAAAGATTTTACCGTAAAATCCAGCTTTGGACATGTGCGCGACTTGGTTAAGAAAGGTATGGGGATTAACCTGGAAAATAATTTTGAACCCGAGTACGAAGTATCTGAAGGAAAAGAAAAAGTAATAAGTGAGTTACTGCGACTTTCAAAAGGTGCAGAAACAGTTTGGTTAGCAACGGATGAGGACCGTGAAGGAGAAGCCATTTCCTGGCATTTAGCGGAAGCTCTAAATTTAAAGGAAAGCAAAATAAAGCGCATTGTATTTCACGAAATAACAAAAGGTGCAATTTTAGATGCCATAAAAAATCCAAGAAAAATTGATAAACATTTGGTTGATGCTCAACAGGCACGTCGTATATTAGATCGCTTGGTTGGGTTTGAATTATCACCAGTCCTTTGGAAAAAAATAAAACCATCTCTTTCTGCCGGACGCGTACAATCAGTTGCGGTTCGATTAATTGTTGACAGAGAACGCGAAGTACAAAATTTTAAATCTTCTTCTGCATATCGTGTAGTTGCAGAATTTACAGTTGGTAATACAATATTAAAAGCAGAATTAAATAAACGTTACGCAACCAAGGAAGAAGCAAAAGCATTTTTAGATAAATGTAAGCCTGCAACATTCTCTATAGGCAATTTAGAAACCAAACCGGCTAAGCGTTCACCTGCAGCGCCGTTTACAACGTCTACTTTACAACAAGAAGCTGCACGTAAATTGAGTTTTTCGGTAGCACAAACAATGGTGTTGGCACAGCGCTTATACGAATCAGGAAAGATAACTTATATGCGTACCGATTCGGTTAACCTTTCGGAAACCGCAATGGGACAAGCGAAAAAAACTATCAGTGATTTATACGGAGCTAAGTATCATAATCCGCGACAGTATAAAACAAAATCAAAAGGAGCTCAAGAGGCTCACGAAGCAATTCGCCCAACGTATTTAGAAAACCAAAGTGTTGAAGGGGAGCGCAACGAAGAACGTTTGTACGAATTAATTTGGAAACGAACCATCGCTTCTCAAATGGCAGAGGCAGAGTTAGAGAAAACTACTGCAACTATTAATATATCTACAACGTCTGAGAATTTTGTTGCTCAAGGTGAAGTATTAAAGTTTGATGGTTTCTTGAAAGTATATTTGGAAGGTAATGACGAAGAAAGTGAAGATGAAGATAGCGGCATGCTTCCTCCAATGAAAATCGGCGAAAAACTGAATAATAAAAATATTGTTGCAACACAAAAATTCACACACCATCCTGCGCGTTATACAGAAGCGAGCCTGGTAAAAAAGCTGGAGGAACTTGGTATTGGTCGACCTTCTACGTATGCGCCTACAATCAGCACTGTACAAAAACGTAATTATGTTGAGAAGGCTGACAGAATGGGCACTCCTCGTAATTATTTTGTTCTTACGTTAGCGCAAGGAAATTTAAAAGAAGAAACTGCAACCGAAAATACAGGAGCAGAGAAATCAAAAATGTTTCCTACTGATATTGGTATGGTTGTGAATGATTTTTTAATGCAACATTTTTCTACCATACTCGATTTTCATTTCACAGCAAAAGTAGAAGAAGAGTTTGATGAAATTGCGGAGGGTAATCTTGACTGGACAAAAATGTTGAAGGATTTTTACAAACCTTTTCATAAAACAATTGAGAATACTATTGATAATAGCGAGCGCGCCAGTGGAGAACGCTCTTTAGGAAAGGATCCTGTTTCGGGCAAACCTATCATTGTACGTATTGGTCGCTTTGGTCCGCTTGTGCAAATAGGTGAGAGTGGAGATGAAAATGATAAACCGCGTTTTGCTGGAATACGCAAAGATCAGCGTATGGAAACTATTACGCTCGAGGATGCATTGTTATTATTTAAAATGCCAAGAGTAGTTGGTGAGTTTGAAGGGAAGGAAATGAAAGTGGGCATAGGAAGATTTGGTCCATATGTAGTACACAATAATGCTTTTACTTCTTTACCGAAAGAAGAAGACCCTTATACTATTTCTGGCGAGAGATGCATTGAGCTTATTAAGGCAAAGCAAGCTAAAGATGCAGCAAGAATTATTCGCTCGTACGATGAGAATCCTGATTTGAAAGTATTGAACGGAAGATGGGGCCCTTGCATAGCGCTTGGAAAAAAATTCTTTAAAATTCCGAAAACCGCAGAGCCTTCTAAATTAGATTTTGCTGCGGTTGTACAATTAATTGGTGGTCCGGCTGCATACGAGCAAGCTATTAATTCTAATTCGAGAATGGCTGCCAGTAAAAAACCGGCTCCAAAAAGATTTGCTGCTAAGAAAGCTAAATCTTTTACAGCTAAACCTTCTAAAAAAGCAGCGACTAAAAAAGCGGAGGTTAAAAAATCTCTCGTGAAAAAGGCGGTTAAGAAAGCGGCTAAGAAAAAAGCCAGATAGCTTTATTCTCCAATTAAATTTTCCTGAATCTCTTCGTAACCCGTATCGGCTTTAAGATTTCCTTGTTTGTATGCTGCAACGGCTAATTCATCACAGCGATTATTTTCTATGTTGGTAGCATGACCTTTTACCCAGGTAAATTTTACATGATGCTTTTTGTAGATTTTTAAAAGTCGCAACCACAAATCAACATTCTTAATATTCTTAAAATTTTTCTTTATCCAGCCGTCAAGCCATTTTTTTTCGAATGCATCTACCACATATTTAGAATCAGAGAAAACGGTTACGTGCGATTTTTCTTTTTTTAATTGCTCAAGTGCAACAATAACGCCCAACAATTCCATTCTGTTATTGGTAGTATGCTTAAATCCTTCGCTAAATTCTTTTCTGTGACCTTTATACAACATAACCACACCGTAACCACCCGGACCCGGATTTCCACTGGCAGCACCATCTGTGTATATATGAATCGAATCACTCATAAGTTTTTAAAGGTAGAAAAATTATTCTTTATGTTGTATGCGTGAGGGATTGTAGCGGAAAGCCCACAGCTTCGCCGAACCGTAATCAAATGCAATAACGTAATCTAATAGAGGCGAGCGAGGACTTGAAGCGGAAAGCCCGATCCAGAGCGAGAAAAACTATTAATAGGGAGTAGATTCAATGTTCGCTTCTGGGGCACGCCCAAAACACACACTTATATCCCTGAATTAGTCCGAAAAATCTTAACGGCTATAGCCAATAAAATAATTCCGAAAACTTTTCTTAAAATAGCAATACCTCCAGCGCCTAAAAATTTCTCGATGTGCTTTAGGTTTTTCAATACCAGAAAAACAATAACTACGTTTAATACAATTCCTATAAGCAAAGAAGTCATACTGTATTGAGCGCGCATAGAAAGCAAAGTTGTAAGCGTTCCTGTCCCCGCAATTAAAGGAAACGCTAAGGGTACAACAGATGCAGTAGAAGAAACCTCATCTTTATATAAACGGATTCCCAAAATCATTTCGAGCGCAATAAAGAAAATTACCAATGAACCTGCAATGGCAAAATCGTTTGTAGTCAATCCAATCAACTGTAAAATTGATTCTCCTACAAATAAAAATACAATCATAATTGCCAGCGAAACCAAAGAGGCCTTACCGGATTGTATCTCGCCTACTTTTTGTTTTAATCCAATGATAACGGGTATAGAACCTATAACATCAATAACCGCAAACAAAATCATTGTTACGGTTGCTATTTCTTTTATGTCAAAACCGAAGTCCATAATACATTACAATTTAATAACTACGGATAACGAATCTGTAAGGATATACGGATGAATACTTCAGAGTTAACTATCTGTATATCTGCAGGCTGTTATCCGTAATCCGTAGTTATTGTTTAATTTTTTCCAATTTCATTAAATCTTTTCCGATATCTTTTCTGTAATATTTTTTATCGTACGAAATAATTTCGGCATTTTTAAAACTTTTTGCAACGGCTTCTTCTATTGTATTTCCAAAAGAAGTAATAGCAATTACTCTTCCGCCGTTTGTTACAACATTTCCATTGTCGTTTTTTGTTCCTGCATGAAAAACAATACTATCTTTTGTTTTATCTAATCCTGAAATTATTTTTCCTTTATCGTACGCTTCCGGGTATCCGCCCGCTACTAACATAACGGTTGTCGCAACACGTTCATCAATTTCTAAATTTATTTTATCCAAATTTTCATTAGCAACAGCTTCAAATAATTCTATCAAATCTGTTTTAATGCGCGGAAGAACGACTTCTGTCTCAGGGTCGCCCATTCTGCAATTGTATTCAATTACATAAGGTTCTCCTCCGCAATTCATCAAACCAATAAAAATGAAACCCTTGTAAATTATTTTTTCTTGCTGTAATCCTTTCAAAGTTGGAATAGCAACCCGCTCTTCTACTTTTTTAATAAAGGCTTCATCTGCAAATGGTACCGGACTTACTGCTCCCATTCCACCGGTATTTAATCCAACATCTCCCTCGCCAATGCGTTTGTAATCTTTTGCAGAAGGAAGAATTTTATAATTTTTTCCATCGCTTAAAACAAATACAGAGAGCTCGATGCCTTTTAAAAATTCTTCTATCACAACTTTTGCGGAGGCATTTCCGAATTTTGCATTGGCCAGCATTTCAGTCAATTCATTTTTCGCTTCTTCTAATGTGTCCGGAATTACAACTCCTTTTCCTGCCGCCAGCCCATCAGCTTTTAAAACATAGGGCGGTGAAAGTGTTTCTAAAAATTTTAATCCTTCTTGTAAAGTATCTTTTGTAAAAGTTTGATAACGTGCAGTGGGAATTTTATGACGAATCATAAACTCTTTAGAAAAATCTTTACTGCCTTCTAATTGTGCACCTGCTTGAGATGGGCCAATGATTGCAACATCTTTCAGCACATCATCTCCTTTAAAGAAATCGTAAATTCCTTTTACTAATGGGTCTTCCGGGCCAACTACAACCATGTCGATACTTTTTTCCCAAACAAAACTTTTTATGGCTTCGAAATCAGTTGCAGAAATATTTACGTTGGTACCACACAAAGCTGTCCCTGCATTGCCCGGAGCAATATACAGGTTCTCTAATTTTTTGCTCTGCGATATTTTGTAAGCAAAGGCATGTTCTCTTCCGCCGTTGCCAAGTATTAAAATGTTCATGGTGTAAAAGTAAAATAAAAAAGTCCCGCTTTTGGCAGGACTTTTCAATTATAGAATAAATAATTTTATTTAGTTGCCTCTTCTTTAGTTTCAGTATTAAGAATACGTTCACGAATACGGGCTGCTTTACCTGTACGATCGCGCAGATAAAATAGTTTTGCTCTACGAACATCACCACGTTTGTCAATTGCAATTTTCTCAACAAAAGGAGAAGCAATAGGGAAAATACGCTCTACGCCAATACCATTAGACATTTTACGTACTGTAAAAGTAGCGGTAGCTCTTTCGTTTTTACGCTGTATAACAACACCTGTAAATTGCTGGATACGTTCTTTTTCGCCCTCTTTAATTTTGTAGTGTACAGTAACTGTATCACCGGCTTTAAAATCGGGATGCTTAACCTCTGGGGTTAGTGTTTTTTTTACGAAATCAAGTAACAAACTCATGAACTTTATTTTTAGATTAAGCTTTTAAGCATTCGTGCTTTGTGCAACCAGCGGCTTTAAAACGGAGTGCGAATATACGACTTATTTGAGAATAAAAAACCCTGTTTTTCCAATGGAGAAACAGGGGTTATTTATATCTATCTGAAAACTAAGCTTTTGCCTTAGCCGCAGCAATTTTTGCTTTAATATTATCGGTAGTTACAGAACCCGGTCTTTCAATAGGATGACCTAAAGCCCTATCCCAAATAAGACTAGCCATTACGCCCAAAGCACGCGAAACGCCAAACATTACAGTATAAAAATCGTGCTCATGAATACCATAGTGAGTTAGCAAAGCACCGGAATGTGCATCTACATTTGGCCACGGGTTTTTAATTTTTCCGGTCGATTCTAAAATAGGAGGCGCAACTTCATAAATCATTTGCACTATCTCACAAATATCGTCGTGCTTAATGTAATTTTTATAAAACTCCTGTTGTGCAGCAAAGCGTGGGTCGGTCTTACGTAAAACTGCGTGACCATAACCCGGCACAACTTTTCCTTCGGCAAGTGTTTTCTTAATGTATTCCTGAATTTGGTCTTTAGTTGGTAATCCACCACCTAAATTTTCTTTCAACTCCATTATCCAATGTAAAACTTCCTGATTGGCTAATCCGTGAAGCGGACCTGCTAATCCGGCCATTCCTGCTGAGAATGAAAGATAAGGGTCGCTTAATGCACTTCCAACCAAATGTGTAGCGTGTGCCGATACATTTCCACCTTCATGGTCAACGTGAATGGTCATATATAAACGAAACAAACGTTTTACATCAAATATTTCGTAGCCCATCATGTGAGCAAGATTTGCTGCCCAATCTAATTTGTGATCTGGCTCAATATGAACATTGTTTTTGTATTTACGACGATAGATGTAGGCGGCAACACGAGGTAAACGCGCAATCAAATTCATGGCATCTTCGTAGGTAGAGTCCCAATATTCTTTTTTACTGACACCTTTTGAGTAGGCTTTTGCAAAAACCGATTCAGTTTGCAATGCTAAAATAGCAGTACAAAACTGTGTCATAGGGTGCGCGCTTTCCGGAAGTTTATCAATAACATCAAACACGTGCTTGGGAACTACACTGCGTTTTTGCCACTCGTTGGTAATGTGAGTTACATCATCCTGCGTTGGCATTTCCCCAATGAGCATTAAATGAAAGATTCCCTCAGGCAATGGCTCTGTTCCTCCGGGAGCTTTAGGTAATTGTTTACGTAATTCGGGTATAGTATATCCTCTAAAACGAATTCCTTCTTCAGGATCCAGACGAGAAGTTTCAGTCACCATACCAATCATACCTTTCATTCCCTGGTAAACCTGGGCTACAGTATATTCTCCAAGCTTAACATCGCCACTGGTTTTAATAATTTCTTTTATTTCGGCTGCAAGCGGTGTAGCTTTTTCGCGGAATTTGTCTTTTAGTTTGTCCATTTTACGAGTGCATTTTAAAGTTTTAAAGGTAATGTATGATTTTGAATGCGGAAACTTTTTTTGAAAAAATTAGGAGGAAAACGATGAAAAAAATACGGTTTAGAATACTTTTTATATATTTGAAAAACCAAACATAGGTTATATGAAAAAAATTCTCCTGGTTTCAGCAGCAATAGTAGTCTTTTTGATAGTTGGATATTTAATGTGGGGCCAAACAAGTGGTACAGCCGAATTTATGCACCCCACCGTTAAGTATGCTATTTGGGCTTTTGTTATTGGAGCGTTTGTTACAATTTCATTACCTCTTGGGGCTATAGCTGGATTGACTTTTAAACCCGGACCAAAATTAACAGCCATATTTACTGCTTTTGGAGCGGGGGCTTTAATGGCGGCTTTAAGTGTTGAGTTAATTGCACCAACCGTTGAAGAAATAGTTGGGCATATAAAAAGCCCAACCGGTATGGAAGGAACTGAACATGGTAAAACACATGCCTTTTATACAATGGGGGCTTTAATAATTGGTTGTATTGGCGGCGGGGTTTTATTTTTTACCTTAGATGAGCTCATCAATAGCAAAGGAGGATTTTTACGGAAAGTAGGTTCTACCATAAATTTTATTAAAAGTAAAAAACCAAAAGCTATCATTGAGGAAAAAGATATTGAAGAAGCACAAAAAGAAGAAGGAGCACATGGCGGCGGCGGTATGGCAATTTGGTTGGGTTTATTAATTGACGGTATTCCCGAAAGTTTTGTAATAGGAGCAGGGTTTCTTGCTCTTCTTTCTGTAAAATTAGGTGCAATGGCATTAGACCCAAGTGCCGCACCACCTGCTTTTACAGAAGTTTTACCTTACACATTAATTGCCGGACTTTTCCTTTCCAATTTCCCTGAAGCATTATCTGCCAGTATGGGAATGAAAAAATCGGGAATGAGTACCGGGAAAATTATGATGATGTGGATGTCGCTCGTTTTAATTATTGGTATAGGCGCTGTAGCGGGTTATTATATTGGAGCATCAACTCCACATGAGTTAGAAATTGCCATTGAAGGATTAGCCGCAGGAGCCATGTTGACAATGATAGCACAAACTATGATTCCGGAAGCGGTTCACTTAGGTGGAGCAAAGGTTGTTGGACTAAGCACTTTGATAGGATATCTTTCAGCGGTTGCGTTTAAGCTGTTGGAGTAATTTTTTTGTAAAAATTATTCCCGTTTTCCTTCTCCTTTGGAGAAGGTGTCCGCCTTTTCGGCGGACGGATGAGGCTTTTACTTTTCAACAAACACCCTTTTTTTAAACAGACATGTTTTCCATTCTTAATTACCGATTATTTTTGCTTAAAAATTATTCCATGCCAAACATCGAAGAATTAAAAAGACATTGCTCGCAGGTGCGCCGCGATATTGTAAGAATGGTTCATGGTCCTGCTTCCGGTCATCCGGGAGGCTCATTAGGATGCGTTGAATTCTTCGTTGGACTTTACGGTTCTGTAATGAAACACAATCCTTCAAAATTTACAATGGATGGATTGGGCGAAGATTTATTCTTTCTTTCTAACGGACACATTTCTCCGGTTTACTATAGCACACTTGCACACAACGGATATTTTCCGGTAAAAGAATTAAGTACTTTCCGAAAATTAAATACACGTTTGCAGGGTCACCCAACAACACATGAAGGTTTGCCCGGTGTGCGTATTGCTTCAGGTTCACTCGGACAAGGCATGAGTGTTGCAATTGGCGCAGCGTTGACAAAAAAATTAAATAAAGAAAATAATATTGTTTTCACTCTGCACGGCGATGGAGAATTGCAGGAAGGACAAATTTGGGAAGCAGCCATGTATGCCGCCGCAAACAAAGTAGATAATTTAATTGCTACTGTAGATTTTAACGGGCGACAAATTGATGGCGACATAGATCATGTTTTACCAATGGGAAGTTTAAAAGCAAAGTTTGAAGCTTTCGGATGGCATGTACTGGAAATTAATAATGGAAATAATTTAGAAGAAGTAATCAAAGGATTAGAACACGCAAAAACTTTTGTAGGAAAAGGAAAACCCATCATCAACATTATGAAAACTGAAATGGGCTTTGGCGTTGATTATATGATGGGCACTCACAAATGGCATGGCAATGCTCCTAATGATGAGCAGCTTGCAAAAGCACTTGCACAATTGACTGAGACTATCGGGGATTATTAACAACCCCTCTGTCGTCTGCCCAAGGCAGACATGACTATCTCCCCTTTAGGGGAGAAGCTAATACAAGATTTTTCTAAACTAGAACACGCTTCAAATTTTGTAGTGCGTTGTATTATTTCCCCCTTTGAAGGGGGCGCCACACTTTCCTTCAGTAAAGGGCGGGGGATTTTGTATTTGGGGTATGTAAGTCAGGATGGCATTTAGTTTTCTTTCCTTACTTTTGCCCTCCTAAATTCAAATCATGAAAAATCGTATAATCATTTCTTGCCTCTTGGCTCTCGTATCTTACTTCTCTCTTCAAGCGCAAGCACCCACAACCAACAAAAAAAACAGCGAATATAAATTTACAGTTACAAAAAGTATTGATGCAACCGCCGTGCCAAATCAAGGTCGCACCGGAACTTGCTGGAGTTTTTCTACACTCTCGTTTTTTGAATCGGAAATAATGCGCGTTAAAAAAATTAAGGATGTAAAGCTTAGTGCTATGTTTGCTGTGCGTAAAACATATTCAGTAAAAGCAGATTTGTATGTACGCATGCACGGTAGCGCACAATTTGCAGAAGGCGGAGAACCAAGCGATGTAATTTATTGCTGGAAAAATTTTGGAATGGTTCCGCAAGAAGTGTATAATAATGGGTTTAATGCAAAGGAATCTTATCCGTACAATCACAAAGAAATGGATTCAACTTTATCTGCTGAGGTGAAAAAAGTTGTTGATCCCAAAAATCAAACAATAGAACCTGCAATATGGAAAGCGAATATTGAAAGTATTCTAGATAAGTACTTGGGCAAAGCACCCGAAAAATTTACCTACCAAGGAAAGGAGTATACCCCAAAAACCTACGCTGCTGAATTAGGATTAAACCCTGATGATTATGTTGCGCTCACTTCTTTCACACACCATCCGTTTTATCAGCCATTTATTTTAGAGGTACCTGACAACTGGGCTTGGAAGGAATACACAAACGTTCCTTTAACTGAAATGATGAAAACAATTGACAATGCAATTGCCAATGGTTACGGCGTTGCATGGGCAGCCGATGTAACTGAACCTTTCTTCCGTTTTAAAGACGGACTTGCTTTGGTGCCTGACAACTGGAATGCAAAAAGCGAAGAAGAAAAAAATATTTGTTTTACTAAGCCATGCAAACAACAAATTATTACTCCCGAAATGCGCCAGAAAGGATTTGATAATTACGAGACTATTGACGACCACGGGATGCATATTATCGGCACAGCCAACGACCAAAGCGGAAATAAATATTATTTAATAAAAAATTCCTGGGGCACAACCCGCAATGAGTGCGATGGTTATTTTTATGCTTCACCGGAATACCTAATGTTAAAAACTATAAGTATTACCATTCACAAAAAAGCTGTCCCGGTTGAGTTGGGTAAGAAGATAGGCATCAAGTAAGGTTAAGCGCAAAGTGCGCTAAGTAATACAACGCAAAGGAAACAAAGAAACCCTTCGGGTTTAAGAATAAATAAAAGGTTATGACGGAAAACGAAATTTCAAATAAGGTTATTGGCTTGGCAATTGAAGTGCACAAAGCTTTGGGACCCGGCTTACTTGAAAGCGCCTATAAAGAATGTTTGTTTTATAAAATCATTCAGTCCGGTCTATTTGCTGAAAAGGAAAAATCAATGCCACTGGTTTTTGAAGAAGTAAAATTGGAATGTGGTTATAGAATTGATATTTTAGTTGAGAACAAATTGGTAATTGAACTGAAAAGTGTAGATGAATTAAATAATATTCTTTTAGCACAAACGCTAACTTACCTAAGACTTGGTAACTTCAAACTTGGCTTATTAATAAATTTTAACGAAGTTCTATTAAAGGATGGAATAAAGCGTGTAGAGAACGGATTATAATTTTCTTTGTATTCTTTGTCCTGAAGGGACTCCTTTTTCTCCAACACCAAAAAAAATCTTCGTATCCGTTGCGTTGTATTCCTTAGCGCACTTTGCGGTTAAACCCCCTAGAACATCTTCTCAAGAGAATCCTGCTGCGGTAAAAGTAACTTCGCTCCGGTTTCTGTAATAAGCATTTCATCTTCTAATCTTATTCCAAATTCTCCAATAATATAAATCCCAGGTTCGTTGCTGAACATATTACCGGGGTTTAAAATATATTTATTTCCTCCTACTAAATAATACCACTCGTGACCATCCATTCCTATTCCGTGACCTAATCTGTGTGTAAAATATTTGTAACCCGGACCGTAACCAGCGTCAATAATTATTTTTCTTGCGGCGGCATCAACTGTCCATGCTTCAACGCCTGGTTTGGCGGCTTTTAATCCTTCGTCTTGTGCTTTGCGTACAATGTCAAAATTCTTTTTCATTTTATCGGTGGGCTTTCCAAAAATAAACATGCGTGTTATGTCAGATTCATACCCTTCAACAGAGCAACCGCCGTCCATTAAAACAATATCGTTTTCTTTTAGTTGTACTTCTTTTACCAATCCGTGCGGATGTGCGCTGGCTTCTCCAAATAAAACTAAGGCACCACCTTCACAGCCAAACTCAGAAAATAGTTTGGAAATAATTCCACCAAATTCGCTTTCTGTCATTCCAACTTTTAATTGTTTTACTGCATATTTATAAACTTCGGCAGCAATATCATTAGCAATTTGCATTAATTCTATTTCGTGTGCTGTTTTTATACTGCGACACCCGGCGGTTACTGAAGTAGCACTTTGTATTTTTAACGAAGGAATTGTTTTGGAAATATTTTCAGTTACAAAATGTCGCGTTGTTTCTTCAATGCCAAGAGTAGCGGAAAGCAAATTCTTCTCCTTTAATACTTTTTGTATCAACTCGTAGGGACTTTCATTTTCTTCCCAGCAATAAACAGATGCATTGCCTGTTTGTTCTTTTGCACGGGCTTCTTCAAACTTTGGTGCAATAAAAAATGCTTCTCCTTTTTTGGGCAATAGCATAGCAAATAATCTTTCAGACCTTCCCCACCTTGCACCCGAAAAATAATTTAATGATGTTCCGCCTTCCATTAGCAAAACATCAATTGAATTTTCTTGCATCAGCTTTCTTGCATTGTCAACTCTTTGCAATCTTTCTTCGGCTGTAATAGGTTTTATTCTGTCACGCATTGCTTTTATCGCTGAAGCGGGAATAACCCCATCAATAAAATTTTGCGAAAACTCTCCCGCAGAAAGCGAAGGACTGATAACCGAAAATGTTGTAACAAGTCCGGTTGTTCTTATGAAATTTCTTCTGTTCATTTTATAGCATATTTATTTTTACTGTAATCTTAGTTGTGACCTGAACTAATTGTGTCAGCATCTTCAGTTACCGATTTATATAATGAGTCTACGCTTTTTTCATATTTTTGGAACCAATTTTTGCCATTTTTAATTATTAAGTACTCAATATTTTTTTGTTATACTCGCCAGCTTTTAAATCAGAGAGACTGTCTGTGATACATCCCCTGTTTTCCCATTCAAAACCATAACTTGCTTCTAAGCTATCTATTTGTTTGGACACTTTCAATTGTGCATGACTTGGAAGAGATAAGCCATATGTAATCAGATGAATTTTTCCATTTTTTATATCAGTATCTGAATCAAAGGAAGGATCAACTTTATTTAAGTTATATAGTTTTAAACCAAAAAAAATAGAAGTGCAAATTACTATAAGTGCAAAGAGAGATAAACGAATGTTTTTTGCTTTTTTACTCATTTGTGTTTTTTAATTTGCCCAGAAAGATATAATAAAGAATATACCTGCAACTAAATTACAAATTAAACCTTAGTAATATCCAATTTCTTCAAATCAGGATTTAATTTATTTATTACTGCTACGACTAAAAGGGTCATGCCTCCGCCAAAAATTATGGAAGGCACAAGTCCCATTGCTCTTGCAGCAAGTCCTGATTCAAAACCACCAATTTCATTGGAGGAGCCTATGAAAACACTGTTCACCGCCGAGACTCGTCCGCGCATATGGTCGGGCGTCATTAATTGTAAAACGGAATGACGAATTACAACACTTATATTGTCGAATGCTCCTGTAAGCAGCAACATGACAAATGCAAGCCAGTAATTTGTACACAAGGCAAAACCTATTGTAAAAATCCCAAAAGCAATAACGGATAGCATAAGTGATCTGCCGGCCTTTTTCCCGGGGGGTTTTATTGCAATTAAAATTGCCATCAGCACGGCGCCAACAGCAGGAGCCGTTCGCAGCAAACCAAACTCCTGCGGAGTAGCATGCAAAATTTTATCGTTGAATGCAGGCAGTATGGTAACTGCACCACCAAATAAAACAGCAAACAAATCAAGTGAAAGTGCCGAGAGAATTATTTTCTTTTTAAAAACAAAGTTTACACCAACCTTTAAACTTTCCCAAATGGTTTCTTTTATTTTTTCTACTACAACCGGGTTATATTTTATTATCCCCAAAAAAATTGTTGCACACAAAAACAAAAGAATGTTTATAAAATAAATTTTTTCAGCCGAATTATTTAGTCCGTATAAAAACGCGGCAAGCACTGGCCCACTTATAGCACCGATGTGCCATACTGTGCTATTCCAGGTTGCAGATGTCGTATAAAAACTTCTGTCAACCAATTGCGACATAAAAGGAATCATGGTAGCAGCTAAAAACGCGCGAATTACGCCAATTAAGATTACCACGCAAAAAATCCCATAATAACCCATGTTTTCTAAAAACGAAATTTTGTGTGCGCTTATGCCACCTAAAATTGCTGAGCTGAGCATAAGAGCAAGGCAACCAAGAAGAATTATTTTTTTACGGTTAAATTTATCTGCAAGATATCCGGATAAGAAAGAAGTCAAAATAAAGGGGATTGCCTCGTATAAACCGGTAAGTCCTAAAATATAGGCACTCACTTTTGCGTCGTAGTTCTTTAAATATTCGTAATAAATTTGCAGTCCAATAGTGGTCATTTGCATTTGAATAGCAAGCGTAAGAAAAAACCGCCCTAAAATAAAATTTCGGAAACCGCGGTTGCGAATAATATCAATGACCTGACCGGCACTGCTCATAAATGTGATTGTAAAAATAGCTGAAGTTTTTCTATCTTGGCTCTTATTTTAGAGAATGGAAACAGAAATTCAACATTTAAGTATTAAGGAATGGGCTGAAGATGACAGACCCCGCGAAAAGCTTATCCTTAAAGGGAAGCAAGCCCTTTCGGATGCAGAATTATTAGCCATTTTATTGGGAACAGGCACAAAAAATGAATCAGCCGTGCAATTAGCACAACGCATTTTATCGACTTATCAGAATAATTTAAATGAAATTGCCAGACTTTCAGTCAATGATTTAAAAAAATTTAAAGGAATAGGGGAGGCCAAGGCCATAGCCATTGTTGCAGCATTGGAAGTTGGAAGAAGAAGAAAGGAAACGGAAGTTACGCAATACACAATAGTTAAAACAAGTATTGATGCATATAACCACATAAAGAGTAAGCTAAGCGATTTGCCGCATGAAGAATTTTGGGTAATGCTTTTAAATCGCGGCAACAGAATTATAAAAACAGAATTGGTAGGCAGAGGGGGAGTTTCCGGAACAGTTGCCGATGTGCGTTTAATAATAAAAACTGCTGTAGAAAATCTGGCAAGTACAATTATTGTCGCACATAATCATCCTTCAGGGAATTTAAATCCTAGTGATAGTGATATACAACTCACAAAAAAAATAAAAGAAGCAGCAAAATTATTTGATATGCAGTTGGTAGATCATATTATTGTTGGCGACGCGGCCTATTATAGTTTTACCGATGAAGGAATTTTGTAAGTATGTCCTTTGAATTACTCAAAAACGAAATAAAAAGTCCTTCCCGTATATACGGGTTGGACGTGTTGCGCGCTCTTGCAGTATGCATAATAATATACGAGCACGGAAATTTTATTTTAGATTTAGCTTCACCAACGCTTGCAAGTATTAAAATTATTGACGGCGTTGATTTATTTTTCGTGTTAAGTGGATTTTTAATTGGGGGAATTTTACTGCGAGGCATCAACCAAACAGAAAAAATAAATTTCTCATTCGTAAAAAAGTTTCTTGTAAGACGTTGGTTTCGTACCCTACCTAACTATTTTCTTTTTCTCTGCATTAATATTTTAATGATTGCCATTGGTCTGGCAAATGGGTACCTCAATAAGTACTTAATTACCTTTTTCATTTTCATGCAAAATTTTGTGAAGCCTTACGATTTCTTATTTTGGGAATCGTGGAGTCTTTCTGTTGAAGAATGGTTTTATCTTTTGTTTCCACTGCTACTATTTGTTACTGCAATAATTTTCAAGAAAAATAAAAAGCTGCTTTTCCTATTTTGCGTTGGCTTGTTAATTCTTTTCTCAACCGTAGTTCGTTTCTACAAAGCAAGCAACAACGTTTACGATTACGAAACCTGGGATTTATGGATAAGAAAACTGGTTATTGCACGTTTTGATAGTATTGGCTTTGGACTATTGGCGGCATGGCTGCACTTTTATTATAATTCCGCTTGGATAAAAAGCAAGTGGATTTGTTTTGTTGGGGGCATTGTCCTTTTTTATTTTATATTAATGAATGATTTTAAATCTGAAACTTATTTTACGGAAACCTCTTATTTCACGGTTTCTGCAATAGCTGCCATGTTATTGCTTCCCTTGGCGGAGCAGACAAAAAAAGCGATTACGGTTTTTGGAGAATTTATTACGTTTATAAGTATAATTTCTTACGCTTTGTATTTAACTAATCTTGGGGTTACAGGAAGTTTTATACGTAACAATTTAAATTATCCGGCTCACCCGGTTCTTATGTATTTTTTCTACTGGGGATTTACATTTTTTTTTTCAACCTTAGTTTATATGTTTTATGAAAAGCCATTTACAAATCTCAGGGAACGATATACATAAGCAATAAATTCATAAATTTGCGGATATGAAGGTTTTTAAATTTGGCGGGGCTTCTGTTAAAGATGCGGAGGGTGTAAAAAACGCAGCATCGATTGTCGGGAAATATGCGAAAGAAGAATTAATTATTATTGTTTCAGCCATGGGCAAAACAACAAATAATTTGGAACGCCTCACCAACTCACTTTTTTATAAAGAGGAAAAATCAGTAGCTATCCTAGATGAAATTAAAAAGTTTCATCTCAGTATTGCAAAGGAACTTTTTCCTAATCCTTCAAATACTATTTATGCATTGTTAGAAAATGATTTCGTAGAGTTGCAATGGGCAATAGAAGACGAACCGAGTTATTCATACAATCATGAATATGACCAAATCGTTTGCATGGGAGAAATTCTTTCGAGTAGAATATTAGCCGGGTACTTAAATGAGGTTGGCATTTCTTGCCATTGGTTAGATTCGAGAGGCATCATACAAACAGATAATACCTACCGTGAGGGAAATGTTGATTTTGAGATAACGCAGCAATTGGCACAAACTGAATTGCTTCCCTTGATAAAACAACACAAAATTATTTTAACACAGGGATTTTTAGGCGGTACCAGCGAAAATTTTACAACCACATTGGGAAGAGAAGGCTCTGATTACTCAGCAGCTATATTTGCATATTGTACAAATGCAGAAAGTGTTACTATTTGGAAAGATGTACCGGGGGTTCTTAACGCCGACCCTAAATGGTTTGCAAATACAGAGTTAATCGACGAACTTACTTATCAGGATGCAATTGAGTTAGCTTATTACGGGGCAACAGTTATCCACCCTAAAACTATTAAGCCAGTACAAAATAAAAATATTCCGCTGTATGTAAAATCTTTTTTAAAACCTGAAACAGAGGGGACAGTCATAAAAGACATCAACAGACATTTACCAATTCCGTCTTTTATTTTTAAGATTAATCAAATGCTGATTACAATTTCTCCACGTGATTTTTCTTTTATAGCGGAGGATAATCTCAGTAAGATTTTTGCTTTATTTCATAAATATCAGGTAAAAACACATGTCATGCAATTATCGGCTATAAGTTTTTCAGTTTGTGTTGATATGCCTGCACAGGGTGATGACAATAAAGTTTCTCAACTAATAACTGAATTGCAAAAGGAATATAAAATTTTGTACAATGATAATCTGGAACTTGTCACTATTCGTTATTACAATCAAACTACTATAGACAGAGTTTGTATTGATAAGGAAGTTTTGTTGGAGCAAAAAAGCAGGTACACAGTTCAATTGGTAGTTAGAAACATAAATCAATAACACTATAATTTAACAATTCAATAAATGTATATATACAACGTAACGATTAGTGTAGACAAAGCAGCCCATGATGAGTGGAAAAAATGGATGCTGGAGGTGCACATGCCTGATGTTATTAAAACCGGATGTTTTATTGATAGCCGCATGCTAAAAGTCTTGAATGTGGAAGATGAGGGTGTAACTTACTCTGCTCAATATACTTTTTTAGAAATGAGTGACATGGAAGAGTACAAAGCAAATCATGCAGCTCGATTACAAAAAGAGGCTATGGATAAATTTAAAGATAAGTTTGTTGCTTTTAGAACTTTGTTGGAAATCGTCTAAGTTGTTCACCGCAAAGACGCTAAGATTTTTAGTATTGCTGTGTGTGGGGGAGATAGGGAAGAAAATGTTCTTTGCGCCTTGAGTGTTTGCTGAATTTCTAATAAATAAAAAAAACTTGGCGTCTTAGCGCCTTTGCGGTAAAAAAGAAGTATGAACGACGTAAGAGCCAAAAAACATTTAGGGCAGCATTTTTTAAAGGATGAAGAGATTGCTAAGCGTATAGCAGATTCTTTTTTAGAATCGGCTGGAGAGAATATTCTTGAGGTTGGTCCGGGTACCGGGGTTCTTACAAAATATTTAATTGATAAGAAAAATTTCTTTGCAGTTGAAATTGATACTGAATCTATCACGTATTTGAAAAAAACTTATCCTCTACATGAGCAAAAAATTATTTACAAAGATTTTTTGAATATTGATATTGGTAAATTATTTATCGGAAATTTTTCTGTCATTGGTAATTTTCCTTATAATATCTCTTCTCAAATAATGTTTAAGGTGCTCGACCACAAAGATCGTGTTGATGTTGTGGTTGGAATGTTTCAGAAAGAGGTAGCACAACGTATTGCAGAAAAGCCGGGAACAAAAACCTACGGAATATTAAGCGTATTGTTACAGGCGTTTTACGAAATAGAATATTTATTTACAGTAGAGCCAGGAGCTTTTACTCCTCCGCCAAAAGTAAAATCGGCAGTAATACGTTTAACGCGCAACAAAACTGAATCTCTTGGTTGCGATGAAAAATTATTTAAAGCCATTGTAAAATCTGCCTTTAACCAGCGACGAAAAATGATGCGTAACAGTTTAAAAAGTTTTGTAAAGGATGAAGCTCTTTTTACGCATAAACATTTTATTAACCGCCCGGAGCAATTAAGCGTTGCCGATTTTGTAGAGTTGACTATGATGATTGAAAATCAAAAGTTACCTTCCTGATTTATACTTTTTAAAAGATTCCCTCACAAACCTCTTCAAATACTTAACACAAGTATCTGGCTGTTCTAAAAACCCCATGTGTCCGCTATTTTCTAAAAGTAAAACGTGTTTATGTTTTATTAATTTTGTTTGGTCGAGCAAAGACTGCATCGGTAAAACATTATCGTATTTACCAATGATAAACAAGATAGGATATTTCGCAAAACTTAAAATAACATCTCTGTTTGGTCTGTCTTTCATTCCTTCAAGTGCCGCTACAACTCCTTGTTTGGAAGTTTTACGTGCGATTTTATGTGTAAAGGAAATTTCCTTTTTAAAATGTTTTAAATTTTTGTTCGCAAATAAGTTTTTGATCGTAGCTCTGACATAAATACTATAACTATTTTTTACAATTTTAACGGCTTTATTCCTGTCGCGCTTTTTTTCCTCACTATCAGCATACGAAGATGAATGAAATAAACATAATCCCCTTAAATTATCAGGAAACAATTCTGCGAAAGCTAAAGCAGTATACCCACCCATACTGTGACCAACAATTACATATTTTTTTAAACGTAATTTATCCATTACTGCTTTAGTGGCTTGTGCCATCAATTCCATTTTATGTATATAGCCAAAACAATCACTTTCTCCATGTCCGGGTAAATCGATACAAATGACTTTAAAATGTTTTGCTAAATTTTTTTTAGTTTCCTCCCAAATAATTGAAGAGCCTAAAAACCCGTGAAGTAAAACAACAGCACGACCTTTTCCATTGGCGGTATAGGCTATTTTTCCTTCTTTAAATTTTATATATTTTCTGGAACTTGGCAAAAATTATTGTGTCGTTTGTCCTAGTTTAATGAGTGATTCACTAACATTCAATCCCGCTTTTTCAATTTGTTTTTTATTAACACTGAATTTTATTTTGCCTCCTTCTTCATAAACAGAAATATGTGCGCCGGCTTTTTCTAACTGTCTGTTTTCTACAATTAATAATACGGGTTGATCTTTAAGTTCTTTTTTAATTTTTGTAAATTCTTTTTGTTTACTCTCTGCAATAAAAACCATGTGGTAAAATTTTCCTATCGCAGGAGTATAAGGTTCAACAATTGCAGGGAGCTTATGAATATTTTTTCCATACATATAAGCGCCCAATGCTGCATTTAGTTTAGAATCGCCAATGATGCCGATTAAAAATTTATCTGCCTTAATAGAGTTTGGCCAAAAAATGTAGTTAGGAATATTGTAAATGTATAAAGCTTTTGTATCGTACTCAACAGCTTTTGAAATAGCAGGACCGGCTTTTGATTTTGAAGCGCCAGAGGAGTTATTTACAACTGAGTTATTTTTAATTCGTTCGGCAAGAAACAGACTATCAACTAAAGCCAATTGTCTTTTCAGACTATCATTTTCAATAGAAATTTTACTAAGAACAGACTCAAGCACCACTTTATCGTTAAGCGACTCATTATGTTGTTTTTGTAATGCAGTATATTTCTTTTTAGAAACGCATGAGGCGAGTACTAAAACCAGAAATATATAAAGTAATTTATGTTTCAAAGTAAGGAGAGCAAATTTAACCAAAACTTCCTTTATTTTATTTATACCTTTGCTTTATTAATGCATTTGCAATGGCGGGCGTAAACAAGGTAATTTTAGTAGGAAATTTGGGAAAAGACCCCGAAATGCGTCGTTTAGATGGGGGAATAGCAAGGGTAAATTTTAGTCTGGCTACTACCGAGTATTATAAAGACAAAGAGGGTAAACGTATAGAGCAGACGGAGTGGCACAATATAGTTTTGTGGCGTTTAGTGGCTGAGAATGCCGAAAAAATCCTCAAAAAAGGGTATACCATTTATCTTGAAGGGAAACTTCAAACCCGCAAATGGCAAGACAAAGAGGGTCAAACCCGAAATACGACTGAAATTATTGGTGAAATTTTTCAGTTGGTTCGACTGAATGATACACAGGCTTCAAGCGCACAAACGGCAAGCGATGATATGCCCACTTAGCCTGTTAATAATAAAATAGCCCAACCAATATTTTTCTTTGCTGATTTCCTAATTTTGAAAAATGAAAAAACTTGCGCATTTCCTTTCTTGCCTCCTGCTTCTTTGCTCTTGCTTCTTGTATTCTTGTATTGGTAACGACGATGATGAAGTAATAACCCCAAAGCCCCGCGCGTTTTACAGTTTAAATTTTCCTGAAAAAAAATATAAAGTTTACGATACACTTTGTCCGTTTACATTTGAAATACCTGTGTATTCTTTTGTCGAGCCCGATAAAAGTAATAATGCACAACCTTGCTGGCTTAATATAAAATACCCTTTCTTCAGAGCGCAGTTATATCTTTCGTATGGAGTCTTAAACAATGATTTGCCAAAATATTTAAAAGACGCTCGTGAGCTTGCTATTCGTCATCAGGTAAAAGCAACCGGACTCGATCAGCAACCAATAATTCGCGACTCAGCAAAAGTGTATGGATTATTATATGATATTGAGGGAAATACTGCCTCGGCAGTACAATTTTATGTGACCGATAGTACTACACATTTTTTGCGCGGTTCATTATATTTTAATTGCCCTCCAAACATTGATTCAATAAAAATTGTAATCGATTATTTACGTCAGGATGTTTTACATATGCTGCAGACTTTCAAATGGAAGGATGAGAAGAATAAATAACGTTGGGTAAATATTTAGGGCGTGCCCCAGAGCGAACTGAAATTCTGCAAACCATGAAAAAATTACCGCTCTGGGTCGGGCTTTCGCAAGTCGCAAACCCACAAATACAAGTGGGTTGTGCTCCAACACCTTTGCTCAATCCCTCACGTAAATACATACAATAGGTTGTGAAAAATGTATTCACGTTAGCGATTGTAGTGGAAAGCCCGCAGTGAGCTGTTGGGAGCGAGGACTTGCAACGAAAAGCGCGACCCGAGTTGTGAATCAACTATGAAAGAAAGTGCTAAACGAGGGTAACGCCCAACCCTTAAATTAATTCTCCATTAAAATTAAAACGCCCTACTCACTCCAATCATCCACCTGAATTGTAAATAATCTTTCTCTGCAGCAGGTAATCGATTAATAAATACAGGAAAATCAGCACGGATTGTAAGCGGTTTTATATTTTGGAGTTTCCACCATTTATTTATTGTTAGTGCTGCGCCTACACCGCCGTCAACCATTACATCTGTAAATGCAATCGCTTCATAATTATAATTGGTTTGTATTATACCGGCATCGCCAAATAAATACGGACTGAAAGAAACACTTTGTTTGCTTGCTTTATCAATAAAACCAAACAAACGCGCAAAATCAATTTCCATATTGTATGATGCGCCTGTTGTGCCTTTATAATTATATCTGTAATCGCCTGTTTGATTAACCTGTGGTAATAAATATCCCATGTATCCACGAAGGTTTAAACCTCCGCCATAGCAAAAATTATTTGTTGTTGCACCGAATGAAAAAGGTTGAAAAATTCCCATTGAGCGAGTGTATTTATTATCCATCATTTCTTCAGGGTTTGCACCGGCTACATACAACATTGATTCGAACGGAATTTTTGTTCCGTAACCGAATTGCGCGAACAGGCGGGTATAAAATCCAATTTTCCCTAGGTAAGTTCTGTTAGCGCAGCTATATGTAATGGCCGAAAAATCATAAGCACCAAAAAACGGCGCACGAAAATTTAAATTAATAGCTCCTGTGCCCCGTTGATATGTATAGTTTCGGTCAATACCGAAGGAGGCATAACTATTTACTACTCCGGTTAACCATTCGTTTTTGTAAATCAAATAATTCATATCATAACCAACATCACGCATCATGACTTTGTATTGCACATAAAAACGTGTTTTTTCATTTAGGGTTTTTCTGTCGAAACCAATAAAGCCCGAGCTTAAACCGTCAAGTTCTTTCAATGAGGTGTAAAAACTCGATTTCTTCATAATTTTATCTAAAGGAGTTTTATAATTGAAAAGAAAGGAAACAGCATCGTGACCGTTGATAGAAACACCTGAATCTAAAAAATTTTGCCCGCCCCCTGTATTTAGAAAAACCGTTAAATCAAAAATCCCTTTGTAATTCATGTAATTTCCACTTAGGTTCATTCCTATTTTTGCACCATCGTAACCGTTATACCAAATTGCGGGACGAAAAAATGTTTGGTATTTATTTCTATTAGGTAGGTTTGCAATTTTAGAATCGAAATTAAACCAGGAAATATTTTTTGGCGTTGCGTTGTCAACCGGCCATACATCAGGCATGACGTGTGCTGTGTCTATTTCTACTTTACTTATTTTTTTATCTTTTGGAATTGTAACAATAGCGGTATAAGTAGGTTTTACTCTATCCCAACCTATCCATCGTGGTAAAACTGTTGCGTTTGATTTTTTTGTGAACCAGGTATTAGGTATATAAAAGTCGTATTTCGATTTATCAGTTGTATAAACCGAAAAATCAATCGGCATTTGCATAGCCCCATTGCGTTTAAAAACAATTTTGTATTGATCGACTTCCTTGCGTATCTTTTTTACTTTGATAATCCCGTAATCGATTTTTTTAGATGTTTCAAGCCATTGGTCAAAAAACCAATTTAAATTAACGTGCGTAAATTCAATAAACGAATTTCTGAAATCTTCCGGGTAGGGGTGACAAATTTTCCATTGGTTAAAATAATTCTGCATAGCCGCTTTAAATAAACTATCACCCAATACATAACGTAAATTATAAAGCATGGTAGCAGTTTTGCTATAAGCCTGCCAATAATTACTTGGCTGTAATCTTGTCACCAAAAAATAATCACTATGGGTATTCAATGTATATTCTTTATCTTGAATGGCTTCGTTTATATAACCGTAGTATGCGCCGGTTTCACGGTATTTAACTGTGTCGGTATTGTTGCGGACGTAATTTGATTTTATTTTAGGATAGTAACTATTCATCCCTTCAATATTTTCCCAGGTATCGCAGGTATAAAATTGCGTGAAGCCTTCATCCATAAATGCACGATAGGTTTCATTTGTACCAACCATTCCAAAAAACCAGTTGTGAGAAATTTCGTGAATAAAAAGTCCTTTGTAATTTGGGTTGTAACCTCCGTCCAACGTTAGCATAGGATATTCCATTCCGTCTTTTGCGTCGGCTGCAATCATTTTTGGATAGGCAAACTGTCCGATGTTTTTGGAATTTACCTCAATGATTTTTGCCACGTAACTTGCAGCGTTTTGCCAGAGAGATGCGTGCGACTCTTGCGCGAGCGCAACACAATGCACATTACCCTGCATCACTTCGCCAATACGATAAGTTGGATCGAAAGTATATCCAGCATCATGTACGTTGATAGCGCTGAATTTCCATGTTTTAAAAGTGCCGTCGGGTTTTACAATTTCTGAGGGAGCAGAGTTGTATTCTTTTTTTGCGAAGTTTGAAATATCTAATTTCTGCCGCAAGTCGCCGGGAAAAATTTCTTCGGGATTTGTAAGTACTCCTGTGCCGTCGCAGATATAATGATTGGGAAGTGTAAGTTCAATATGAAAAGAACCGAAGTCTCCGTAGAATTCACGATCCATGTGCTGGTCGGTATCCCAACCTTGTTTTTTGTCATACACAGAAATACGAGGATACCAATGAACCATATCAAAATGTTTGTATCCGTTTACACCAAATAATTTCATTCGATTGCGAATTGTTTCGAAATCGAAATAAGTTTTAAATTTTATTTTAAATGTTATTGAGTCGCCCGGTTTTAGCGGAGTTGCAAACCAGACTTTTAAAACTGTATTGTCAAGTTCTGTTTTAAGTTCGGCTCCGTTACTGGTAATATTATCAACAGTAGTTCCTAAACCTTTATCTCGGTATGGACCGAATTGTAATTTTATATTGTTGTTGCGGTATTGATCGGCCAGATAAGAATCTTTTGTGTTGGCGTTGCTGTACAGGTGGAAATAGGCAAAAGTCATCTCATCGGGCGAGTTGTTGAAATAAGTAAGTTCTTCGTTTCCTTCAATAATATTAGCGGGGTCGTTTAAAATTGCTTTTATTTTATAATGTACATCTTGCTGCCAATAGGCTGCATTGGGTTTGCGGTTTTTCCAATACAAAGGGTTGTTTGCAGAACGATATTCTTCTGATTCGGTTTGGGCTTGGACCTCACCCCAAAAGAAAGGGGAGAAATACAGAATAAACAATAAATATTTTTTCATTTTAAAACAGGTGAATTTGCTATAAAAATAGCTGATTTTGTCTTAGCCTCCTAAAATTAGGGTGAATATGTCACCCCTTCGGGGTTTTGAAGCATCCGGGGCTTTGTATTTTATTAATATGCCACCCCTTCGGGGTTAAAATTGTTCTGATAATATTCAAAATAATTTCCAAGTACAAATCCCGAAGGGATGATATAATACTAGAAAAATTAATTTTAACAATTAAATAACCCCGTAGGGGTGACATAATTTTGCAGACACCTAAATTATATTGGATAAACCCCTACATTTGAAACATGCAAAACAACAATCTTAAATCCCAATTTTTATTAACCCCCGAAATCACCTTTTTGAATTTCGGTTCTTTTGGTGCTTGTCCCAAACCTGTTTTTGAAGAGTACCAAAAATGGCAATTAGAATTGGAGACGGAGCCAGTGCAGTTTATTGCGGTGAACGGATTGGAATATTTAAAACGCTCTCGCGGGGCATTGGCACAATACATAAATTGTAATGCAGATGATGTGGTTTATACAACCAATCCATCGTATGCGATAAACATTGTTGCAAAAAGTTTGAAGTTGAGTGCAGGTAATGAAGTGCTGAGCACTAATTTAGAGTATGGCGCGCTTGACCGCACTTGGAATTATTATTGCAAAAAAGCAGGCGCAAAATATGTGCGACAGCCAATTACTCTGCCTCTAGTTTCTAAAGAAAAATTTATAGAAGAATTTTTTAACGGAGTAACCAATAAAACAAAAGCAATTTTCATTGGACAAATTACCAGTACAACCGCGTTGATATTTCCTGTAAAAGAAATTTGTGAAATTGCTAAAGCGAAAGGTTTACTGACTATTGTAGATGGTGCTCATGTGCCCGGACATATACCTTTAAATCTTGCTGAATTAAAAGCAGATGTTTACACGGGTGCTTGTCATAAATGGATGTGTACACCAAAGGGATGTTCATTTTTATATGTGAAAAAGGAATTTCAGAGTTTGTTCGATCCACTAATTGTCAGCTGGGGTTATGAAAGTATGTATCCTTCACATTCACAATTTTTAGATTATCATCAAATGCAAGGCACAAGAGATTTTTCTGCTTTTTTAACTGTGCCGAAAGCAATAGAATTTTTAAAGGAACACAACTGGCCGAAAGTTGCTGCCGAATGCAGAGAGCTTGCACACAAAAATTACCAACGCTTTTGTGATTTGTTGGGAACAGCACCTTTGTGTCCGATTACCGATGAATTTCTGGGACAAATGTGCAGTATGCGAATTAAAACTACACAACCTGAAAAGCTGCACGACCACTTATATAAAAAATACAAAATACAAATTCCGGTAATGAAACAGGATGATAAAGTTTTTATACGCTACTCCATACAAACATTTAACACACAGATGGATTTGGACATATTGTATAATGCATTGAAAGAGATAATTGCGGAAGGGGAGTTGATTAACTAGTATGATCACTAATAATAAACCACTTGCCGTTTATTTTTGTCCAGATTAAAGAAAAGTGTCCGCCAACTTCATCTTTCTCACGTTGTAAGTGCCATTTTCCAATTACCAAATAATTTTCGGAACCAAGTTTTTCTTTCGAAATAAATGTGAAAGTTAATTTTCCCATAGTGGCTTTATCGGGATACGTTTTTTTGTAACGATCTAAGGTTGCTTTCCAGCCTTTAGTAACTCCGTTCTTGCCAACAAAACTCAGACTGTCAGAATTCCAGTAACCTTCCATAAATTTTTCAATATTTCCTTCGTTCCATGCTTTTGTTTGCATGGCAAGCACTTTTTCTATTGCGAGTATGTCGGTATTAGTTTGCGCAAATGAGCAATAACAAATAAAAAGGAAAACAATAAGTAAATTCTTTTTCATGGCTTTTATTTTTTGTAATTTTTATTTGAGTCCGGTAATTAATCCAATCCTTCCTGCTCCCCCTGCCAACCAAATTG
>CAZZEI010000010.1:0-42361 GCA_964653165.1 uncultured Flavobacteriaceae bacterium | reverse complement strand
TCGTTCTATGCTTACGCTATTTGGATTGGCTTGGGTGTGTTAGGGATTTTTCAATACCTAGCAAAAAAATTAAGTTCAAAAAATGCAGCTATAGCAACAACGGTTGTTTGTTTGGTTGTACCCGGATTAATGGTGTCTGAAGGGTGGGATGATCATAACCGTTCTAAACGTAGTATGGCCCGCGATTTCGCAATAAACTATTTACAATCATGTGCAGAGAACGCTGTATTATTTACTAACGGCGATAACGACACTTTCCCATTATGGTACGCACAGGAAGTAGAAGGAATACGTACCGATGTGCGCGTAGTAAACTTAAGTCTTTTTCAAACCGATTGGTATATAGATCAGTGCCGTCGCGCTGCCTATAACTCTGCTCCGCTGCCATTTACTATGAGTGCCGAGAAATATGCGGGAAGCCGCCGAGATATTGTTTTATTTAAAGATAACGATATTGGTTTTATAAATATTAAAGAACTGATGGAGTACGCGGGCAGTGATGACCCTGAAAAGATGTACAATCCTAATGGAGAAATGTACCATATCATTCCGAGTAATAAAATTTCTATTCCTGTCGATTCAGTTAAAGTAATAAAAAACGGAACCGTTCCTAAAGGAATGGAAAATCGTATAGTAAAAAGTATCGATTGGCAAATGAAAAGACAATACGTTACAAAGAATGATTTAATGGTGCTTGATTTATTTGCCGCATTTAATTGGGACAGACCCATTTATTTTGCTGTTACAACGGGAAGAGAAGCATATCTTGGTTTGGAAGATTATTTACAATTGGAGGGATTAGCCTATCGCTTAACACCAATACGTTCTACTAAAGAAGAAATGCAAACAGGTGCGCGTATCAATACAGAAGCGATGTACAATAATATCATGAACAAGTTTCAGTGGGGCGGCATGAGTACGCCGGATGTGTACTTAGATGAAAACTCTATGCGTTTTGCTTCTAACATGCGTATACAAATTGGCGGACTTGCAAGTGTAATGGTGCAAATGGGCCAAAAAGATAAAGCTGTTAAGCTACTTGATAAAGCAATGAAGGAAATGCCTGAAGAAACTGTTCCTTATGATGCAACTATGTATAGCATGTGTATAGGATATTTTCAGGCAGGAGAAAATAAAAAAGCAGTTCCTATTGCCGAAAAATTATTTACCATGTTTGAGGGTGATTTAAAATATTATAACAAATTGCCTGGGTATCATAAAGCGGCTTATGCCGGTGAGATGCGCAGAGCAAAAGAGTTAATGATAAGTCTTATGCAGGTTGCACGCCAAAATGGCGAACAGGCGAAGGCTAAGGATTTCGAACAACGTTTGCCGGCAGTAATCTCGCAGGAAGAAATGCAGGGTTACGGCGGCAGACCACAGCCTGTACAAAAGTAATGTTGTTGCCGGCCAGTCCACCCAAAGCATTGCGTGCATTATACCCGCACTGCTTGTGGAACTTGCCCAACGAAGAAAATAAAATTTACCTGACTTTTGATGACGGCCCAACACCCGAAGTGTTACCGTTTATTTTAGAAACACTTGATAAATTTAATATTTCCGCGACTTTTTTTTGTGTTGGAGAAAATATTTGCCGGTATCCCGAACTTTTTGGAAAACTTTTGGAAAAACACACAGTAGGCAACCATACCTTCAGTCACACAAACGGATGGAAGGTGCCTAATTACAGTTATTACAAAAGCATAAAAAAATTTGATGCCGTGTACCGGACACCTTTGTTCAGGCCCCCTTACGGAAGAATAACCCGGACACAGGCAAAGCATATCTCTAAAAAATTTAAAATTATTATGTGGGATGTTTTGAGTTTTGATTACAGTAAAAGCACTTCACCCAAAAAATGTTTGAGTAATGTTATGAAGAATGTTAAGAGTGGTTCTGTTATTGTTTTTCATGACAATAAAAAAGCTGCAAAGAATTTAATTTATTCTTTACCGCGTTGCATAGAACAGTTACTACGAAAAGGGTTTATCTTTGATTCAATAAATCTTTAGTTTGAAAAAATTTTCTGACATACAACGAACGCTTGAAGGTGAAAAAAGTCATTCTTCTAAGGAAGAGCAACTTTTGCTTGAGGCAAAAAAAGTTTTAATTCAAGGTCGCCTCACCGAAAAAAATGTTTTAGATAATCTTAGTTTTTATAAAAGTTCTTTCGAGTTTTTGGATGAAGAGGAAATTATCGGGAAACAAATATTTTCTATTTTACAGATAAAATCTACAGCGACAAAATTACGCTTGCGTTTTCTGCCTTCTCAGGCATTTGAGGGAGAAATACCGTATGAAGCCGTTTTGAAAATAAAAGATTTGAATTTGAAACACCGTAAAGAGCTGAAACATTTTAAAATTTTAAGTACAAAGAAATTTTTTGCGGAAAATGATTCTCCCGATCAAGCGATGCTGTTTGCTCAAACGTTGTATGGAAATTATTACCATATACATACCTGGGGAAATTGGCTTAAGAAAAACAGAAAACTGAAATTAGTTCCTTTGCGTAATTTTGAATCGTTTGCTCTCTGTCTCTTGTTGTTTACATTGATAGAGACTTTGTTAATTTCTAACCGTTACTTAACAACAGATCTTAGAGCAACCTATTTTAGCATGTATCGCATGGCAGCCTTTTTTCATCTTCTTATATTAAATACAGGACTTTTAGTATTCCTCTTATTTGGCTTTAATTGCAATTTTTCGGAACATATCTGGGATAATCCGGTAAAAAAATTGCCACAAAGGCACTAAGACTCAAAGAAACACTAAAAAAATTTGTCTTAGGTTGGCAAAAAAACCAAACATACAATAATTATACCATTAGCTTATATAAATTAGGCCATATTTTCCTCTATTGTGGAGAGGGTAGGGTGAGGTCAAAAACAAACTAATTTATATAAGCTAATGGTATTACATTGCAAAACGAAAACAAATATTAAAAAATCTTTGAACCTTAGTGTCTTAGTGTCTTAGTGCCTTTATGGCAAAAAAATGCTGGTATAATGTGTGGCAAAAATCCGTACTTTTACATATTATTAGATTATGAGCAGAATCGAAATATTAAAAACATACAAAATTTTTATCGGCGGACAGTTCCCTCGTACCGAAAGCGGAAGGTCTTATCCCTTACTCGATAAAAACAAAAATATCATTGCTAATATGTGTTTATCATCACGTAAAGATTATAGAAACGCTGTTGTGGTTGCACGCGGCGCTTTTGGAGGTTGGAGTGGAAAAGCTGCTTTTAACCGCGGACAAATTCTCTACCGCATTGCAGAAATGCTGGAAGGAAGAAAAGAACAATTTGTAAATGAACTTTTGCAACAGGGTTCAAATAAAAAGCAAGCAGAGGCAGAGGTTGCATTGAGCATTGACCGCATTGTTTATTACGCAGGATGGTGCGATAAATATCAGCAAATATTCAGCGCAGTAAATCCGGTTGCTTCTTCGCATTTTAATTTTTCTGTCCCTGAACCTACAGGAGTTGTTGCAGTTTTAGCTGATGAAAAAACTTCTTTGATTGGATTGGTTTCTGTTATTATTCCGATTATAGCAGGAGGGAATACTTGTATTGTTCTCGCTTCAGAGAAAAAACCTTTATGTGCAATTACTTTTGCTGAGGTTCTTGCCACCAGCGATTTGCCCGGTGGTGTTGTAAATATTTTAACAGGGACAAGTGCTGAACTTCATTCGCATTTTTCTTCTCACATGGATGTCAACGCAATAATTTATTGCAGAGATAACAAAGAAGAGAAAAAACTCATTGCAGAAAATTCCTCCTTAAATGTTAAACGCTCTTTCTTCTGGAACAAAAACTGGTTGAGTGAAAAGGAGCAAGGTCCATACTTTATTGCTGACCTTCAAGAGATTAAAACCACCTGGCATCCTGTTGAGAATATTGGGATTGGTGGGGCTAAGTATTAAAAAGGGAAATACAATGTATAATTGAAAATGTATGATTGAAAATTTAAAAAGGAAGGTAACCCACTTTTACAATTATAAATTTACAATTTTCATTTTTACTTATTTGTTATTTTCTATAGCGGTCTTTGCCCAAGATAGTTCAAAACAAAAGCATAGTTTATTTAAACTATCTGGAGTTTCTATGATAGGGGGCTCTTCTTTTCTTAACGATATCGAAGGAAATAATCATGCTAATATTTCTAAACAAGAGCTGTTAAGTATGTGGCCTGATTTTGCGAATAAGCCATACTCAAATTATTCGCAAAAAATTAATGGAGCTTATGGTAGCGGAGGAATGTTCGGTGTTTATTTTAATTTTGATAATTACAGCAAGAAAAAAAACAAATATTCTTTACATAGTCAAACGAATATTGGAATAAATGTAGTAAATCGAAATAATTTAAGCACAAACTTTATTGAGATAAAAACAGCAAGGATGGATACACTTTATTCGCAATCAGGATCGATGCTTTATCCTCAATATTATCGCGATAGTGTAACTATTAACGGGACTTTTATAAGTTACGGATCTACAAATGTTGGTATAGATGCACAACAAATATTTTCCACCAATCAAAAAAGAATACTTTCTTTTTTTGCAGGAATTGGTGGTTCTGTAAATTTTTCAGTCAGCTCAAAAGTTGGTGAGTGGTCAAATAAAGCGACGGGAATTACTATTTCGGAATACTCAAATTATAATTACAGTAATTCTAATTTGAATTTGTATCACAGTAAAGGCACTGCGTTTGGGTTAAGTTCTCATGAGGTAAAAAATTCTGTATTTTACAATTTTTATATTCCTTTAGGATTTAATGTTCGCTTAGGGAAAAACGAAAAAAGAATATTCAGTCACATTTACTTAACCACGCAATTCAGGTTTGGATACGAAATATTAAAAATTCAATCTGTTAATGCTTTTACTTTTACCACTTCATACAGAACCTTTGGTTTGAAGTACAGGTTTTAAAAATTTAATATTGTTTCCCCATTTTTACCCTATTGATTTCTAACCCAATAAGTAATAAACAACCCCTTTCCCAATTCAATTTCTTTCCTACATTTGTTATAGTAAACTTTAGGGGTGCTTATGTAGTTATAGAGTTAAGTAATTGTAGAGTTATAGATTGTTTCAATCAACAAATCAATAACTCTCTAACTCAATAACTGGCTTGCTGAGAAAAACCCTCAAAACCTGAACAGGATAATGCCTGCGAAGGGAAAAGTGAAAGAAATACGTTTCTGTATTTCTCTCTCCCTAAAGATTTAAACATGTATATGCCGCTTCGCGGCGCATCTGTGAAATAAAAAAATAGCCACAGATTCACAGATAAATACAGATTCAATCTGAGAATCTGTGGCAAAAATTGATATGACAACTGTTTTTATAAATAATATATCTTGTAGTGTGAATGAAAATTCTTCTCTTGTGAAAGCATTAGAGCAAAATGGAATTAACTCTCAAAAAGGAATTGCTGTAGCAGTAAATAATGCAGTTATCCCGAAAGCAGAATGGCAAAATAAAATTTTAAATGAAAACGATAAAATAACAATTATTCGTGCTACTCAAGGCGGATGAGGAATTTAGAGTTAAGAATGCAGTCCTGATAGTTATCGGGATAGGAATTAATACAAAGAACTATGAAAGCAAAAGACAAAAAACCCACTGAAACAGTAATCAGCAAAGAGCCATTAACTGGCTCAAAGAAAATTTATGTGAAAGGAAAAATTCACAACATTGAAGTTGCTATGCGCGAAATCAGTGTATCTGATACCGTCCATAAATTTAATGGTAGCAGCAAGATTGAAAAAAACGATTCGGTTACTGTGTATGATACAAGCGGACCATACACCAACCCAAACATTCAAATTGATTTGAAAAAAGGTTTGCCTCGTCTTCGTGCAGAATGGATTTTGCAACGCGGAGATGTGGAGCAGACAGAAATTGGTTCTGATTACGGTAAGCAACGAATGAACGATAAAAGTTTAGATAGTTTGCGTTTCGAACATATTCAAAAGCCGTATAAAGCAAAATCCGGAAAAAATGTTTCGCAACTACATTATGCAAAACAAGGAATCATTACTCCTGAGATGGAATACATTGCTATTCGCGAAAATCAAAGAATAGATGAAGTAAAAAAATCAAATCTTTGTCACCAGCACGAAGGAAATAGTTTTGGCGCCAATACACCAAAAAATTTAATCACGGCGGAATTTGTTCGCGATGAAATTGCATTAGGAAGAGCAATCATTCCAAATAACATCAATCACCCCGAAAGTGAGCCAATGATTATCGGAAGAAATTTTTTAGTAAAAATAAATACCAACATCGGTAACTCAGCTGTTAGCTCAAGCATTGAAGAAGAAGTAGAAAAAGCAGTTTGGAGCTGTCGCTGGGGCGGAGATACATTAATGGATTTATCTACAGGAAAAAATATTCATGAAACCCGTGAGTGGATTATTCGTAATTGCCCTGTTCCTGTTGGAACTGTGCCTATTTACCAAGCTCTTGAAAAAGTAAATGGTAAAGCAGAAGATTTAACTTGGGAAATTTTCAGAGACACATTAATTGAACAGGCAGAGCAGGGTGTAGATTATTTTACAATTCACGCGGGAGTATTATTACGCTATGTTCCCATGACAGCAAAACGTGTAACTGGAATTGTTTCCCGCGGGGGAAGCATAATGGCAAAATGGTGTTTATCGCATCATAAAGAAAACTTCCTATACACACACTTCGAAGATATTTGCGAAATTATGAAAGCGTATGACGTTGCTTTTTCATTGGGAGATGGTTTGCGCCCTGGTTGTATTGCAGATGCAAACGATGCTGCACAATTTGGAGAGCTCGAAACTTTAGGTGAGCTTACAAAAATTGCATGGAAGCATGATGTGCAGGTAATGATTGAAGGTCCGGGACATGTACCTATGCATATGATAAAGGAAAACATGGATAAACAATTAAAAGAATGTCACGAAGCACCTTTCTATACACTTGGTCCGTTGACAACTGATATTGCTCCCGGTTACGATCATATTACTTCTGCCATTGGTGCAGCGATGATTGGTTGGTTTGGAACTGCAATGTTATGTTACGTAACACCGAAAGAACATTTAGGATTACCAAATAAAAAGGATGTGAAGGATGGAGTGATTGCATATAAAATTGCTGCTCATGCTGCTGATTTAGCAAAGGGACATCCGGGTGCTCAGTATCGTGATAACGCATTAAGCAAAGCAAGATTTGAATTCCGTTGGGAAGATCAATTTAATTTATCGCTCGACCCGGATACTGCACGTGAGTTTCACGACGAAACATTACCTGCAGATGGAGCGAAGATTGCACACTTCTGTTCAATGTGCGGTCCTCATTTTTGCTCTATGAAAATTACACAAGACGTAAGGGAATATGCAGAGAAGCAAGGTTTACTTGAAGATGTTGTATTATTAAAAGGCATGGAAGAAAAATCGAAAGAATTTAAAGAAAAAGGAAGCGAGGTTTATTTATAAATGTTGAAAGTCAGACCATACGTTTTAAGTATTGCAGGCTTCGATCCAAGCGGAGGTGCAGGTGTTTTCGCTGATGTAAAGACATTTGAGGCTAATAAAGTTTATGGTCTGGGTGTTATTTCTGCCAATACATTTCAGAATGATAAAGATTTTAGCGGGGTTGATTGGATACCTGTAGAAAAAATTATTGAACAAATCTCAATTTTGCAAAAGCGTGTGGAGTTTGGGTATATAAAAATTGGTTTAATAGAAAATCTGGAATCATTAAATAAAATTATCGAACACTTAAAATCGCGAACTCCAGACTGTCGAATAATTTGGGATCCAATTTTAAAAGCGAGCGCAGGATTTGAATTTCATAAATCAGTAGATAAAAGCATGCTGGAAAAAATCTGTAGGGAAATTTATTTAATAACGCCTAATGTGCCGGAAGCTTTGTCATTAGCAACAAACAAGAGTGCTACTGAAAATGCACAATATATCTCCAAATTTTGCCATGTGTTTTTGAAAGGAGGGCACGCTGAAAATAAAATCGGGTACGATACTTTGTTTTTGAAAGAAGGAAAGCAATTTTCATTCAGACCAAAGGCAAAGGGCATATTTCCTAAACATGGTTCGGGCTGTGTTTTATCCTCTGCAATTACGGCTAATCTTGCTAAAGGAGAAGATTTACACAGGGCTTGTTTAAAGGCAAAACAATACAGTGAGAAATATTTGCGAAGTAACAAGACACTTTTAGGTTATCACAAATTATGATTTCAAAGTTACATTACATAACACAGGAAATAAATGGAAAAACGCATGTGCAACTCGCGGAAGAGGCGTGTATAGCAGGCTTAAGCTGGATTCAATTAAGAGTAAAAAATAAAACGGAAAGAGAATGGAAAGAGATTGCACTTGAAACATTAGCTGTCTGCAGAAAGTATAATGCAAAACTGATTGTTAATGATAGTGTTGATTTGGCAAAAGAGATCGGAGCTGACGGAGTTCATTTAGGAAAGCAGGATATTAGCACAGAAGAAGCAAGAAAAATTTTAGGAAATAATTTTATCATTGGCGGAACTGCAAATACATTTGAAGATATAAAAATGCACGCTGCCACGGGTGTTGATTATATTGGCTTGGGACCTTTTCGTTTTACTGCCACAAAAGAAAAATTGAGTCCGGTTTTGGGATTGGATGAATATACAACGATAATGCAACAATGCAAATCAGAGAAAATAAATGTTCCTGTAATTGCTATTGGTGGAATTAGTGCGAGTGATGTTGAAGAAATTTTTAATACAGGAATTTACGGAATAGCGGTTGCGGGGGCAATCGCATTTTCAAAAGATAAAGCAGAAACTATAAATGAATTTTTATCGCAGATTGAAAAACAGAAATTAAAAACACAATAGAATGAAGCCATTAATCATTGCAAACAAGATATTCAGCTCGCGTTTATTTACGGGGACAGGTAAATTTAGTTCTTCCATACTTATGGAAGAGGCTTTATTGGCTTCTGGATCTGAATTGGTAACAGTTGCATTAAAGCGCGTTGATTTAGGAAATGAGAACGATGATATAATTAAACATCTTTTGCATCCTCAATTTAATTTGTTGCCAAATACTTCGGGGGTTCGCAATGCTAAAGAAGCAATATTCGCTGCGCAATTAGCAAGAGAAGCTTTAGAAACAAACTGGTTGAAATTAGAAATTCATCCTGATCCAAAATATTTATTGCCTGACCCCATTGAAACTTTAAAAGCTGCTGAAGAATTAGTTAAACTTGGTTTTATTGTTATGCCATATATTCATGCTGACCCTGTTTTATGTAAACGCTTGGAAGAAGTTGGTACGTCTGCGGTAATGCCACTTGGTTCAGTAATTGGCAGCAACAGGGGTCTTCGTACTCGCGATTTCTTAGAAATAATTATTGAGCAAAGTAAAATCCCTGTTGTTGTGGATGCCGGACTTGGGGCACCTTCTCATGCTGCAGCTGCAATGGAAATGGGAGCCGACGCAGTTTTAGTAAATACTGCTATTGCTGTTTCTGCAAATCCTGTACAAATGGCTATTGCATTTAAAATGGCAGTAGAAGCAGGAAGAATGGCTTACGAGGCAAAATTGGCTATGCCTAAAAATTTCGCGGAGGCTAGCAGTCCGTTAACTGCTTTTCTTGAGGAGTGATTGCGTGAGGGATTGAAGTGGAAAGCCCGGAGCCGACTTCCACTGGAGGCGGCGAGGACTTGAAACGGAAAGCCCGACCCAGAGCTAGTAATAATGTTCTTAATTTGTCTAAATTTAATTCGCCTCTGGGGCACGCCCAAATAAAAGAAAATGTTCAAAGAAATATTCGATACATATAATTGGGAAGAAGTGGAGCAAAGTATTCTTGCGAAAACAGGAAATGATGTTTTATTGGCTTTACAAAAGAATAAAAGAAATCTGGAAGATTTTAAAGCTTTAATTTCTCCTGCAGCTATGCCTTATCTTGAACAGATGGCGCAATTTAGTCATTCACTCACGCAAAAACGGTTTGGAAAAACTATACAGATGTATGTTCCGTTGTATTTGAGTAATGAGTGTCAGAATATTTGTACCTATTGTGCTTTTAGTTACGACAATAAAATAAATCGCAAAACTTTAAGCGACGAAGAAATTCTGAAAGAAGTTTCTGTCATAAAGCAAATGGGGTATGACCATGTGTTATTGGTAACCGGAGAAGCAAATCAAACGGTAGGGGTAGAATATTTACGGCATGCTATAGAATTAATTCGTCCGTATTTTTCAAATATTTCTATTGAAGTGCAACCACTTGATAAAAGTGATTACGAAGTTTTGCAGGCAGAGGGATTGCATACTGTTTTAGTTTACCAGGAAACATACCATAAGGAACAATATAAGACGCATCACCCCAAAGGCAAAAAATCAAATTTTGATTACAGATTGGATACACCTGATAGATTGGGAGAAGCCGGTGTTCATAAAATTGGATTGGGAGTTTTAATAGGGCTGGAGGATTGGCGAACGGATTGTTTTTTTATAGCTGCACATTTAGATTATTTGGAGAAGACTTACTGGCAGACCAAATATTCAATTTCTTTTCCGCGATTGCGGCCAATAGAAGTTGGTACGTCCGAAAATTCTTTAATGAAATCTTTTGTTTCTTTCATGACTGATAAAGAACTGGTGCAGTTAATTTGTGCTTACAGAATTTTTAATGAAGAAGTCGAACTCTCTATTTCTACCAGAGAAAATGAAAAATTCAGAAACCATATTATTAATCTGGGAATTACAAGTATGAGCGCCGGTTCAAAAACAAACCCGGGTGGATATATTGTGGACCCACAATCATTAGAGCAATTTGAAATTTCGGACGAGCGCAGTGCGAAAGAAATTGCTGCTATAATAAAACAACAGGGATACGAACCTGTATGGAAGGACTGGGATACTGTTTTAACTGGATTGGAAAAATGACAAACGAAGAAAAAATAAGATATGCAAGGCATTTAATTCTTCCTGAAATTGGATTGGATGGTCAGCAAAAATTAAAACAAGCAAAGGTTTTAGTAATTGGTGCCGGTGGATTAGGATGTCCTGTTTTACAATATCTAACAGCAGCTGGTGTAGGAACTTTAGGTATTATTGATTTTGATAGAGTAGAGGAGAGTAATTTGCAACGACAGATTTTATATTCTACGGAAGATGTTGGAAAATATAAAGCAGAGGTTGCAAAAGAAAAATTAGCAAAACAAAACCCTACTATCAATCTCATATCTCACATCTCAATACTCAATACTAAAAATGCTTTGGAAGTAATATCTCAGTATGATATAATTGTTGATGGCTCAGATAATTTCTCTACGCGCTATTTAGTAAATGATGCCTGTGTAATTTTGAATAAGCCTTTAGTATTTGGCTCTGTTTTTAAATTCGAGGGACAACTAAGTGTTTTTAATTATACCGGTGGACCCACATACCGCTGTCTTTATCCTGAACCTCCATCTGAGGGAGAAATGGCAAATTGTGCTGAGATGGGAGTAATGGGTGTTTTGCCCGGAATTATTGGCACTCTGCAGGCTAACGAGGTAATAAAAATTATTGTAGGAATTGGCGATGTGTTAAGTGGGAAGCTATTGACATTTGACGCTTTATCAATGAACTTTAATACTTTTCAAATCACCGCTAATCCTAAAAACAGCGGAATAAAAAAATTAATTGATTATGATTTATTTTGTGGGGCATCTAATGAAATTACTGCAGATGAATTGAAACATAAAATCTATTTAAAGGAAGATTTTCAATTGATAGATGTCCGCGAAGAAGCTGAATATAGAATAAGAAATATCGGTGGAATTTTAATTCCATTGGGTGAACTAGCGGGTAATATTGACAAAATTAATTTAGAAAAAGAAACTATTGTACATTGTGCAAGTGGAGTCAGAAGTAAAAAAGCAGTAAGTTTATTAAAGGAAAAAGGATTTACAAAAGTTTACAATCTAAAAAACGGTCTAATTGACTTTTGAGGTTAATGCTTTGTAATTTTTTAACGGACTTTTACTTTCCCATATGTAGCCTATGCTTGCTGCGCCGGAAAATCCTACTTGTTTTGCTAGGACAACATTGTCAAGCGTTATTCCTCCAAGCGCGATAATTTTGCTTTTGTTTGTCTTTAAAAAAGGGTTCAATTTTTCCGGATTAAAATTACTTTTATAATTGAGTTTACTTATACTGTCAAAAACCGGACTTAAAAATACGTATTCATACTTTCTGCGAGATAGTTTTATTTCTTTTACCGAATGAAATGAAGTTGAAATTATTTTTATTTTATTTCTTTTCAAAAAATTTATTTTCTTAAATGAGGTTCTTGAATTTTCAGTTAGATGCGCCCCCCTTAATTTGAAAGTTTTAACTAATTCGTAATGCGAGTGCAAGACAATTCTATTTAAAATTGATTCAGGAAACTGTCTTAAATATAACTCCATCTCTTCTTTAGAAAAGTCAGGCTTTCGCAAATGGAGTAATGAACCTTTGGTATTAAGTATTTTACAAATAGAAAAAATTTCATTTTTTATGAATTTCTCAGGAGTTATAATGATAATTTGAAATAGTTTTTTCAAGGTTTTGTAATTTTTGCATTTGCTTCATTAAGCCATAATTGCAAACCATAATTATTCCAGTGCGAATCATCTCTTCTGAAAACTTGTTTTTTACTTAATCTAAAAACGCCATAAACGTCTATATAATCTGTTTTCAGAAACGTAGTAAATTCAATGCGCTCAACTTTATGATTATAGTTTAGTCTGCCTGGTTCAATAATGCTTACCGGATTTGGAATAATAGAAAAATATACTTCAGTAAACCCCTTACTTTGATAGTGATTTTTAATAAGATTTATGCGTTTAACAATGAAATCTATTTCTTCATTTGAGATATACCTAAATGAACTACTTTCTAAGTTTGGATTTATGGTTTCGTTTAATAATAAGTATTTATTATTGAGTGATATACTAACATCTTTCATTATTCTGTTAAATAGGTTGTAATTCACTAGAGCTTTACATTCCTTTATCGGTTTAAATAACTCATAGTCGAATAAATTATATTCCAGGTTTTGATTGATAAATGGGTTGAAAAGGTATTTTGAGAATTGCTCCCCCTCTATTTTTTTAGAATTTTTTGTTAACGTGGCCGGCTTTCCTACATGTAGTCTTGAAAAAATAAAGCCCGTGTCAGATAAACGCCAATTAGCATATCGTTCAGAACATTCTACAATCAAAATATTTTTTTTAGCTTGATTAAGCTTAACATAAATTCCTTCACCTCTAAAATCTGAAAGAACCAGTTTGTTAAGGTTTTTAAAATTTTCTTTTTGTATTCTTCCAAAAAAGTAGCTGTCATGTAAAATATATAAATCTATATTTTTTGCACCCGATGTATGGGTTTTTAATTTTGTAGTGGATGTGTCCATGAAGCCCGGTAAAAAGCAAGCGCTATATATATCTCCATATCGTGCTCTTGATGGTAGTATCTTTAAAGGCGAAACTCTATAATCTGACCACCACTCCATAAATGATTTACTTGTACTGCAAACAAATAGCAATAACCAGAAAAATGAAAATATATACAATTTAATGTGTTTCATTTTTAAAACTGAAAATAAATAAATTGTTTGTAATTATAGATACCAAAAACATAACTGACCAATATTAATAACCACAATACGCTATAATACTTTTTAGAATTTAAGACAGTAAATGTTTTCATTCCATTTTCTGCACTTAAAAGTATTAGAATGAGCAATAAACTAAAAATAAATTCATTTACATTCAAAATAATAGGAGGCAAAACAAAAATGTCACCTGAAAATAATTTGTCGAAAACGGATAGTGCTTCTGCTATATTTTGCGATCTAAAAAAGACCCATGCCAAGGTTGTAATAATAAAAACATATAAAATTTTTATAAGACGCGTTACAAAATTAGTTGGCGCTTCCTTTTTTTCCTTTAGAAAGTGCTCTCCAATTAAAAATAAGGCATGAATTAAGCCCCATATTATAAAAGTATATCGTGCTCCGTGCCAAAGCCCACTGAGGGCAAATACAATCAATATATTAATACAAAATCGTTTTGCTTTAACTTTGCTTCCACCCAAGGGGATATAAACATAATCACGAAACCAGTTTGATAAAGAAATATGCCAGCGCCGCCAAAATTCAGTAATGGAACTTGATAAATACGGGTTTTTAAAATTTTCCATCAAATTAATCCCCATGGTTTTTGCTACACCAATAGCTATATCAGAATAACCTGAAAAATCGCAATAAATTTGAATGCTGTAAAACATGACACCTAACCACATAGTGGAGGTGCTTTGTGCATTTATGTTTCCGTAACAGCTGTCTACTACCTCAGCAAGTCTGTCGGCTATTACAGCTTTTTTAAAAAAGCCCCAGGTAATTAGTAGTAAACCCGAACGGAAATTTGTTTTGGAATAGGTATGCTCTTCTTTTAATTGGCTTAATAAATTTTGGGGACGTTCAATTGGGCCGGCAACTAATTGCGGAAAGAACATAACATATAAAGAATAAATTCCTAAATGCTTCTCGGGTTTTTGATTTCCCCGGTATACTTCTAGTGTATAACTCATGGCTTGAAAAGTATGAAAGGAAAGACCTATAGGGAGAATAACTTCAATAAATGGTAAGGGGTTATTTATGTGAAAAGGGGTGAGGACAGTTGAAATATTTTCAAGAAAAAAATTATAATATTTAAAATAGCATAAAATCCCAAGGTTGGTAACCAAGCTTAATCCTAAAAACAGTTTTCTTTTTTTACCTGAATTTCGTGCAATTAAAAAGGCAGAGAAGTAATCAATAAGTATTACAGCAAATAGAATTAAAACATAAACAGGAACAAAAACCATGTAAAAATAGCAACTTACAAGTAAAAGCATAAACCACCGTGAACGATGCGGCAGGGCATAGTACATGCTAATAACGAATGCAAAAAAGACAAGAAACTGTAGGGTGTTAAAAAGCATTTAATTAAAATATACGGAACAAACTTTATTCAATTTTAATACCCAACTCATTACAGCGTCTGGTAATTTTTAAAAATTCTTCCAACGGGTTTTTACTATTCCATAAACAACTATAAAGTGCCATACCGTACATACCAAGTTCGTTTACTTTTTCTATACGTGTTACATCAATACCCCCACGAGCAATAATTTTTTTCCCGGTTTTTTGAATGGCAGCTTTAATGGCATCTTCATAAAAACCACTTTGATATTTTCCTGTAATCGAATCGAAAATGGGTGATAAAAAAACGTAATCAAATTCATAATGGCTTTCATCATATAAACTGGCCAATTTACCATGTGATGAAGTTCTGATAAGTTTTCTTTTAATAAAGCCAAGCTTTTTTTCGCGCCACCAGTTTTTAAAATTACCTTCAAGGTGTAAGCGTGTATAATGAACGCCTTGTAAATCAAATTTGGAAGCAAGATTATGATGCGAATGAATAATAATTCGGTTATGAAACTGATGCGGAATTTTCTCTATATACTCAACTAATTGTTTTGTTCTCAGTCTTTGTTTTCTAACATGCAACGTTTCTAAACCGGCTTCAAAAAGTTGTAAAATAATTTTTTGTTCATTGTCAACTATTTTTGATTCTGAAATAACTACAAGTTTCATAAGTCCGGTTTATTTTATAAATAGCGAAGATAGTTTTTTTATCAGAAAAATATCCTTTTCCAATGCATTGCCTATAACAATAATATCGGCACCGCTTTTTATTGCCTGTCTGGCCTTTTCAGTAGTATCAATGCCACCTCCTACCCAAAGGGGCACAGTGATTTTCTTTTTTACCTGCTTAATAATTTTGGATTGAATATTAGCTTTTGCTCCACTACCCGCTTCAAGATAAATGGTTTTAAAACCAAATAACTCGCCTGCTACAGCTGTGTTTATTATTTTAATGATATTATTCACCTTTAAAGGTTGAGTTTTTGTCACTTTTTGCGTGCTTGATTTTGTCTTTCCTCCAATTAATAAATAGGCTGTTGAAATGCACTCTAATTTTTTCTTTTTTATAAGGGGTGCCATCAATATTTGTTTTCCAATCAGGTAATCCGGGTTTCGACCTGACAGTAAAGATAAAAACAACACCGCATTCGCTTTACCACTCAGTTGTTTTTCATCACCCGGAAAAATCAGTACCGGAATTTTTGAAAGTTTCCTTATCTGTTTAATTACGTACTCAATATTATTTTTTTTTAGTTTGCTTCCTCCAACTAAAAAATAATGCACGTTGCAAGAATTGGCAAGCTTAATTAATTCCGGATTAAATTTATCGGGATCAATAAGCACAGCCAGTTGAGCCTGTTTTTTCTTTTGTGCTGCAATTATTTTTTCGTAAATTTTACGCACTTGTATTTTCAGTATAAACTAAAATGTAATCGTCTAAAATTGCGTAATGCAAAGTAACTTTTTTTTCGAAAGTTACATGATTTATCTGCGCCTTTATTTTCCCTCCTTGTTGTGCATAAATAAACGGTTCAATAAAAATTTGTTCCGCAAAGAGTAAGCCGCTTATTCCGCAGGCTTTATAAAGTGCCTCTTTGGCGCACCAATACAGCGTGTATTTTTCAATCGGGGCATTTTTTAGTTCCTCTAATTCTGTATCCGATAAATATTTTTCTTTAATGTTTAAAATCTTAGGCCTCACTTTTTCAAGATCAATTCCACATTCTTTTGCATCCGAAAATAATACAGCAAGCCATTCATGGGAATGCGAAATAGAAATAAATTTATTGGTATTCAAATAGGGCTTTCCGTTTTCTTTATAAAAAATTTCTATCGACTCATCTTTTAAAACATTTCTAACAACATATAAAGCTGCCATTTTTTCTATGGTCCTTTTGTTGTTTAAATTAAAGCATAAGGCAAATTCTTCTAAATTCAATAAAGTGTAATGAAGTTGATTGCTAATACTGAAATGCTCTATTTTAGGGCTATTTAATGGCACGGTCAAAATTTGTATTTTAGTGGGTTAAGTCGTATCTTCGCGCCTCAAATATAATCACTTTAAAAATTAAAAAAATGCCTACAGCAACTGCAACTTACACAAAGTACAAAGTAAAAGACATGAGCCTAGCCGAATGGGGCCGTAAAGAAATTAGATTAGCCGAAGCCGAAATGCCTGGTTTAATGGCTCTTCGTAAAGAACATGGAGCTAAAAAACCGCTAAAAGGCGCTCGCATAGCAGGTTGCCTGCATATGACCATTCAAACTGCAGTTTTAATAGAAACTTTAGCAGAATTGGGAGCCGAAGTCACCTGGAGCTCTTGTAATATTTTCTCAACACAAGACCACGCTGCTGCTGCTATTGCCGCTGCGGGTATCTCGGTTTATGCTTGGAAAGGTATGAATGCAGAGGAGTTTGACTGGTGTATAGAGCAAACCCTATGGTTTGGCGAAGAGAAAAAACCTTTAAACCTTATATTAGATGATGGCGGAGACTTAACTAACATGGTATTTGATAAATACCCTGAATTAGCTGCTGGAATTAAAGGTCTTTCTGAAGAAACTACGACTGGTGTTCACCGCCTCTATGAGCGTATGAAAAACGGTACTTTACTGTTACCCGCAATTAACGTAAACGATTCGGTTACTAAATCAAAATTTGATAATAAATACGGTTGCCGCGAGTCTTTAGTTGATGCAATTCGTCGTGCTACCGACCTTATGCTTGCCGGTAAAGTGGCTGTGGTCGCCGGTTATGGCGATGTTGGTAAAGGTTCTGCACAATCATTAAGCTCCCAAGGTGTTCGTGTTATAGTTACCGAAATTGATCCAATTTGTGCTTTACAAGCCTGTATGGATGGTTATCAGGTAATGAAAATGGACAACGCAGTTAAACAAGCTGATATTATTGTTACCACAACAGGCAATAAGGACATTGTGGTTGGTCGTCATTTTCAGGCAATGAAGCACAACGCGGTTGTTTGTAATATTGGCCACTTTGATACGGAAATTGACATGGCTTGGTTAAATAATAACCATGGTAAATCAAAAGAAGAAATTAAACCTCAAGTTGATAAATATACTGTTGATGGAAAAGACATCATTGTTCTTGCAGAAGGCCGTTTGGTAAACTTAGGTTGTGCTACAGGGCACCCTTCGTTTGTTATGAGTAATTCATTCACTAACCAAATGCTTGCTCAGCTTGAACTATGGCAGAACACTTCTAAATACGAGAAAAAAGTGTACACACTTCCAAAGCATTTAGATGAAATGGTTGCAGCATTACACTTACCTAAATTAAGCGCCGAGTTGGATATTTTATCAGCCGATCAAGCTGCTTATATTGGTGTTTCTGTTAAAGGGCCGTTTAAGTCTGACCAATATCGTTACTAGAAATAATATTTGGGCGTTCCGCCGAAAAGGCGGCGCGCTTTCCACTTCAAGTCCTCAAAATTATAGCCGCAAAAGGCGGCTATAATTTTTCCGTGCTTTTCGTTGCAATCGCTAACGCAAATGCGATAAATATTCTTTGTGAATCTTTGTGTCCTTGGACCTTTGTGGCAATGGCTGCTCCTAATAAATACCCCAAAAAAGGTATAAACCACCCCCTTTATAAATTTACCTTTGTATCAATGAAAAACCCTTTAAAAACTTTAGCCCAATTGTCCATCGGAAAAAGCGCTGTTATAAATAGCTTTACCGATAATTTGTTGGCACTTAAAATGATTGAGATGGGTTGCATACCGGGCGAAAAAATCACATTACAACACGTCGCGCCACTGGGTTGTCCTTTTGCATTCGAAGTTAACGGTATGCTGGTAAGCATTCGTAAGTCTGAAGCACAGGCTGTTCTTATCAATTAAATCCTTTCCGCTTTTAAATTATTATGCTGAAAGAAAAATTTTCTTCATCTGCTCAAATTAAAATTGCACTGGTAGGAAATCCTAATTGCGGCAAATCCACTTTATTTAATGCACTTACAGGGCTAAACCAAAAAACCGGAAATTATCACGGTGTTACAGTCGATAAAAAAACGGGAGTACTTAAGGCACAAAACCCTAATAATAAAAAAATACAATGGTTTAGGTTAATTGATTTACCCGGAACATATAGTTTATTTCCAAAATCATTAGATGAGCAGGTAACGTTTGATGTATTGATGGATGAACAAAATCCCGATTACCCTGATATTATATTAATTGTTACAGATGCTTCCAATATAAAACGCCATCTATTATTAGCTACACAGCTAATTGATTTAGGAAGACCATGCATGTTGGTTTTAAATATGATCGACGCCTCAAATACAAACGGAATTCATATTGATGCAGAAAAATTAGCAGAAACATTGGGGGCGCCAGTAGTTTCCTGCAACGCTCGTAAACAGGAAGGCATTGAAGAAGTGAAGAAAAAACTTTTTGTTTTTTCTGAAGACCGGCAAGAACAAACTCCAATTATAAATTTGAGCATAATTGCCAATCAAAATTATATAGAAAGTGTTCATCGTCATGCAAATCAATCAAGCGTTTATGCTTCGCTATTAAAACACAAAAACGATACGCACAAGAGCGAAAACCTGAAATTATATAACGAAAAATTTTTCGAAGGATTTGAAAGCAGAGACATGCTTTTCAGGTTTGAGAAAATTAAAAAAATTATTCTCGATTGTGTTGAATATAGCGCAGCAAGACAAGATTTAAAAACAACCGACAGACTCGATAATATTATTACGCATCCCATTTGGGGATTTGTGATTTTCATTGGTATTTTGTTTGTCATTTTTCAAAGTATTTTTTATTTGGCCGAATTCCCTATGCAATGGATAGAGGGCGGATTTTCATTTCTCACACAAAAGATAAGGGAAGTTTTACCAGATAACTTTTTTACACAACTTCTTACGAATGGAATTTTAGCCGGACTAAGTGGCATTGTCATCTTTGTTCCACAAATTGCTTTATTATTTGGGTTCATTGCAATTTTAGAAGATAGCGGCTATATGTCGCGCGTAAGCTTTATAATGGATAAAATTATGCGCAAGGTTGGCTTAAATGGACGCTCAGTAATTCCTCTCATAAGCGGAATGGCTTGTGCAGTCCCGGCAATTATGGGCACACGTACCATTGCAAACAAAAAGGAAAGATTGATTACTATTTTAATTACGCCGTTAATGTCATGTTCGGCTCGGTTACCTGTTTACACTTTGCTCACTGGTATTATGATACCGGCCGATGCAAGTTTTTGGCACTTTAATATGAAAGGTTTAATCCTTACCGGACTTTATTTATTGGGAATACTTTCTGCAGTAGGTGTTGCGGCCATATTAAAATATATTTTAAAAAGTAAAGAGCGCAGTTTTTTTATGATGGAATTGCCGGTTTATCGATTGCCTCAGGTAAAAACTGTTTTTATAACTATGCTCAATAAAGTAAAAGTCTTTTTGTTTGATGCAGGAAAAATAATCATGCTGATTTCTATTGTACTTTGGTTTTTAACTTCGTTTGCTCCCGGAGATAGTTTTGAAAAAATTGATAAGCAATATTCAGAAAATATAAAGCAAATTACTAACGACAGTATAAAAAAGGAAATCACTGCAAATATGTATGCGCAAAAATTGCAGTCTTCTTATGCAGGACATCTTGGTAAATTTATTGAACCCGTTATAAAACCTTTGGGTTTCGATTGGAAAATTGGAATTTCTCTTGTAACATCTTTTGCAGCGCGAGAAGTTTTTGTAGGTACCATGGCAACTCTATACGGTAGTAACGATAAAGAAAATACTTTATCTATCCGTCAAAAAATGATGATGGAAAAAAATCCGGAGACAGGAAAACCTGTTTATGGTCCGGCTGTTTGTATGAGCTTACTTTTGTTTTATGCTTTTGCTATGCAATGTATGAGTACTATGGCTGTGGTAAAACGCGAAACACTCACCTGGAAATGGCCCATTATTCAGTTCATTTACATGGGTGTTTTGGCTTATTTGGCAAGCTTTATTTGCTTCTCAATTTTCGGATAATTTTTTCTTTTTAAATGTGTTAAGCCGCAAATTTTCTTTAAGTTTGTTTTAAATACATTTCTTCTGAAAAAGTTTTTTCTTCTGATATTTTCATGCTCAATACTAATATAGCCAATACTCATTTTCGCAAACCAAAAAACTTGATTCTCTTTGGTTGGTTTATAACAACAAAAATTTTCCTGATTCAAACCGCCTCAAAGCATTACATGCCATAGCATGGAGTTTGGCAAGTAATAATCCCGATACCGCAATTATTTTAGCAGAAGAAGAAATAATATTGGCCAGAAAAGCGAAGCAAATAATTTTTGAGGGTAAAGCCCTTAATACCATTGGTGTTTCTCACATAAATAAAGGTAATTACCCAAAAGCATCAATGTATCATTTACAGGCATTAAAAATACGGGAAACTATTTATGATAAAAAAGGAATGGGTTCATCCTATACAAATATCGGGTTGGTTTATGCCGCTCAATCCGAGTATCCGAAAGCTTTAGAATATTATTTTAAATCTTTGAAGATACGTGAGGAAATAGGCGAAAGACAATGGATCGCTTCCTGTTATCTTAATATCGGCGCGGCTTACCAAGAACAAAAAAATCGTAAAAAAACATTAGAGTATTGCTTCAAGGCCTTAAAATTATATGAGGAAATGGATGATAAAAAAGGCATAGGATCTTGTTATGGTAACATCGGTGTTGTTTACAGGGATATGCAAGATTATTCAAATTCGCTGGAATATAGTTTAAAGGCTGTAAAAATAACAGAAGAAGTAAATGACATGCAAGGCATGGAAATTGGCTACATTAATATTGGTGAGTTATATAGTGATTTGGCTGATTTTGAAAGGGCAATTCATTATAGTAAGCTGGCCCTTAAAATTAGCGAAGAACTGGGAGATATAAATGTAGAGCGTACATCTTACGAAAACCTAGCAGATATTTATTTTAAAACGGGTCGATTTAAAGAAGCCTACGAAAACCATGTAAAATTTAAGCAACTAACCGACAGCATTTTTAATGCAGAAAATAGCAAGCAATTGGGCGATTTAAAAACACAATTTGAAGTAGAGAAAAAAGAGGCTGAGTTAAAAATAAAAGCAGAAGCACAGGAAGCTATTAGTGCTGAAGAAAAAAAGAAGCAACAAATTATTATTTATGCTGTTGCCGGAGTTTTGTTGTTGGTAATTGTGTTCTCATTATTTTTATTCAATCGTTTCCGTATCACCCAAAAACAGAAAAAAATTATTGAAGAACAAAAGATTTTAGTTGATAAAGCCTACGAAAATCTACATGAAAAAAACAAAGAAGTAATGGATAGTATCTACTACGCAAGAAGAATACAGCGTGCACTAATTACATCTGAGAAATATATAGCAGGGCGGTTAAACAGGTTGATGAAGAATTAGTAGGGAATACTTAGGCCCGATAGCTATCGGGATTAGTGATTAGTAATATCGGGTGTATTTGCTTGGCTCTGGAAAGGGCTGTTTTTAACCCCCGATTTACCTATATTACCACCCATATTTTTCTTCGGTTTTTTATTGATAAATACCTATATTTGCCGTCCAATTTTAAACCATGGAAACACTCATCTCTAAGAGTACGATAGATATCTCTAAAACACTACAAGCCCTCGGAATTAAACAAACAAACTTAGGTTGCTCTACGGGTAACGAATTTTTTGGTTCAGGAGAGGAATTGGAGTCTTTCAGTCCGGTAGATGGCAAATTAATTGCTTCCGTAAAAACCGCTACACAAGCAGATTACGACAAAGCAATGAAAACTGCCGGAGAAGCATTTTTATATTGGCGCGCAATTCCTTCTCCAAAACGCGGAGAAATAGTAAGACAATTCGGAGATAAACTTCGCAAACACAAAACTGAATTAGGGAAACTTGTTTCTTACGAAATGGGAAAATCTTTACAGGAAGGTTTTGGCGAAGTACAGGAAATGATTGATATATGTGATTTTGCAGTTGGATTATCTCGTCAGCTACATGGCTTAACTATGCACAGCGAGCGTCCTTTACACCGAATGTACGAGCAGTATCACCCAATAGGTGTTGTTGGAATTATTTCTGCATTTAATTTCCCTGTTGCAGTATGGAGCTGGAACACTGCATTGGCTTGGATTTGTGGAGATGTATGCATTTGGAAACCATCCGAAAAAACGCCAATCTGTTCTATAGCTTGTCAAAACATTTGGGCAGAAGTTGCCAAAGAAAACAAATTACCCGAGGGAATCTCTTGTTTAGTAAACGGTAATATTAAAGTAGGAGAATTTTTAACGAATGATAAACGTGTTCCTCTTGTTTCTGCAACCGGTTCAACAAGAATGGGAAAAGCAATAGGAGTAAAAGTTGCCGAACGATTCGGAAAATCTTTATTGGAGTTAGGCGGTAACAATGCAATTATCATGACTCCGAGTACCGATTTAAATATGTGTATTCCGGGCGTGGTTTTTGGAGCCGTAGGCACAGCCGGACAACGATGTACTTCAACAAGAAGATTAATTATTCATGAAAGTATTTATAATGATGTTAAAGCAAAACTGATTTCTGCATATTCACAATTACGAATCGGAAATCCTTTAGATGAAAACAATCATGTGGGCCCGCTTATTGATAAAGGCGCAGTAAAAAATTATTTATCTGCCATTGAACATGCTATCGCTGAGGGAGCAAAAATATTGGTACCCGGCGGTGTGTTAGAAGGTAGAGGTTACGAAAGCGATTGTTATGTGAAGCCATGTATTGTTGAAGCGGAAAATAGTTTCAGTATTGTACAACACGAAACATTTGCTCCAGTACTTTATATAATGAAATACAAATCTACTGAAGAGGCAATTGCCATGCAGAATGAGGTTCCGCAAGGTTTATCAAGTGCAATAATGACACTAAATATGCGTGAGGCGGAACAATTTTTATCGTATGCCGGTTCTGATTGTGGAATTGCAAACGTAAATATCGGAACGTCAGGTGCAGAAATTGGTGGAGCATTTGGGGGAGAAAAAGAAACAGGTGGTGGTCGTGAAAGTGGTTCAGACGCTTGGAAAGTGTATATGCGCCGACAAACAAACACAATTAATTACGGAACATCACTTCCTTTAGCTCAAGGAATTAAATTTGAAATTTAAAAATATTCGCACACTGAGCTTGTCGAAGTGCGCACTATAAAAACAAAAAACAAAACAACATGAGTATTGGAGAAAACAAAGTAGTATCGGTTAACTATCACCTAACCGGAAAAGAAGAGGGTGGAGTAGAAGAACTTATTGAACAAACATCAATCGAAAAACCTTTTGTTTTTTTATATGGTATGGGAAGTTTAATAGAAGCTTTTGAAAAAGAATTAAGCGGAAAAAAAGCCGGCGATAGTTTCGATTTTCATATTGCAGCTGATAAAGCGTACGGTTTGCATAACGATGAGTATGTTGCTGAAATTCCTAAGCAGGCTTTTCATGTAGAAGGAAAATTTGACGAAGAGCGTGTTAAACCCGGAGAAGAGCTTCCTATGCTTGATGCTGAAGGTCACCAAATGCATGGCTTAGTTGTTGAAGTTGGCGCGGAGCACGTTGTAATGGATTTTAATCACCCTCTTGCCGGATACGATTTGCATTTTGTTGGCTCTGTACTTGAAGTGCGTGACGCAACTGCAGAAGAACTTGAACACGGACATGTTCATGGTCCGCATGGACATCATCATTAATTTTATTAATTAAGTATTAAAAGCCTGCTATATTATAGTGGGCTTTTTTATTAGCAAGATAAAACCATGGATTGGAATAAACTGGAAAACATAAATCACCTAAACGCTATTGATGGGGAATCAAAAGACAAAAAAGTATTGATATTTAAGCACAGTACAATATGTTCCATAAGTTCTACTTCATTAGATAGAATTGAAAGAAATTGGAAGGAAGAAAATACCCGGAAAATAAAACCGTATTATTTGGATTTACTTGCACATAGAAATATTTCTAATGAAATTTCTAGCAGATACAGAGTATTACATCAATCGCCTCAGTTGCTAATAATTGAGAATGGTATTTGTATTTATCGTGCATCTCATCTTGATATTAATTACACTGAAATTTTGCAATATATTTAATTGCACAAATGCTTTCATAAGGAATATTATTAGCTAATAGTGTATTAAAATGGCAAATTTGCTGAAACTGTATATGTGCTTGTTCCATCCGTAAATGTACTATTGGTAAAACTAACACTTCTTGAAGCACCTGAGGTAACTGTCATAACCGAGGTAACCACTGTCCATGTTGTTGAAATAGCAGGTGTAAGGATTGATCCAGAGGTGCCACTTGTAGGATAGTTATTGGTGGGAGTATAAGAACCCGCTGACGGAACAGCTGTGTTGGTAAAGGTCAGGCTAATAGAAGGATATCCACCAAGTGTTTTATTACTAACAATAAGAAAATTATTTCCTACGGTATTGGTTGAGGTGGTAACCGTACTTGCAGTACCATCAACTATTATACTGTTTGCAGCCGTAGTGCCCGTTGTACCGCCTGTTGTTGTAGTGGCAGCTTGAGTGACTGCATTACTTTTTTCGCAAGCTAAAAAAAGAACTGTGCAGGAAATCAAAACGGAACAAAATGTAAAGATTGATTTTTTGTTGATAATGGATTTTTTTTTCATCGTAATTAATTTTTCATGAGGTTAAGGTACAAATTATTTTTAATAGGGTTATTTATCCGGTAATAGGGTAAAATTTCGTTCAAGCTCAGCCGAAAAATCAGATTTATCTAAAACGGTAATATCTTCTTTAAATGGTTTATGTCCGGCGCTTGTTATCTCTATCCGGTACTTACCGGGTTCAATAATAAAAATATAGCGGCCTGTTTTTTTATTGATTTCTTTGCTATCTAATTCCTGATTTGTTTTTATGTTGATTATGCTTATAGAAGCTTCAATTGATGTTTTAGTACTATCTGCAGATTTTATTTTTCCTACTACTGCTGTTAAGCGCTGCTCTACATCTAAAAATGTAACTTTATAAATATCTAAATCGCCAAAACCATCTTTACGCCAGGTAGAAAGATAACCGTCTCTATTATTTCCTGCCAATGAATACATCATATCATCATCAGGTGTGTTTACCGGGTAGCCAATATTTACTGCAGGATCCCATTCATTTTTATCCGAATCCCAATTCGATTTAAAAATATCAAAACCCCCCATACTTGTATGCCCCTGCGATGCAAAATATAATGTTTTTCCATCTTCAGAAATGACAGGAAAACCTTCTTTGTATTTTGTATTAATATTTGGTCCCAAATTTTTCGGCATCCCCCATTCTCCACTGGGCAATCTGTTCGTAGAATAAATATCTGCTTCTCCCAATCCCGTTTTACGAACAGCAACAAAAAATAAAGTATTTGCATCTGCAGTATAACATCCTTCAAGCTCAAGACCTTCGCTGTTAATGGGTTCATTAAAAATAGCAGGTCTCCCAAAATTTTTATTTTTTTGTACCTCAGCATGCATCAAATCGCTTGCAAAATCGTGGCGGTCAACGTAAATAATCATATTTTTTCCATCGGGTGTAAGACCAACAATTTCCTCGTCCTCATTTGTATTAACGGTAGCTCCAATATTTTTTGCTTTTGTCCATTGTCCGTTTTTTACCTTAGAAACATAGATATCTGAAGTAAAATAACCAAGTGTACTTCTTATACTGCCAATACAATCTTCGCGACGTGAGGTAAAATATAAGGCGCCTTCATCTTTTGAAACAAAGGGATAATAATCGGCATATTTTGTATTTATATCTTTACCCAGGTTCTCAAAAACTACGCTCACCGGCTTTTTTACCAGCTCTTTTCCGTTTTCGCATGTTTCTATGTAGCGGTCAATCAGTGCATGCTTCTTTGAGGGCATTTTTTCGCGATACATAGTATAAGCTATAATTGCTTTTTCAAATAAATAGGCATACTGACTGGCCTGACCCATTTCAAGTAAAAGCTCATCATCATATTTTCCGGTTTTAAATATGTCATTCAGATAGTGAAGTGCTTTCGCTTTGTCGTCGTGAATGTTAAGGTAACATGTGCCAATACGATGTTTAATTTCAATGTTATGGGGGAGTTTTTTTTCCAGCTTTAAATATTCTTCCAGTGCTTGAATATAATTTGCAACATCAAATAAATCATCGGCTTTCATAATATCCATTTCTTGCTTAGTCATGGGTGGTTGAGCCCTAACAGAAAAGGGCGAAGAAAACCCTAAAAGGAACAAATAGACAGAATATGTAAATAGCTTTTTCAGAGTATGATTTTCGTTAATCAAATATATTTAATTAACACAACAATAGCCAATGTTTTACAATTTTTATTAACCGATTAAAAAGGCTTATAACGAGGTGATGGAAGTCTTAGGCCTTAAAAAACATGCACACCACTAGGTATAAAACCACAATTTTGGGTAAGTTTATTATTATGGATGGTATTATTACCTTTGGCAAGCCAATAAGGCAAATACCATGTATTTAAAGGAAATTACCCTACTTCATTTTAAAAACTATTCGGAGGCATCAGTATCCTTCAAGCCCAAAATTAATTGCTTCACTGGACCTAATGGTATGGGTAAAACCAACTTACTTGATGCAATTCATTACCTATCGTTTTGTAAAAGCTACTTTAATGGAGTTGATAGCCAGTCGATTTTTTTTGAACAGCCCTTTTTTATGGTGCAGGGAGTTTTTGAAAAGCAAGGAAGAGATGAGGAAATTTTTGTAAGTGTAAAGCGTGCCCATAAAAAAATTGTAAAGCGAAATAAGAACGAATACGAAAAACTTTCTGATCACATTGGCCTGTTTCCTTTGGTGATGATTAGTCCGGCCGATACAGGAATAATCAGCGGAGGAAGTAGCGAGCGCAGAAGATTTGTAGACAGCATTATCTCTCAGTTTGATAAATTTTATCTGGATAAACTTATTTCTTATAATCATGTGTTGCTGCACAGAAATGCGCAACTGAAACAATTTGCTATTACCCGTTCGTTTGATGGTGCTTTGTTAGATGTGCTCGATGAGCAATTAATTGTACAAGGAGATTATTTACATAAAGCGAGAATAAATTTTCTAAAAGATTTTATCCCGGTCTTCGAAAAGTATTATCAATTACTTTCCGAAAATGCAGAGCAAGTAAAGCTGAAATACATTTCTACGTTAGGTGAAAACGATTATAAAACGGCCTTAAAATTATCAGTAAAAAAGGATTGCGCCATTGCGCATACAAGCGTTGGCATACATCGTGATGATTTGAATTTTTTACTCGGAGAGAATGAAGTAAAGAAGTATGCTTCACAAGGACAGCAAAAAACTTACTTACTGGCACTTAAGCTGGCACAGTACGAATACATAAAAAACAAAACCGGAATCAAGCCATTACTTTTGCTGGATGATATTTATGATAAATTAGATAACAAACGTTTTGAGAAATTAGTTCATTTAGTTTCTTCCGACGAATTTGGGCAGGTTTTTATTACCGATACCAATACCGAGCGCATGCAAACTTTATTCTCTTCACAAAAAACTAATTGCAAGATTTTTTTGGTAGAGCATGCTTCCGTAAAAGAGCTGGTTTTTAACTAAGTCTTTCTTCGTATATTTGCACAATGAACAAAAGCAATTTTTACAGAGTAATTTTTCTGGGTTTTTTGATCCTTTGTTTAGGATTTAAAGCACCTGTGTCCTTACAAAAGATTTCTCTTATGATGCAGATAAAAACACTGCACAACGGTAAAGTAATTACTACCGAAGGAGAAGTGTTCTACAAATCGCAGGGCGGATTGATCGTTACACATTTTATAAAACCTTTCGAAAATATTACCATTGCCAATTCGCGGGGCGAGATGAAAATTTACGACCCTAAGGAAAACACCATCATACAAATGCAGAGCCCTAATTTCAACTCGCAAAACAGTATTTTTTATGCTTTCTTTAATGGACTTACACAAGATATGGGCTTAAAAAAAATGGGATACAATTTAAGCAAGACCGATGTAGAAGGAAAGTATCTTGTTACAACCTGGCTCTTATCAACAACCGGAAAATCTGAAATTAAAAAAGTGGAATTGGTTTTAGATAAATATTCACCTATTCACATGGCATTTTTTGATTCTAAGAATGTGATTAAACAAAAAATCTATTACAACAACTATCAGCAAATAGAAGAATTCAGGCTTCCCTTAAAAATTACAGAGATAAATTTTAATTCCAAAACAGATTCTACCATTGATAGAAAGATCTATACAGATGTAAAAGTGAACGATCATGTGATAGATACCTATTTGAACTATCAGATACCTTCAGGAGCAAAAGTTATTGATCCTTACGCTGACGTTCCCAAGAAATGAGAAAACTGATTTTCATATTTTTTCTTTGTTGTTCGGTGGTAGAAATTTTCTCTCAGCAAAACGATAAGAATTTAATTCTGGGAAACGATTTCCCAAAAGCCGAATTTGAGAATAAAAGAAAAGTAGAATATTTGTTTAAAGGAAGAAACTGGCTTGTAAAATACAATCCGGTGAGTTTATTTTTTGGCGGTTCTATGCTCTTGTACCAAAGTACAATTTCGGTTCAGATAGCAGCTAATTGTCCCTACGAAGTAAGCTGCAGTGCATTTTCGAAAGCAAGTATCAATAAATTCGGAATATTTAAAGGCATTGCTTTAACGGCCGACAGGTTGACGCGTTGTACCCGTTTGGCTGCAATTGATTTGGATGAGGCTACGGACTTGAATAATAAAACACATAAGATTATTGATGATCCGAAAAATTACACGGTTAAATAGAACCTCTATATATTTTATTTTCTGTATTTACTGTTTCTTCGGATGCATAAAATTAAAATCGCAAAGCAATTTTGATTTTTCAAAAGAAATAGAATTCATCAGTCATTTACAGGATAACAGCGAGTTTAAAAATTCTATTTATTTGGGAAGTAAGATTGACCCTGTCACATTAAATTCGGCTCAGGCAGATAGCTTGAATTATTACATGGGCTGGGCAAATTACAATTTAAGGGATTTGGACACTTCGGCCTATTATCTTAAAAAAGTAAGTCCTCAATCGGCTTTTGGAAATAAATCTTTGTTCTACGTCGCTAATAATTATTCGTATTTAAAAAAATATAACGAAGCATTGGAAGTTACGTTTGCTTCGTTAGCAGATACAAATTTCAGGCAATTATCCTATTTGCAAATGGCAGGTATTCATTTGCTAAAAAGGGATTATAAAAGTTTTGACAGCATCAGCCGTTTGTTCGATTATTCAAACTTTAGTGTGGCTGCTGAGCAAAAGGAAATGCTTGTTTACAAGCAGCAATTAAAATCGTTCAAGAAAAAGTCTCCTTTAGTGGCGGGCATGCTTTCGGCTGTTGTGCCGGGCTTGGGGAAGTTTTACGCTGGTAAAAAAGGACAATCACTTGCTACGGCAGCGGCTTGTTTTATTACGGGTCTTGTGGCGGCGGAAGCTTTATACAGGAATGATTGGACAGTTAACAATCCGCAATTTATTGTAACGAGTACTATTTTTGGTTTTTTCTATTTAGGTAATATTTGGGGAAGTGTGGTAAGTGTAAAAATGATGAAGAGAAGTTTTAATAACAAAACAGATAATGAAATCAGGGTGTCAGTACATCTTCCGTTGCGCAGGATTTTTAATTAGTTTATTGCTGATTAATTCCGCACAGTTAAATGCAAGCAACGATTCCTTGTGGGTTGCGGGCATAGAGCGCCTTGGCGATAGTTTGCATCAGCTCAAAATGTATAACGATGCTTCCTTAGCGTATGAGAAAGCTATTTATTTTAATTCTGACGCAATTACCAAAGCGAAACTTTCATTAAAGAGAGCTCAGTCTTTAAAACAAATTGCTTCGTTTGATATTGCAGAGCAAACTTTGAATAGAGTTGATTTGAATGCACTTTCCGATTCCATGCTTTTTGAAGTAAAATACAATGCAGCCTTGTGTGCTTATTTGGGTTCGAGTTTTGCTTCTGCTGAGTCACATCTCATACAATTAATTTATTTCGGTAAAGACAGTTTGCGAAAAGTGAATTGTTATCCTTTGTACACGCTTATCTTAAATGAATTGGGAAAGTACGAGCAAGCGAAGAAGTATGCAGATAATTATCTTGCACAAGCTTACCCTTCTTCTGACATAAAAAGAGATAAATTTTCGGAAGAGATAAATACTTTATACAGTAAAAAGAGCCAACCCAAATTTAAGCGTGCCAAGAAAGCAAGAATCATGTCGTTTATAGTGCCGGGCTTGGGACAAATTTACGCTGGCTATTGGGGAGAAGGTGTGACGGCCATGGTATTTAATGGCTTATTTATTGGATTAACGGGCGTTGGAATTTATTACAAATATTATATCACTTCTGTTCTGTATTCCTATTCTATCTTCTCTAAGTTTTATACAGGTAATATCAGCAGGGTTGAATATCTGGTCAACAAGCGCAATTATAAATTACGTAAGGACTACAATGTAAGCCTCAAGCAAAAAGTGATAGCGTATTGGAAATAAAAAAAGTCCCGCTATTAACGGGACTCTCTTTATTGAAACTTTAAGTTTGATTAGTTACCTGCCCAAACAAAGAATTTAGAATTGTCTTTGTATTTGTTCATAGCATCGCTACCTTTAAATACAACCCACCAGAAGTCAACGCAACCGTCAACTCCACCAACTACTGGAACGCAGAAGTAAAACCACCATAGTGATTTACCACCAGTACCCATGTAATAACGGTGTAATGCGATACCACCACAAAAGAAAGCTCTGATTAAGTATCCACCAACTGTTTGGCTTCCACCACCACCTTTGATAGCGATAGATGTGCCTGTAGCAGCACTGTTTAAAACAGAAAGATCTGAAACAGCGTTATCAAAACTTACCTCAGTAGCTTGAGATATTTGTTGATCAACTGCTTGCTCATCTAAAATGTAATTGCTTTCACTTGCGTTCGAAGTGAAAAATAATCCTGCAGCAAGTGCAACTGATAAAATGATTTTTTTCATAAGAGATTAGGTTAATGTTTAGACAAACTTAGAAACAAATTGCTGAAAAACAAATTATTTTTTTGTGAGACTAATCAGTAATGCAAAGAGAAAGAAGCGAAACGGCGAAATAGTTTTAACAATTGAGTTAATTTTAACTAATTGATTGTCAAAGTTTAAAATCAACTATTTAAACCAACCGGAATACATCAAATAGTTATTGGCTATGCGGTGTATTTCTCCTTCTATTAATTTTTGGTCGATATCTTTTACCTTTTTAGCAGGCACTCCGGCGTAGATAGTACCCGAAGGAACATGTGTATTTTCTGTTAAAAGGGCACCCGCTGCAATAATACAATTGCTTTCAATAACACAATTGTCCATCACAATAGCGCCCATGCCTACTAAAACATTATCATGTATAGTGCAGCCATGTATAATTGCGTTGTGACCAATAGATACATTATTACCAATATTGACTTTTGTTTTTTGGTAGGTGCAATGTATAACTGCGCCATCCTGTATATTTACTTTATTGCCAATACGTATTGAGTTTACATCGCCACGCACAACTGCGTTAAACCAAATGCTGCAATCATCTCCTGTAACAACATCACCAACTACTGTGCAGTTTTCTGCGAGGTAAACATTTTTACCAAATTTCGGTTCAATTCCGTGTACGGGTTTTATAAGTGCCATTTTTCTTGTTTTTGTAAAATTACAAATAATACTTTTGTCATCCTGAACTTGTTTCAGGATCGCTTTATGCTCATACAATTGATTGGCTTAAGAGATGCTGAAACAAGTTCAGCATGACGTGTTATTTTTTCTTGAGAATATCCTTTAAGTTCGGACGTAATCTACTTTTATAAACAGCAAGTGTTTCTTTATCAGATTTAATTCTCCCTTTACGAAGTTTGCGTTGCTCTTCAACAGGTAACGCAACTATTTCCATGCAAGCAGGAGTGCAACAACCATTCATTTTCTTTTCGCATTCTTCACACTGAATAAAAAGTAAATGGCAATCATCGTTCTTGCAATTTACATGTCGGTCGCAAGCAGCATCGCATTGGTGGCATGTTGCAATTACATCATCTGTAATTCGTTCGCCTACGCGCTCATCAAAGACAAAATTTTTGCCTATAAATTTACTTTTTAATCCCTGTTTTGTTATTTCGTTTGCATATTGAATAATACCACCCTGCAAGTGAAAAACATTTTTAAAACCTTTGTGTTTAAAGTAAGCGCTTGCCTTTTCACAACGTATGCCGCCGGTGCAATACATCAAAATATTTTTTTCTTCCTGACCTTTTAAATGGTCAATTACCAATGGCAATTCTTCTTTAAATGTATCGGCATCCGGACAAAAAGCGTTTTCAAATTTTCCAACCTCACTTTCGTAATGGTTTCGCATGTCTACAACAATAGTACCTGGTTTTTCTAAATAGTCGTTAAATTCTTTAGCATTTAAATATTTTCCGGTGTTGGATGGGTCAAAGGAAGGATCATCAATTCCATCAGCAACAATTTTTGTGCGCACTTTAATAATAAGTTTGTAAAAGGATTTTCCATTGTCTTCTACAGCAACCTTAAATGGAACATTTGTAAAATGGGGTAGCGCGTATAGTTGTTTTACAAACTCCTCCCAATTTTGTTTGGGCACGCACATTTGCGCATTAATTCCTTCATTTGATAAATAAACGCGACCAAATACTTTTAGATTATCCCATTGTTTATATAAATCATCCCGAAGTTCTTGCGGATTTTGAATATTTACATAACGATAAAACGAAATTGTTTTACGCTCAAAATCCTCTTGCGCTAAAAGCTTCTTTAGCTCATTTTTGTGTAAGCGATTCCTTAATTCTTTTGCCATTTTAGTAGTATAAGTGTATATTATAGTACTGAGGGTAAAGATAGCGTAAAATCCAAATTAAAAAGCTGATTTAAATCAATCAGGCTATGTCACCCCTACGGGGTTTTTAGCAGGCGCGAATGGGTTTCTTTATTATTATTCCATCCCTTCGGGATTGCAATTCTCTTAATCGTGAGGGGTGAAATAATAATAAGCCGATAGGTTTTATATTTCATAGACCCGCGTGAGAGGAATATCGAAAAGGAGATCTATTTAACAGAATTGCAATTCACTTAATTCCGAAGGGAGGGAGAAATAATAAAACAATGGGGTTTTTATTTCACAGGCATGGGGAGAGGAATACCGGAACAATATCTGTATAACAGAATTGCAATTTTCTTAACCCCGAAGGGATGGAGAAATAATAGAACAATGGGGTTTTTATTTCGCAGGCATGAGGAGAGGAATACCGGAAAAATATTTATATAACAGGATTGCAATTTTCTTAACCCCAAAGGGGTGAAATAATAATAAAATACAACGTAAATAAAAGCATGGAACCCCGGAGGGGTGGCATATTAAAGCCGGTTCCTTTTGGATTCGAAATGCTTGGTCATCTTTTCCAAATTCAATGCGTTAAAACAAAAATCCTTTGTAAGCAAACCTTTACGCGCGACGCAAGTGCCAAAATGCATTTCATGAAAGCCTTGTTTTTCGTGTGCATCGGGGTTAATAGAAATTTTAACACCTTTTTCCATGCAATAGGGTATCCATGTCCAGTCGATATCCAAACGGTAATGATGCGCGTTTAATTCCATAATTACATTATTGGCGGCGCAAGCATCAATTATTTTTTTGTGATTAATTGGATAGCCCGGTCGAGCCAATAATAAACGCCCTGTTGGGTGACCAAGAATAGTTGTGTATGGATTTTCAATTGCTTTTATCAAGCGGGATGTAGCTTTTTCTTCATCCATTTTAAAATGTTGATGGATAGAAGCTACAACATAATCAAATGTTTTTAAAACTTCATTGCTATAATCTAACGAACCGTCAAATAAAATATCGGATTCTGTTCCTTTAAAAATTTTAAAAGGAGCGAGTTTTTTATTCAGTGCAACAATTTCTTTATGTTGCTCAAAAACTTCTTCTTCAGTTAACCCTCCTGCGTATGTGGCGGTTTTGGAATGATCAGCAATACCAAAATATTCATAACCTAATTCTTTGCAGTAGGTTGCCATTTCCTCTAGTGTATTTGCGCCATCACTGTAGGTACTATGATTATGCAGAATTCCTTTTAAATGGTTTTCTTCAATGAGATTTTCCGGATATTGAGAGAATATTTTTTCTTCAAATAAACCTTCTCGCCATTCGGGAATGCAATAGGGTTTGCCAAGCGCTTTATAAACTTCTTCCTCCGACGACCACCCCTTGGTCCCCTCCTTGAAGGAAGGAGGGGAAAGAGCTGCAAAATTTATCTTTTCGAGATGTTCTTTTGTAGATGATGTTTTTACCAACTCATAATAAAAATCTTCTTCGCTAACGGTAATAAGATTAATTGGTAGTGGACTTTCAAACTCACTTTCAACAGGTTCGTCGGCAGAAATAAGAATATCAATTTTTTCAAGTGTTTGGCATTTGCGGTAAATATCTCCTGTTAAACTTATATTGGAAATATAGGGAAGTTCTTTTAAGTCCTCTACCAGCGTATCGGCTAATTCTTCAACCGCTGCAAAATGTTTTTTTCCGGCAGATGCTTGTAAAAATTCTATACTTTTTATTACGGCTTGTTGTGTTTTATCACCGAATCCCTTTAAACTTACCAATCGGTTTTCGTTGCAGGCATATAACAGTTCGCCTACACTTTCAAGTTCTAATTCGTGCCAAAGTTGTTTTACTTTTTTTGGCCCGAGTCCTTTTATATTGAGCATTTCTATAACTCCGTGCGGAGTTTTGGCTAATAATTCTGTTAATTCCTCCGAAGAGCCTTTTTGTGAAATTTCAATTACGGTTTTAGCAATTGCTTTTCCAACTCGGCCTAATTGAGAAATTTTTTCTTCTGTAAAATCAACATCTGCAAGATGAAGTTTAGAAAGATTAAAGGCTGCGTTTGCAAGAGATTTTATTTTAAACGGATTACCATCATGCAATTCCAAAACTTTGGAAGTGAGCTGCAGAACATCTGCTATTGTACTTAAATCGTTCATTTACCAATTAGAGAGGAGGCTAAAATTAAATCCTGAGGATAAGTAATCTTAATATTCTCAATGTTGCCTTCAGTTAAATGAATTTTATTTCCGGCTGCTTCAACAACTGTTGCATCATCCGTAAATGACTCAATATAATTTTGTTTGTATGCATCCAATAATATTTCTTTTTTGAAACATTGCGGGGTTTGCACTATTTTAAAATTTCTTCTGTCAACAGATTTGCTATCCTCGCCATGTATTTCACGTAACGATTCATTTATTTCAATGACAGGAATTGCTGCTCCGAATTTTTCGGCATCAGCAAAAGTATTTTTAATTGTATTAATGCTCACTAAAGGTCTGGCAGCGTCATGTATGGCAATAATTTTACTCTGCTCATTTACTTTTTCCAAGCCGTTTTTTACTGAATGAAAACGTGTTTCTCCACCTTGCACCAGTGTAATTTCCTGCATTTTAAAATAATTTTGAATATCAACAAACGGCTGACGATAATCTGGATGCATGGCTACAATAATTTGAATATTTTTATTAAATGCAAGAAATTTTTCGATACTGTAAACAATTACCGGTTTATGATTTAGTAATTCTAGCTGTTTAGGCTTTTTGCTTTGCATTCGGCTTCCGGTACCGCCTGCTACTATAATAACTGTATACATATTTTATTTTTTTATGGACACTAATTTTTTAACCATAAAATTTGAGCCCTAAACCTTTATTCCAACTACTAACACATCATCAACCTGCTCAAAATTTGCTTTCCAATCCATGAAACATTTTTGTAAAACTTGTTTTTGCTCGTTCATTGGCAAGTTACAATTTTTTAAAATGGTTTCTTTTAATATTTTATATTTCATTTTCTTTCCTTTTGGTCCGCCAAACTGATCTACAAAACCATCAGTAAACATATAAATGCAGTCTCCTTTTTTAAGGGTATAGTTTTTCAAAGTAAATGAAGTATCATCTTTGGGCGACATACCAACAGGCATTTTATCGGGAGCAATTTCGGTAAACTTAAAACCGGGAGCTAATTTTAAAACACCTTTCTCATCAGTTTGCATCGGACTTATTGGTGGTCGCACAATCCAAACAGAATTATTTGCTGCAGAAATCTGCACTTCTAAATTTTTTAAATCAATAGCACAAATAACGCAATCCATACCATCTTTAGTTTCTTCACTTCCTTGTTTATTTAATGATTGAATAATTTCCTTACGTAATTCATTCAATACTAAATCGGGCGAAACAATTTTTTTCTCTATTACAATTTCATTTAAAAAATTTATTCCAAGCAAACTCATAAATGCTCCCGGAACCCCGTGGCCGGTACAATCGGCACAGATAAAATACATTTTTTCATTTTGTGAATAAGCCCAATAAAAATCGCCGCTCACAATATCTTTAGGAAGATTCAGAATAAAAAAATCAGAAAGATATTTTTTAATATAATCTTCTGATGTAAGCAGGGCTGTTTGAATGCGACTTGCATATTGTATACTATCTGTTATAGCCAGATTTTTTTCAAGCAGTAAGTTTTTTTGGTTATGTATTTCGCTGTTAAGTGAATATAATTTTTTGTTTGCTTTACGTTTATTTGCAAAGGCGTACATAGCCAAACCAAGTGCAATAAGCAAAATAATTCCGCCAAAAATAAAAGCGTTAATCAAATTTTTATCATGCTTAATTTTCTGGTCGGCTAATTTTTTGTCTATATTAAGTATTTCTATTTCTTTTTCTTTTTTTTCGGTATCAAATTTTGCTTCCATAAATTTTATGGAACTTTCATTTTCTTGATTAAGAAGGCTGTCCTTAACGCCTGTAAATATTTTATAATATTCAAGAGCTTTTATTGTGTTTCCCTGTTCTTCATAAATTTGAGAGAGGGTTGTGTAACAGTTCTTTTCAAATTCTCTTACGCCAATTTGTTTACTGTATTTAAGTGCAAGATTAACGGAAGCAATAGCGGCAACAAAGTTTTTTGATTTAGATTCAATGGCGCCTAATACCATATAATGTTCGGCCAAGTAATATTGCTGTGTTGTATCTATGCTATTTATGGCCATTGTGATGTATTGTCTGGCCGTTTTCAAGTCTCCCTTATCGGCGCTGACAGCCCCAATATTATTATAAATGGAAGATTTTGCCAATGAATCTAACCCCTTTTGAGCAATAGCAATTTTATCAAAATAGAGTGCTGAGTCAAGCATCTTTAACTGGTGGTAGGTACTCGCAATGTTTAAAAGCGATGAAATAAAACCTTTTCCACCAAGGACTTTAAAATAATTGTAATCTATAAAATAGGCATAGAGAGCTTTTCTATATTCACCTCTGCGCGTATAAATAATACCTAAGTTGCCGGAAGCTGTAGCAACACCTCTTTTATTGTTTAGGGATGCATAATTTGTACTTGATTTTATTAAATAATCCATAGCAAGTGGGTAATTTCCCAAATCCATGTATATTGTACCTGCCACATTATATGCGTGTGCTAGTTCGGAAATAAAATTATTTTTTTTGGAAAGGGCGATGGCAGCTTCAGCATACTTTAACCCATCTTCTAAATCGTAATAACTTAGATCCCAACCAAGTTCTGCTAAAACCCGCGATTTAGTTTTATCAGCTAAATTTTTGTCTTTAAGTAAAACTTTTAGGCTGTCAATTCTTTTTTGGCTTTGCGAAAAGGAAATTTTCCCAATTAAAAAGAGGGTAAGAAAAAGTAGTATTTTAACATGAAAACGCACCTAATTGTAAGCAATAAAGATAAGATTTAAAATTAGTATTCAAATGCTTTAAAGAGCGCGGTATTTTTTGTTGACATAAGCCGAAACAAAAATACTTACTTCATAAAGCGCGTAAAGCGGAATAAACACTGCTAATTGTGTTGGAATATCAGAAGTTGGGGTGATAAAGGCCGATAGCACTAAAATTACAACTACAGCGTGCCGACGGTATTTTCTCATAAAAGCAGGAGTCATTAATCCAATCCGGCTTAAAAAATAAACTACAACCGGCATTTCAAACACCAAGCCAAAAGCAATAGTTAGGGTTGTTAGGTTAGAAACATAGGAATCAAAAGAAATGAGATTTTTAACATCATCACTCACTACATAAGGGGCTAGAAAATTCCAGGTAAGAGGGAAAATTAAAAAATAACTGAAGCAAACTCCAATTAAAAATAAAATGGTTGAAATAAGAACAAATCCTTTTGCGGGTTTGGTTTCCGTATTTTTTAAAGCGGGTTTAACAAAACGCCATAGTTCCCATAAAACGTATGGCATGCCCAGAATTAAACCACCAATAAACGAAACCCATAAGTGCATGGTAAATTGGCCTGCTAATTCTGTATTTATTAACCCTTGTTTAGCTACTTCTATGCATGTAGAATTGTTTCCTAAAAAAAATTGACCGAGTTGGCAAATTACTTTGTAGGTAATAAAATCCTGGTGGCGCGGGCCAAAAATTATTTTTCCGAAAACAATATCATTAAAAAAGAAAAGTAAAAAGGCTAAGCAAATTACTACCAGGGCACTGCGTACAATATGCCAACGAAGCGCCTCAATATGCGCAAAAAAGGGCATTTCAGATTTTTGCCCGGGTTCGTTTTTACCAAATAATGCCATAAAGGCGCAAAAATACGAATTGATAAGGAGATTTGTTAATTTTATACCGAATGAATGAGAAGATAAAAGTGTACACCCCCTTACAGGCCCTTGCCAAAATACAGGATTGGTGTGCCTATCAGGAGCGCTGTCAGCAAGAAGTGCGGGATAAGCTCTATAATTATGGGCTACATCAGGGTGATGTTGAGAACATTATTTCTAAGCTGATTACTGATAATTATGTAAACGAAGAGCGTTTTGCAAAGGCTTATGCAGGAGGAAAATTTCGTATTAAAAAATGGGGCAGACATAAAATAAAAGCGGGCTTGAGAGCAAAAAAAATTTCGGAATATTGCATGAAGAAAGCTTTTGAAGAAATTGACGGTGCAGAATATTTAAAAACATTGAGAAAACTGCTTGAAGGTAAATCGAAATTGCTTAACGAAAAGAACAAAATAAAGAAAAAATATAAACTCCTGACGTATGCGGCTTCAAAAGGATATGAGCAGGGTTTAATAATGGAAATTCTGAATGAAGAACTTTAGAATAGTCATAATCTTCTCCCTGATTTTATTTTTGGTTATTCATACATCCTTTACTTTAATGTATGTGTTGCCTGAGAATATTTCTTCAGTTTATCTGAAAGAAAAATCTAAAAGCTATATATCGCCAATGTTCGACCAAAGTTGGAGTTTATTTGCGCCTGTGCCCGAGGTAAACAAAAAAGTATTCGTTTGTTACCAAATGAAAAATGAAAAATGGAGTGGGTGGGAAGAGCCCTTTGTAAGTTATTTGTATGCACATCAATCTAGCCGTATAAGCGCGAACGCGAAAATTGTTTTTTCAATTAGTAATACCTTGCATTATTTATACAATGAAAATGCTTCAACTTTGAGTGAAAAAGAAAATATTGTCGGAAATTATTCTTCAGGATATTTTAAAGTTTTGGCAAACGCGGTTAAAAATAAGCTCAGGCATGAAAATAAGGAAAGTCAAAAATTGAAAATACTTGTTGTTTATTCAAAAGCAAATTGCTCGTCAAAAAAAATGTATTCAATTTATTATCCCGAATTTGAAACTGTTAAATAAAATAGAGATGCTTACGCTACCTGCATCCGGTGTCCGACAGGCAAATGTATTGCGCAAACTTTTGTTTATCTATTGTATATTTAATTTTTTCCAACTCTTTCCTCATATTGAAATACTGTACGGAAATGAAAGTTTAATAGCAACACAAAATCTAAGCGGTTTTACGCTAACTACATTGGTAAATCTATTGTCTGTAGAGGCAGTTACAAACTATTATATGTTGTTTTTTGTTGCCCAACTTTTATTTTCATTTATTGGATTGCTTGGTTTTTATCCAAGACTAAGTACATTTTTAGTTTTTTTTGCCACTATTAATTTGCAAAATTGTATTTATTCAACTGTTTCAGGTGGAGATGTTTTACTTTGCCTAATGTTATTTTTTCTGATTTTTATTTCGAACGAAAAGGAGCTGAAAAATAAATTCTTAAATGATATTCAAAATGCGAGCGACACTATTTTTATTTTATTATGTAAAATGCAGGTAGTACTAATTTATGCTGTTTCTGCCATTTATAAATTACAATCGCCCGAATGGCTTGATGGCTCTGCTTTGCAGCAAATTCTACTTATAGATGAATATTCTTTTCCGGCATTGCAAGGCCTGGTTTGTTCAATTCCATTTGTTTTCAAAATTTTAACCTGGTCAGCCCTTTTGTATCAAATTCTTTTCCCGTTTTTAATTTTTATGAAGAGAATAAAACGACATGTAATACTTACCGGGTTACTCTTTCATCTTTTTATAGCTTTAGGAATGGGGCTTTTCAATTTCAGTTTTGTAATGATTTGCTGTTACGTCTTATTCCTTGACTTTAACAAAAAAGCACCACGGGAAAGCCTAATACTTTCTTAATTGAGTTAAACTCTTATCTTTGTGCCCCAAATAATAATTATGGCAACAAACATAACTTTTACAATGATTAAGCCTGATGCTGTTGAAGCCAACAACATAGGCCCAATATTAGCAATGATAAACAAAGCAGGTTTCAGAATTAAGGCAATGAAATACCTTAGTCTTACTAAAAAGCAAGCCGGTAATTTTTACGGCGTGCATAAAGAGCGCCCTTTTTACGGTGAGTTAGTTGATTATATGGGCTCGGGTCCCATTGTAGCTGCTATCCTGGAGAAAGATAATGCAGTTGCTGATTTTCGTAAATTAATCGGCGCTACTGATCCTACAAAGGCAGAAGACGGAACTATTCGTAAACTGTTTGCTAAAAGTATTGCGGCTAATGCTGTACACGGTAGCGATAGTGAAGAGAATGCTGCAATTGAAGGAAACTTCTTCTTTTCGGCCTTGGAACGGTTTTAATATAAAATCATATAAATAAAAAGTCCTTTGAGATATTTATCTCAAAGGACTTTTTATTTTGTTAAAGAAGTAATTTACTCTACTATAGTCTTTACCGTGTATTTAACACCTTCAACGGGCGAGCTAATTGAGGAAGATTTTATAGAAGGAATGAGAAGATGCTTTACTCAAACCAATGAAGAGTTCTACCTCGGAGACATGGTAGATGAAGACGTTAATCAGAATTGGGTTAATTAATAAGTCAAAAAATAAATATTTTACATGGATTGATACAAAATTTG
>CAZZEI010000009.1:0-42702 GCA_964653165.1 uncultured Flavobacteriaceae bacterium | reverse complement strand
GGTTGAGAGCCAATTTTTTTATAAACACCTGAAGTTACCTCGCGATATACAATAAAATTATTTACGGTTGTAAAAGGTGTTTTATCCCAATAAACAACATTGTATTCTTTGGCAAGCATTGTAGTATCGGCCGATACCAAACAAATATCAGGAGTTATCATCAGGGAAGCTATGTTATTACAAATAAATGCATCACCATTTCCTTGTAAACTTCCTGATGCTAGGGTAAGTGGAATTCCTGCTAAAGAAATTGTTGGAGACTTAAATTCTCCTGTAAGGTATAATGCTCCGTTAGGACCTGTTGCAATACAATTTCCAATGTCGGTAGAATCTCCACCCGCAGTTCTTGCCCATGATAAATTTCCGTTTGATTTGTATTTGGCAACATAAATGTCATAGAAATAATCTCCTCCGTTACCACCTAAATAAGAAGTATTAAGAAGTGTTACCGGTCCAACGTTAAGTGAATCAGAACTGTATGTTCCTGTAGTATATGCGTTTCCTGTTGCATCAAGTCTTACAGAAGTACAAATATTATCAGAATAAAGATTGCTGCCAACAGTTTTTGCCCAGAAGTCGTTTCCACCACTTGCATCATATTTCACTAAAAAAATATTTCTATTATAACCAGGGTTTATTATTGAATTAGCACCAAAAGAAACAGTGCCCGTACCTACGTAACCACCAACAAAAACACCTCCGCTTGCATCTGCTGCCAAACTTAATGCAGCATCGGCATCACCTGCGCCAGCAGTTCTAAGCCATTGCTCAGCACCGCTGCCATCGTATTTAACTACAAATAAATCGTAATAGCCGTTGGTTGCAAGAGAATCATTATTAAATCGAATGTAGTTGGACGCAAATCTACCACAAACAAAAACGTTACCTGTTGCATCTGCAGCAATTCCGTAAGAAATTACATGACTGTTGGTACCAACATTACTTGTATTACCTCTAAGCCATTGAAAGTTTCCATTTACATCGAATTTTGCAATAAAAATATCATAGGTATAGTCATCACCAACTCCATTTAAAATACTGTCGGTTCCAAATTTCATTGATTTGGAAGAAAAAGGACCTGTAATATAAACATTGTTTAATCCGTCAACCGCAACGCCATACGCCATATCCCAATCATTTCCGCCTCCTGCTTTAGCCCATTGTGCAATACCATTAGGGTCGTATTTTACCAAGAAAGCATCTCTTAGAGAGTTGTTGGCTAATTTAGTTGTACCAAAATAAGCCGTGTCGGCGTTAAACCACCCCGAAACATATACATCTCCTGCAGCATCAACGGCAAGACCTGTTCCGTATACATCAGAAATACCACCTGCTTTTTTTGCCCATTTAAAAGTTCCGCAAGAATCGTATTTTGCAAGAAACATTTCAGCGCCATAGTTAAAAGCTATATACGGTTGGTTGGAAAGGATTGTTCCGCCAATATTAATTGTCTGCGAATAAAAATTACCTAAATAGTAAACGTTGCCGGATGCGTCGGTGGCAACGGCTACACCAAATTCAACATTATTACCTCCGGCTTTTTTAGCCCAGGGACAAGTTGATTGTGCAGTTGAATGATTTGAAAGAAAAACTGTTAAAATTAAAAACAGTATTGCAAATGGGGTAGTAGTCTTTTTAGTCATGTTTAATTTTTTTTAAGTGAAACAAAAGTAAGAAAAAAAGATGGTAGAACAAAGGACTAGTTTTCACTAATTTATTGAGCATTTAATAATGAATTACCTGTTAATAGGTAATATTTAAAGTTATATTTCCTGTCTTACTGCGGTTTTTGTATAAAAGACTATACGGAACGCCGCCCTGAACAGATAACAGGGCAGTGCTATCAAAACCTGTTGCATAAATATAATAAGTGCCGCATTTAAGTCCTACAAAAGATACTGAACTACCGTTTGCATCGGCTGTTTTATGTGTATCGAAACCATTAATACCTTTATTGGGAGGTTTGCTTGTATTATAAGCTAAATAAACAGTAACTCCTTTTACCAAATTACCTGCATTTTTTACTGTGCAAACTAAATTTGCGTTACCACCAATCCCGGCTTTGCAACATGCAGTCAACAGCACGCTGATAATGGCAAGAAAAAATAGTTGCAAAATAAATTTCATGAAGTAGGGCGTCTTAAATTTTTTTCAGGATAAAGAATTTTTTGCCCTTAACCCAAAGCATCCAGTTTTTACTGATGCCGCCAATTTCAATTACTTCTTTAGTTTTTTTAATAAATGTTTTTCCGCCTTTTGATTCAATGCTGTATTTTTTTTGAGTTGTTGACGCGCTTGGATCAATGTTGCCGTAATGTATTTCAAAATTTTCGTTAAAAGTATAATGCGAAAGAACACCCGGAGTATTCATAACTTCCCATTTACCGATAATTCGTTTTTTTATTTTTTCAAGTTCAGTCATAAAAAGTAGCTGTAAGTAATGTGTTAATAATTACAAATCTAAACGAATTATAGAAAGGAAATAGAGCAAACAGGTATTATATATAAAGTATTACTTAACATAAGTTGATATATACAACTGAAATACAAAGGTATGACTAGTCATTAAATATCCTATAATTTATATTATGTTAAGTAGAAATTAACCATATAATCTATCAAGCCTACCAGATATAAAGAAGATACAACCACTTATAAAACGGTTAAACTAATTCCATATTCTATCATCTATCTTCTTTAAGGAAGCTTTGATAAAAGTTAAGAGAATTGAAACGGCACAAAAATTGCCCTCTTTTCTGTATCTTTGCTATAACAGCTTTAAAATATTTCTTTAGTGAAAAAGCTACTTGTACTATTACTAATCCTTAATTGCTTTTACGGCAAGACTCAAAACAACACCCGTAAAACTAAATCTGAATCGACAGAAGACTTTATGCACAATGCCAAAGAACTTTATAACTGGCATGATGTAGAAAATGCCTTAGCAAAAAAGTTACACATTACCCCCGCAGCCGTTAATACTTTTTTTTATTTTGTTTTCAGTCAGCATCACGATAATATTGCCGGATACCTCGATAAAGTAAAAGACGGTTCTATAACTAAGCGTAATGCCCTTCAATACTGGTTAAACAAAATTCCTTTTTACGAAGACTTATACAAAACCAAATACCCCGCTTTTATTGAAAGCGAAAGAATAAAAAATGAAAATGAATTGGCTGCCCGACAAGGAAATAATGCTGTACAAACAGGCGGACCAAACTGTAATAATTTAGATTTCTCTACCGGCACAACCGCAGGTTGGGTTGGACAATGGAACAACGTAGGTAACTTCCCCGGCGCTAATAGTTATGGCGCACTAACTGCCACCGGATTAAACTCTGCTGGGTTTAATGATTTTACGTATGTACATGAATTAAATAATTCCGGCAATGACCCCAATGTTCCTATTTCGACTTTGCCGCCCGGACACGCTTTTTCTTTACGTTTAGGAAATGACAGTGCATACAGAACTCTTGTAGCTACAAATAATAACGCATCTACATTACCTTACAATCATCAAATAATTTCAAATACATTTTTAGTAACTCAGCTTAACGAAGCAGTTACTTATTGGTATGCGGTTGTTTTATGTCAGTATAATCCTAACAATCACGCCGCAACTATACAGCCCTATTTTAAAATACGCATGTATGATGGAAATGGAATTGAAATTCAGTGCGCTCATTATGATGTTGATGCTTTAACTGCACCTAACATTGGCGGCTTTCAACTTAACAGCACACAAATTTATGATGCAAGCTCCGGCACTTTTTCGCAATATGATTTTTATTATAAAAACTGGAGTCCGGTTATGATTCCGCTAAGAAACTACATCGGACAAAACGTAACACTTACTTTTGAAACTTCTGATTGCGCCGGTGGCGGACATCCCGGGTATGCATATGTAGCCGCAGATTGCGCTCCTTTTCCGGGAATTACATTTACTCCTTTTTCTTGTGGAATGAATACAACTGTACTAACAGCTCCTCCCGGCGTTGCAACCTATTCGTGGAGCGGGCCGGGAATTGTTGGCTCAGCAACAAATCAAACAATAACAATAAACGCAGGCGGAACATATTCTGTAACCATGACAACGCTAGGCAACAGTGGAATAAATTGCACTTTACAAATAGATACTTTTATTCAGGGAGTTCCTCCTTTACCTGTTGCTTCATTTACAACTGTCCCTGTTTGTATAGGAAACCCTACTCCTTTTACAAACCTTTCTACAGGTGGTCCATTTAGTACACAAATATGGAATTTTGGAGACGGTACAATCGATTCTGTTAACGCATCACCAACACATATTTATTCATCGGTAGGAACTTATACAGTTTCGTTGTATGTAAATAATGGATGTACAAATACGTATACTACAACCGTAACTGTAAATCCGGGTGCAACTGCGTCTTTTAATGCTGCACCGGTTTGTAGAGGAACACTAACTGTTTTTAATAATACCTCTATAGGGGGTTCAACGTACAACTGGAATTTTGGCGATGGATCTGCAGCATCAACAACACAAAGTCCTACGCACACATACGCAACCGCAGGAGTTTTTGCGGTAACACTAACTGTTACAACTTCGTTTGGTTGTAAATTTATTGTTACAAACAGTATAACCGTAAATGTAATGCCGGTTGCGGGATTCAATGCTCCGCAAGCCTGCTTAGGAGTTCCAACGGTTTTTAATAATACGTCAACACCAACAACCGGCGTAAACCATAGTTGGAATTTTGGTGATCTCACCGCAACAAATGATACTTCCAATTTGCAAAATCCAACTTATACCTATCCTGCAATTGGAACTTATACTGTTTTACTTCAGTTGTCTACTCCTGCGGGATGCAGTTCTGCTGTAAATGCTATCATAAATGTTAATCCTATTCCAAACATTATACTTAGTTCTCCCCCACCCTATTGTTGGGGAGATTTTGTTGCGCAAACAAATTATACTGTAAATCCAAACAGTACTAGCGTAACTTATTCTTGGAACAACAACAATACACAAATAGGATTAGGTTCTTCCGGAGCCGGAATACCATCTGCGTTTACTGCCGGAATGAATACTACATCATCAAATATTTCTGGAATAATAACTGTAGTGCCAACCTTAAACGGCTGCTCCGGTCCGCCTGCTACTTTTACAATTACAATTAAGCCAACGCTTATCGTTTCTCACCCAAGCGTAGATTATTGTCCGAATAACATAACCAGTCAGCTTACATTCACGGCTTCGCCAGTAGGCAGTTCTTTAACCTGGATTAATACAACACCCGGAACAAATATTGGTTTGGCAACAATGAATGGTACTACTACCCTGCCCTCTTTTACAACAATTGATCCTAGCCCAAATATGGCAAGCAATATTATTTCCTTGCAAGCTGTTTTAAACGGATGTACAGGACCCCTTTCAACTTTTGCAATTAATGTAAATCCAAACCCGGTTGCTTCTTTTACAAATTCGATTGCTTGTGAGGGAACAGGAACAAATTTTTATGATCAATCAACAATAGGAAGTGGAATAATTAACCAATGGAATTGGGACATGAATAACGACGGAATTTTTACGGATGCAACTAATCAAAATCCGGCATATATATTAACACCTGTAGGAAATCATACGGTGAGTTTAATTGTAACTTCGAATAAAGGTTGTAAAGATTCTGTAACAAATGTTGTTTATGTTAATCCCCGACCTGTTGTGGTCTTTGTTGCTGATACATTAAGTGGATGCACACCACTAACAGTTAATTTTAAAGATAGTTGTTATGTTATGGCTCCCGATAAAATTGTAAAATGGATTTGGGATTTTGGCAACAGCACAACACAAACCGATACATCATCTCTAATTACATCTGCAACCTATACTAACCCACTCCACACACAAAATATTTCTTACATTGTATCTTTAACAGCAATTACCAATGTAGGCTGTGCCAGTAAACTTACCAAAAACTGGTATATCACAGTCAATCCAATTCCATTGGCAGGGTTTTCGTGGAGTCCGACAGATGCAGATATTCTTGATCCGCTTATACATTTTCACGATCAATCGGAGGGAGCTACCGGACCCAACGCTTATCTCTGGAATTTTGGTGATGTTTTTATAAGCGGAGAAGCGAGTAATTACTCAACATTGGCAAATCCTACACATTTGTATAACGATGAAGTTCCGTATACCTATCTTGCTACGCAGGTTGTGCAGAATGTTTACGGTTGTAAAGATTCTATAACAGAGCGAATAATTATTAAACCTGTTGTAACTTTTTACGCACCAAATGCTTTTACACCAAATTTTGATGAGTTGAATGATGGTTTTAAAGGAACCGGTATTGGAATAGATAATTCAACATTTAATATGTGGATTTATGACAGATGGGGAATGGAAATTTTTCATTCAACTGATTTGGAAACAAGTTGGGATGGAAAAGTTAGAGGCAAAGGCGAAATTTCGCAGGAGGATACCTATGTGTGGAAAGTAACTTTTAAAGATATTTTAACCAATGAACATGTCTACAAAGGCATTGTGAATCTTATAAAATAATTAACAAATTTTTACTGTATAATTTCTAATAACCGGAAGAACTTCGGCGGGTACTCGTTTTTTTCTTTTGTTAACTTTGTGCGCCTCTATGACAAGAAAGGAAATTTTAGTACTTCTTACTTTAGCATTTATACAATTTACACATATACTTGATAGTATGGTTATGATGCCAATGGCACCAAACCTAAAAAACACAATGGATCTTACTACTCAACAATTTAGTTTCTTAGTTGGTTCTTATGGGTTGGCTGCATTTTGTTCTGCTATAGCCGCTACATTTTTCATTGATAAATTTGACAGAAAAAAGGCCTTATTGTTTTTATATGCCGGCTTTTTAGTTGGAACAACGTTATGCGCTTTTGCTCCTGATTATTGGTTTTTACTGAGTGCCAGAATATTTACGGGTTTATTTGGTGGTGTAGCAGGCTCTGTTATACTTTCTATTGTAGGAGATATTATTCCATTGGAAAAACGCGCAAGGGGTATGGGAATTTTAATGAGTGGGTTTGCTTTGGCATCGGTAGTTGGTGTTCCGCTTGGAATTTATTTATCCGAAGCATATTCATGGCACACTCCATTTTATTTTATTGCCGCAATTGGCATTTTTGTTTTTGTAGCTATTTTTATAAATATACCATCTATCACTTCTCATTTAAAAGGCCCGCACGATAAATCTACATTTCATTTATATAAAAAAATAGTGGGGGATAAAAACATGGTATATGCTTTACTTTTTTCAATGACAATGGTATTGTCTCACTTTTCTATAATTCCATACATAAGTGATTATTTTGTAAATAATATTGGTTTCAGTATGAAAGAAGATTTAATATACATGTATATCGTTGGCGGAATTTTATCTTCTATTGCTGCGCCCTTCATTGGAAAACTTGCCGATAAACACGGACGATTCAAATTGTACTTTATAGTGAGTACAATCGCCATCATTCCAATATTTTTAATCAGCAATTTTACAGGGCATGTTTTTATGGCAATGATAGGAACTATGGCTTTATTCTTTATTTTTTCGGGTGGCCGAATGGTTCCTGCACAAGCAATGGTTACTTCTGCTGTTACTCCGCAAATTCGAGGAGGGTTTATGAGTCTTAATTCTGCACTGCAACAGTTGGGTGTTTTTTTATGTACAATGATTGGTGGGCTGATAATTACTAATGACGAAGCAAAAAAATTACACAACTACGAATACGTTGGATATATTGGCATTGGATTTACTATCATAGCATTAATTTTAGGAAGAAATATAAAACCGACCACACTGCCTGTTCTGGAAAAAGAGGTATAAATAAAATTACATTATTTGTAGCGGAGATATGTAGTAATTAAAAAGAAAGAAGGCTTTCTTTAATAATTCTGGCGCAATCTAAAATTTGCTCTTCAGTAATAACCAGTGGTGGCGCAAAGCGAATTATATTTCCCTGTGTTGGCTTAGCCAATAAACCTTTTTCAGCCATGCGTACGCAAACTTCCCACGCAGTTTTCCCCGGGTGTTCCTCAATTTCTAACGCATTAAATAAACCCTTACCCCTCACCTCTTTTAGTATGGGCGATTTTATTTTTCTTAATTCATCACGTAAAATAGTTCCAAGGTATTCCGAACGCTCAGCTAGTTTTTCTTCGCGCAAAACTTCTAGAGCAGCAACAGCCACTTTACACGCAATTGGATTTCCGCCATAAGTTGAACCATGTTGACCGGGTTTAATAAGTATCATTATTTCATTATCAGCTAATACTGCAGATACAGGATACATTCCACCCGAAAGAGCTTTTCCTAAAATAAGCATATCCGGATGAACATTTTCCCAATCGCAGGCCAATAATTTTCCAGTGCGCGCCAAACCGGTTTGAATTTCATCAGCAACAAAAAGTACATTGTGCTTTTTACATAAATCAAAGCAAGTTTTTAAATATCCTTCGTCAGGAACAATAACCCCTGCTTCACCTTGAATTGGCTCGACTAAAAATGCAGCAACAGTTGAATCTTGTAAAGCAGTTTCTAAAGCTTTAGTATCGTTAAACGGGATAACAATATAACCGGGATTAAACGGCCCGAAATTTTGTTTTGAATCAGCATCCGTGCTAAAAGAAATAATATTTACGGTGCGACCGTGAAAGTTTTTTGAGCAAACAATAATTTTTGCCTGTTCTGCGTCAATACCCTTTTTCTCATAGCCCCACTTACGGGCCAGTTTTATAGCTGTTTCGACACCTTCTGCCCCACTGTTCATCGGTAATACTTTATCGTAACCAAAATAATTTGTTATATACTTTTCGTATTCACCTAATGCGCTATTATAAAAAGCACGTGATGTTAAACCTAGTTTTTGTGCTTGTTCAACCAAAGCAGCAGTAATTTTTGGGTGACAATGACCTTGATTAACGGCAGAATACGAGGAAAGAAAATCATAATATTTTTTACCTTCTACATCCCATACAAAAACACCCTCTCCCCTATCTAACACAACGGGTAAAGGATGGTAATTATGAGCTCCGTATTTATCTTCCAGATTCATAAGTTGTTGAGAAAGTGTTTTTGTAATATCCATAACCTGCATAGTAGTATAATTTCAGTGCAAAGATAGGTAAAAAAGAGCCAAAAATCAAGAAGTAAGAACCATGAGTTGTGAGTATGAAGTATTGAATTTACAATAATTTTATTTAGTTTAGTCAAAAATAATTAATATGAAAATTAAATTAATTTTTGCGGTGATTGCTTTTGTGTTTTTGGGTTGCTCAACAGATAAATTAGATGTTGCTAAAGCAAAGGAAAGCGCTGAAAATTATTTGAAAGCAATTGATAAAGGAGATTATACCTCAGTTACAAGCGAATATTTCAGCAGTGAGTTGGCTAGCGCAGAATCGATAGCTGAGTTAAGTGATAAATTTAAAAAGCTGAAAGAAGTTACTGGCGCAATGGAATCATTTGAATTAAAATCAAGCGATAGTCAGGCTGTAATTGGTGAAGAATCTAAAGTATTTCTCACGTATACTGTAAAGCACGCGCGTGTTACTACCAGTGAAAAATTTATTGTTGTACTTGAAAGCGGTAAATACAAAATTGCTTTACACGATATTAAAAATGAGTAATTTTTCGCCAAAAGATTATCATAACGCCTGGGCCGCAGAGGAAAAAAAACTGGCTATAAAATCTGCATCCTGAATTTGGGTACTGGCTGCTTTTGTTATTCCCTTTTTTGCTTTTTTTGAATATAGTTACAGTTTTGAGCAGTTTAAACATTTCCTCTTTATCTTTCTCTCGGTATCTGCGTTGATGTTACTGGTGGTTCTTTACCTGAAAAGATTTTCATTGCCATCCTTAATCCAAATTTACGGTGTCTCGGTTATTCTTGCTTGCTGTTTTAGTTACATGGCTGCTAAAACAAATATTAATAATGTACATAATTATTTAATGGGCATTAGTGCCATTACATTGGTGCGTGGTATGATTTATTTTGGCAGAGTAATTCAATTAGTAATTGTTACCGTTATTAATCATGCGATCGCATTATTTTTATTTTATTCTATGCGCAACGAATCTTTCTTAAGTGTTCCGGACATTAACAGTACATTGTTTTTTGGAATCATATTTATGATATTTTCATTTGCAGGTATGAGTATACGCTACAAACTTACGCGTGAGAATTTTCTTAATTCCCTAATGCTTCAAAAATCTAAAGACCTTATTGAAGAAAAACAGAAGGAAATCCTGGATTCTATTCATTACGCCAAAAGAATACAAAACGCTTTAATTACTTCCGAAAAGTACATAGAGAAGACCATTAAAAATTGGCATAAAAAATAAATGAGAAAATATTTTACTTGTTTTTTGTTTTTACTGTTTAGTTTTAGTTCTATTTTTTGTTTAGCTCAACATTCAAAAATTGATGCGCTCAAAATTCTTGCAAATAAAGCAAATGCGGACAGTGCTAAAGCAAACGAACTTATAGCGATTTCTTCTCTTTATTTGCGCGTTAGTAATTTTGATTCAGCTTTGCGTTACAGTCAACTCTCTTTGCAAGTGGCCGAGAAAATAGATTTTAAAAAGGGCGTTTCAAGTGCTTACAGCAATATTGGTATCGTTTATAATTGGCAAAGCGATTATTCAAATGCGTTGAGTTATTATTTAAAGGCTTTAGTAATAGATTAAAAATTAAAAAACAAAAAGGGAATAGCCGGAGGATTAATAAACATTGGGAATATTTATTTATATCAGAGCGATTATCAAAAAGCTTTAGAATATTATATGAATGGGTTAAAAACCGCTGAAGAAATTGGATATAAGGAATGGCAGGTAAACGCAAAAGCCAATATTGGAATTATTTATGACGAACAGAAGAATTATCAAAAAGCACTTGAATATTATTTAAATGCCGCAAAAATGGCAGAAGAACTTGGTTACAAGCAGGTTTTAGCTAATACTATGGGTAACATTGGTGGCGTGTACTTTAATCAGGGAAACTATGAAAAGGTATTGGATTATAGTTTTAAGGCTTTGAAAATGTTGGAACAATTCGGGACAATGGATTTAATTGCTAGTAATTTGGGCAACATTGGTTCTGTTTATATCAAACAAAAAAAGTATAAAGAAGCCGCGTATTTTATTTATCGTGCCCTTGCAATTGATGATAGTATTGGGACTTTGGAGTCTTTAAAGTACAGATATGAATCACTAAGTGTTTTATACGAAGTGGCTGATATTTCTTTACCGGATAGTCTGGGAGGCAACCTTTTAAATCCGGAACAAATGCGGTTGCGGGCACTATAATATCACAAACGCTACATTTCTATTCGTGACACGCTTTTCAGTGAGGACAATAAAAAGCAATTAGTTCGTAAAGAAATGAATTATGAATTTGAGAAGAAGGAATCTGCAGCGAAAGCTGAACAGGAAAAGAAAGACGCTGTTGCGGTGGCAGACGCGAAGAGGCAGAAAATTGTTTTGCTTCTTGTTTCTTTTGTTTTACTCTTAGTTGCTGTTGTAGCATTTATTGTTTTTCGTTCGCTTCGTATTACGCGCAAGCAAAAATCAGTAATTGAAGAACAAAAGAATTTAGTTGAGGAAAAACAAAAGGAAATTTTAGATAGTATTCATTACGCTAAAAGAATACAAACGGCCTTACTTCCTACTGAAAAATATATTATCAGAGTTTTAAATAACCAGTGAAGGTGTTGAGGCTGAGGTATCCGCATCTTCCCGGTTAATTGTTGGCATACGATACATTTGTTGTATTTCTATTGAAGTAAAATCAAATTCCTCAGTTACTTTGCCAATTAATCGATAACAACCCGGACCATTAAATGGAAAAGCTTTAGCTGCTTGAGGAAAATGTACGGTATCTATCCACATTCCTTCTGTGTCTAAGAAAGTACCGAAATACATGCGGTCACCTTTTGATGTTTGTGTATGTTTTATACTTACTAAATAGCCGACAATCTCAACCGTTTTTCCGATATGACTACGCAAATCTTTTGCAATTAAATTGGAAGGTAATTTATCCTTTAATAAATTAAAAGGAGAAGAAAGAGAAAAGCCCAGCAGTTCTATCTCATCAAAAGCATCATCAACCCACGATATTGTGAGCTCAGGTAATTTGTATTTTTTTGGTTTTACGTCAAAAAGTTCGTTGTTTGTTTTGTTTTTTGTCAACGGATTTATTAGCGAGTGCGCTTCCCACAATAATTCCTTTTTATTCTTACCGGTAAAATTAAAAGTACCTACCCTGATTAGTAAGCGTATTTGTTCGATAGAAACAGATGTACGTTTTACAAAATCGTATAAACTTTTAAATTTTCCATTTTTATTACGTTCTTCCAATAAGTGTGTAACAATTGTGTGATCGAGTTCGTTAATCATTGCCAAACCCAAATAAATACTTTCGTCTTCTATAGTACTTAGTGACGAACTATTATTTACACAAGGCGCCACAATTTTTGCTCCATGCATACGCGCCTCGTGTATATATAAAGATGTTCTATAAAAGCCTCCACCATTGTTTAATGTAGCAACCATGTATTCTAGAGGGAAGTAGGCTTTGAGATATAATGCCTGATAACTCTCTACAGCATAACTGGCCGAATGACCTTTAGAAAAAGCATAATTAGCAAAGCTTTCAATCTGATTCCAGATATCATTTATGGTTTTTTCGGAATATCCTTTTTTAAAACAGTTGCTAAAAAAATTATCTTTTACTTTTCCAAACTCATTACGTTGTTTAAATTTCCACGACATACCTCTGCGTAAATAATCTGCCTCTGCCAATGAAAGTCCTGCAAAGAAATGCGCTACTTTAATTACGTCTTCCTGGTAAACCATTACCCCGTACGTTTCTTTCAACAATTTATATAATTCAGGAATTTCTTTTTGTGCTTTTTCTCTTGCCGATTCATTTCTGTAACGCAAAATATATTCGCGCATCATCCCGCTTTTAGATACTCCGGGCCTTATAATAGAACTTGCGGCCACTAAGCGTAAATAATCATCGGCGCGTAACTTTGCTAATAGCATCCGCATTCCGGGCGATTCTATATAGAAACAGCCTATGCATTTACCAACACTTAAAAGTTGTTTTACTTTTTCATCTTTTTTAAATTTTTCAATATCGTGTATATCTATTAATACATTTTTATTTTGTTTTATTAAACCTAAAGCGTCTTTTATTTTCCCTAAACCGCGCTGACTCAGAATATCAAATTTATACAAACCAATATCTTCTGCCTCAATCATACTGAATTGTGTTGTTGGATATCCTTTTGGCGGAAGATTAGTTGCCGAGTAGCAATGAATAGGCTTCTCTGAAATTAAAATACCACTGGAGTGTATGCTTAAATGGCTGGGAAAACCTTGAATCAACTCTGCATAACGTAAAACTAATTTACCAACTGTGTCAGTATTCTTTTCGTCTCGTACGGATTGCAATCTGTCTATCTCGCCAGGCGGCAAACCAAATACTTTTCCTAGCTCTCTTCTTACGGCATCACGTTGAAAAGTTGAGTACGTAGCCAATAGCGCCGTTTTTTTATTTCCGAATCGTTCAAAAATATAACGCGTCATATCATCACGGTCGGTCCACGAAAAATCAATATCAAAATCGGGAGGATTACTGCGGGATGGATTTATAAATCGCTCAAAGTATAAATCAAGTTCAATTGGGTCTACGTCGGTTATCCGCAAAAGATAAGCCACCATGCTGTTTGCGCCACTGCCCCGCCCTACGTAATAATAATTTTTACTTTGTGCGTAACTTATAATATCCCAATTAATTAAAAAGTAAGATGCAAAATTCATTTGAGAAATTATCTGCAATTCTTTTTCCATGCGTTGCATAACTATTTCTGACGGACCATTTTTGTACCGATATTGTAATCCCTTAAAACATTCGTTGCGTAACAAGTAAACATCTCCTTGCTCGGTGCCGGTATAATGTTTCAGGTTTTTGTTCGAAAATTTTCCGAATTCAAATTCTATTTTACAATTATTTAAAACACGCTCGGTGTTGCTGATAATGAAAGGATACTCAGCGTAAGCTGCGTACATTTCATCTCGCGTGGGCATTATTTCATCGGGAGTGGTTTGTTCGTGTGCAGGGAGTTTGCTCAGTAAAGTATTTGTATCGATGGCACGTAATAATCTGTGTGCATTGTAATGGCGTTTATTAATAAATGTTACCGGCTGCAGTGCAACTAGTTTATCTTCTTTTTTTTGGGAATTCGTGAACGAAAAAGTGTTGATATCCTTTGGAGAAACGCCTATGAATTCGTTTTCCCGTAAAGTCCAACCGGTATAATTTGCCAGCGGATAGATGACGTATGAATTTTTAAATTCGGGGGCTTGCGGTTCAATTTTTTTGGCGGAGTGAAGATGTTCCGACAAATATTCATTTAATTCAAAAAAGCCATCGTTATTTTTTGCAATACCAATATATTGTTGTTTTATGCCGTTCCTAAAATCAATTCCAAGTATGGGTTTTAATCCGCGCTCAGTTGCCATACGCACTGTGTCTATGCAAGCTGAAGTATTGTTTATGTCGGCTAATACAAATTTATCATAACCTTTTTGTGTTACTTCGTCCAGTAATTGTTCTACAGATAAAGTTCCGTAACATAAACTGTAATATGTGTGGCAGTTTAACAGCATTATGTTTTCCTTCCGCTAAACGAATTAAAGTCATCGCGTTTTTTTAGTCCTAAGCCGGCAGCACGCATTACGGATTCAAGACCATAGCGTTTGCGCAGTTTATCCATGGCTTGATATAATTGTAATTGCTCAATAGTATCGTCAAACAAATCAAACTGATAATTACCTTGTATCAAATGGCTGAAACGAATTCCTATTAAGCGTATGAGCATTCGTTTTTGATAAAGCTTATCAAACAGCTCTTTTACTTTTTCCATCAATACATGATCTAATGATGTATAAGGTATGCGCATTTGCATGGTATATGTATTAAAATCTGAGTAACGAATTTTTATCGTAACGCAGGCTGTAAGTTTTTCTTCGCAGCGCAGCTGAAAAGTTAATTTCTCGGTCATACTTATCAGTATACGTTTTAAATGCGCCACATCAATAGTGTCGCGCTCAAAAGTACATTCGGTAGAAATAGATTTGCGTTCAGAATATTGCTCAACCGGAGAATTATCAATACCATTTGCTTTTTTCCAAATCATAATGCCGCTTTGCCCTAATACCTGCTCCATCAACTCAACAGGCATCTCTTGTACTGTTTTCACTCTCTCCACACCCATTCCCCTTAACAGATGGTAGGTTTTATCTCCCACCATGGGTATTTTTTTTATGGATAGGGGAGCTAAAAAACCTTTTTCTGTTCCGAATGGAATTTCTTTTTGTCCGTTTGGCTTGGCTTCTCCTGTTCCCACCTTAGCAACCGTTTTGTTGGTCGACATAGCAAAGGAGATAGGCAAACCGCTTTCTTTTGTAATAGTTTGGCGCAATTCTGTGGCTAATTTATAACTGCCAAAAAATTTATCCATACCTGTAAGATCAATGTAAAACTCATCGATAGATGTTTTTTCGTAGAGGGGTACGCTTTCTTTAATAATATCGGTAACGAGATTGGAATACTTACTGTATTGTTCGTGATCACCCCGTATAACAATAGCTTGGGGACAAAGCATTCTTGCGGTACGCATGGGCATAGCTGAGTGTATACCAAACTGACGGGCTTCGTAGCTACAGGATGCCACTACCCCGCGGTCGCTCGTGCCTCCTATAAGAATAGGTTTCCCTATTAAGGAGCTGTCGCGCAAACGCTCTACTGATACGAAAAATGTATCTAAATCCATATGCACAACATTCCTATTCATAGGTTACAAACAACAAAATTTTAAAAGAACCATAAAAATCTTTTGCAAGATGCTAATTAATTTAGTATCTTAGCGCTAAAATTATTAGCAATGAGTAAAATATCTGCAAACCTTCGGATTTTGAGGAAGATAAAAAATGCGTCGCAAGAAGTTGTGGCCGATGATCTTCGTATTCCACGCTCTCGTTTTGCTTCGTATGAAGAGGACAGAGCTGAACCACCCTATGAAATGTTGGTAAAAATTTCTGATTATTACCATATTTCTATTGACGCATTGTTGCGGGGGGATTTTTCTAAAACCGACCCCGACAATTTGTTGAAGGTTGGTAAGAACCGTTTTTTGTTTCCAATTTTAGTTGATCGAAAAGGAAATGATTACATAGAAGTTGTTACCGTAAGGGCCATGGCAGGATATCTGAATGGATATGCCGATCCCGAGTACGTTGAGGGCCTTCCTACAATGAACTTACCTTTTAACGTGGTTGGCAAACATCGTACGTTTCCAATAAAGGGAGATTCTATGCCTCCTGCTAACTCAGGAGATTTTGTCGTTGGAAAATATGTAGAGTCTTTGGAAGAAATTAAAGACGGTAAAACCTATATTCTTGTAACCAAAGAAGAAGGCATAGTTTACAAACGTGTGATCTCTAAAATTTTTAAAAATGCCGGACATTTAGAATTGCATTCTGATAATCCTCAATATCAAACCTACAATGTAAAGCCCAAAGATATTTTTGAAGTGTGGGAATACGTTTGTTTGTTAAGAACAAAAGATGTGAAGCCTGATGAAATTAATGTGGATAGCATGATTAGTTTTTTACGGCAGATGAAAGTTGAAGTGAAATAATAAAAATAAATTAAAAAATGAAAAAAGAACTTATTTTAGAACTCTTTAAAAAATTTGAACAGGCCTGTTATATACATAATAATGTAGAATGTTGGAGCGCGAGAGAATTACAAGATATTCTTGGTTATACAAAATGGGATAATTTTAGTAAGGTAATTGATAAGGCTATGATTGCCTGCAAGGCCAGTGGTACCGCCACTTCTGATCATTTTGCCGATATCGGGAAAATGATCGATCTTGCTAAAGGAGCTCAACGAGAAATAGAAGATATTGCGTTAACAAGATACGCCTGCTACCTTATAGCACAAAACGGTGACCCCGGAAAAAATGAAGTAGCTTTTGCTCAAACTTATTTTGCAGTACAAACACGTAAGCAAGAAATTGTGGAGCAAAGATTATTGGATGTTGCCCGTGTATCAGCAAGAGAAAAACTTTCCAAAAGTGAGAAAAAACTTTCGGCAATTATTTATGAAAAAGGAGTGAACGAGCAGGGGTTTGCACTTATAAGAAGTAAAGGTGATCATGCTTTATTTGGTGGGTTTAATACCAACGATATGAAACGTAAACTACATGTGCCGGATAATAGGCCTCTGGCAGACTTTCTGCCCACTCTTACTATTACGGCAAAAGATTTTGCTACAGAACTTACCAGCCATAATGTGGCAGAAAAAGATTTGAAAGGAGAACCAAAAATCAGTAAAGAACATATTGATAATAATCTTGCTGTTAGAAACATGCTTATTAAACGTGGAGTAAAACCGGAACAGCTACCACCCGCTGAAGATGTTGTGAAACTGAAACGAAAATTACAAAGCGATGAAAAGAAAATGATCAAGGAAGCAAACAAAAAGATAAATCATAAAAGGTAAAAAAAGGGTGTACAAAATATAGTAGTAATACTTGAACATTAAAAGTAGTATCATTTTCCCGACGTCGGGAAAATGATACTTTTAGAGTGGAAAAAAGTAAAAATTATTGAATCGTAATAAATGTTCGCCATAATAGATATAGAAACTTGCGGAGGAAAGTTTGAACACCGCAAAGGCGCCATCATAGATATTTGTATTTTAATTCATGATGGCTTGCAAGTAGTAGATAAATTTTCTACACTGGTAAATCCGGGCTGTTATATTTCTCCGTTCTTCACAAAACTATCAGGCATTACTAATGATATGGTAGCCGACGCACCTACTTTTGCAGAGATAGCAAAAAAAATACTTGATATAACTGAAGGACAAATCTTTGTAGCGCACAATGTAGGTTTTGATTATAATTTCGTGAAAGATGAATTTGCTAATCTGGGATACAAATATCAGCGCGAAAAACTTTGTACGGTTCGTTTAAGCAGAAAACTATTACCAAAAAGAATTTCTTACAGCCTGGGGCATTTATGCGCATCCTTAGGGATAGAAATTGTAGGTAGGCACCGTGCAGAAGGTGATGCGGTTGCAACTGCTGAACTTTTTGATTTATTATTACGATTAAAAACTGATCATCCTCAATACAAAAATGTTGGCGTTGATGAAATCATGGTAAGGCGTATTGATAAAATAAAAGAATACATCCTTAAAAAATTGCCTGAAGAATGCGGTGTTTATTATTTCAGAAACAAAACCGGAGAAATTATTTACATCGGTAAAAGCACCAATATGTATAACCGCGCCATGAGCCATTTTAATACCAGTGATAAAAAAGGTAAGAAAATGCTCAACGATTTATACAATGTAGATTTTACTTTAACCGGAAGCGAATTGATTGCCTTGTTATTGGAATCAGAAGAAATAAAAAAGCATAAGCCCCAGTACAACAGAATGCGTAAAGCAGAAACTTTTACACACAGCATAGATTGGTTTAAAAATGAAAAGGGAATACTGAATTTTAAAATTGTTCCGTCTGAAGAATCAGAAAATGCATTAGTTTCTTTTAATACTTACGCAACTGCCAGAGAGCGATTAGATTCATGGATTGATGAACATGAGTTATGCTTAAGATATTGCGGATTAGTGAGCGAAGAAGCAATTTGTTTTAATCATCAGATTAAAAAATGCAACGGTATTTGTGCAGAACAAGAAACTGTTTCTGTTTACAATGAGCGCACACAAAAAATAATTGACAAATACACGTTTAATTACACTGATTTTTTTCTTGTCGATAAAGGAAAAACGGCCGACGAAAAATCAATAGTATACATAAAAAACAGAAAATATTACGGCAGCGGCTATTTAGAAAGAAATCAGTCAATTTCGTCTGTAGAGGAATTAGAAAATAGTATTAAGCCCGCCGTTTATTATCCAGATTCTGATATACTGATACACGGTTACTTAAAGACTAAATCCGGACAGAAAATTGTGCCTTTGTAATAATCGCAAAAAGACTAGTCTGGAATTACTCAGCATAGCAAATGAATTTCACTTTCTTCTTTAATTGTTAAATAAGACATAAGTTATTTAATATTTGTTTACAAGTAGTGCAAAACATTGATTTTTTATTGAATCTAATTCGTTAAAATTGTAATATGAACATTGATATTAAGAAATTAAATATTCTTCAGCTTGCAGTTCATAAAATTCATTCTAAGCTCAACGAAAAACAGTTTCTCATATTTGCAAGCATTTTGGTTGGCATTAGTGCAGGTATTGCTGCTGTAATTTTAAAAGTTTTTGTACATTTCATCAGGCAATTTGTCTTAGAGGGGTATTTACTTCATTTTAATTTTAAGTATCTATATCTACTCTTGCCGTTAGTAGGCATCGGCATTACTATTGTAATTATAAAGAGATTTTTTAAAGGCGACATTGAAGGAGGGAATATTAATATTCTTCATTCAATAGCAAAAAAGGGAAGTTTTTTACCGTTTCACCAAATGTATTCTCATATAATTACAAGTGGAATAACAGTTGGATTCGGTGGTTCGGCAGGACTAGAATCTCCCATAGTAAGTACAGGTGCTGCAATAGGCTCCAATTTTTCAAGAATTAATAAATTAAATTATAAAGAAAGAACTTTACTCTTAGCGGCCGGCGCAGCCGGTGGTATTGCAGGAGCTTTTAATTCTCCAATAGCGGGCATCCTTTTTGCACTTGAGGTAATTTTGGTCGATATTTCCATCTCAGCTTTCATACCACTACTAATTGCGGCAGCATCAGGGGCACTTGTTTCAAAAATAATATTACAGGAACACATTTTGCTCTATTTTCGTTTACAACAACCATTCGATTATCATAATGTTCCGTTTTACATTTTGCTTGGGTTGATGGCGGGCTTTATTTCCCTTTACTATGTAAATATTTTCAGGAAAATTGAAAATAAGTTCCTTAAAATTAAATCCAAAATTTTCAAATGGGTTATTGGGGGTGTTTCATTAGCTGTATTAATATCTGTCTTTCCTTCTTTATTTGGTGAGGGGTACGAGAGCATTAAATCACTTGCAGAGGTAAAACCCGATGAATTATTTAAAGAAAGTATTTTGACAAACGTATTTTCAAACCAATGGTTTATATTTATTTTAATTACCGCTACAATGCTTATTAAAGTGTTAGCAACAGGGCTCACGCTTGGCAGTGGTGGCAACGGCGGTAATTTTGCCCCCTCTTTATTTGTTGGAGCCTATTTAGGTTTTGCATTTGCTTTTTTTTTAAAGCTTGCAGGATTTATAAATATTCCAATAAGTAATTTTACTATTGTTGCTATGGCAGGTATTTTAAGTGGCGTGTTTCACGCTCCTCTTACTGCTATTTTCCTAATAGCTGAAATTACCGGTGGATATGAATTAATTATTCCCCTAATGATTGTTTCATCCATAAGTTTTATGATTGTTAAATACTTTCATCCGGTGTCAATGGATGTTAAAAAATTAAAAGCAAAAGGAACAATTATATCGGAGGATAAGGACACTAGTATTTTAAGTCATATAGATGTAAACTCGGTAATTGAGCGTGATTTTGCAATATTACATCCCAATGATAAGTTACGAGCCGTTATTCAGCAAATTAAACAAACTAAGCGAAATACGCTTGCTGTTGTAGATAAAAACAATACACTGGTTGGATTAATTCAACTTGACAGCATCCGAGAGGAAATGTTTAATAGCGAATTGTATGATAAAATAATTACAAAAGAAATTATGGAAAAGCCCTCTGCAAAAATTGAACATAGCGAAGATATATTTGCAATAATGAAAAAGTTTGACGAGTCGGGTCAGTGGAATCTGCCCGTTGTAGAAAACGGTTATTACTTAGGATTTATCTCAAAGTCTAATATTTTAACTAAGTACAGGAGTGAATTGCTCTTATCAATTTAATAGAAGCGACCACTATGGATGTTTTAATGCTCATATCAATTTTAGTAAGCTTATGCGCAGCATTCTCATACATCAATATTAGATTCCTCAAATTACAACCTTCAATTGGACTAATGTTGATGTCACTAATTTGTTCTTTGCTTATAATTGCCGAGAGTAAACTTAGCAGTACTTTTTATCATCATGTTGAACACATGGTACGCAGCATAGATTTTTCACAAACTTTATTGAATATCATGCTTGGGTTTTTGTTGTTTGCCGGAGCTCTTCATGTAAATTTAAATGAGCTAAAAAAGCAGAGGACAGCCGTACTTTCATTTTCAACGCTTAGTGTTGCTCTTTCCATTTTCTTTTTTGGCAGCGTTATGTGGGGCGTATTTAAAGCTTTCAACTATCCGATAGATTATATTTATTGTTTATTATTTGGTGCGCTTGTTTCTCCTACTGATCCAATTGCTGTTATTGGTATCCTCAAAACATCTAATATGCCCAAAGAAATTGAGGCCACCATAAACGGTGAATCATTATTTAATGACGGGGTTGGCGTTGTCTTTTTCGTTACTATTTCTCAGGTTATAAGTTTAGGTTTAGAAAATTTATCTTCATTAGACGTATTATTCCTTTTTGGAAGAGAGGTAATAGGTGGCATTTCGTTGGGATTGGCTTTAGGATATGCAACGTATTACTTTATTCGTAAAATTGATCACTACCAAACCGAGGTGCTTATTTCACTTGCTTTGGTTATGGGATGCGGAGAGATTGCTTCCATACTTCATGTAAGTGGTCCGCTTGCCGTAATTGTAATTGGATTGATTTTAGGAAACAAAATAAGCAAAACTGCCATGTCAGAAACAACCCGTGATTATCACGCTAAATTTTGGGAATTGTTAGATGATTTTTTTAATGCCATTCTTTTTGTTTTGATTGGATTACAAATGGTATTGCTGCCCTTTATTACTAATTATCTTCTTATTGGAATATTGGCAATTATAATTTTATTAGCTTGTAGGTATCTTTCTATATCAATACCAATTTTGTTTTTGAAAGATAAAAAGCTTTTCAATAATCGCACTGCATTGGTAATGACTTGGGGTGGTCTACGCGGAGGTTTATCAATCGCATTAACTTTATCTTTACCGGATAGTGCGTATAAAGAAATAATGGTTTCGATAACCTACATAATTGTAATTTTTTCTATTCTTGTACAAGGACTTACAACAGGAAAACTGGTAAAAAGATTATACTGATTTATTGTTTCCAATCTTCAATCAACATGAAATTGTACATTTTGTCAGGCTTTTGCTTAAATGTATGATATTTGATTATTAAAAGCATGGGTACGTCCAAACATACTATGTTAAGAAGCAGTTTGCCTGCTTTGATGTTTCTGTTACTTATATGGGCAATTTTTTATCTTGATATTCATTATAAATTAGGCTTAAATCAATACGGACTCCGTCCGCATACATTTTGGGGCTTATTAGGAATATTTACAATGCCTTTATTGCATGGAGATTTAGGACATATTGCTTCTAACTCTATTCCCCTACTCGTTTTAGGGACTTTCCTTTTTTATTACTACAAAGAAATTGCCTTCAAAGTTTTCTTCATCACTTATATTTCTTCGGGTATATTAGTTTGGCTGTTTGCGCGCCACGGTGATTTAAGTGTACATATAGGTGCTAGTGGATTAATTTACGCATTAGCCGGATTTCTATTTTTCTCCGGAATACTACGAAGGAACAAAGCGCTTTTTGGTGTAACGCTATTAATTACTTTTTTATATGGAACAATTATTTGGGGCGTTTTTCCCAGCGAATTTCAAAAAGCAATACATTATAATGAAAACAGTAATCATATTTCATGGGAAGGGCATTTGTTTGGTTTTTTAAGTGGTGTTTTCCTGTCTTATCTCTTCAGAAATATTGGAACACAAGAACCTAAATACTCCTGGGATTTTAATAATGATGAAGATGTAGATGAATCAAACCCCTATTGGCTTGAAAAGGAAAATGAAAGTACAGAAGAAAAAAAGAACGAAGAAGCAATATTTAAAAACTTAAGCGACAATCCTTATACAATCAATTACACCTTCCTTCCAAAAAAGGATGAACCGGCAGATTAATTTACTTCTCCCTGTAAATCAACATCTCAATAACCGAATTAGAATTCCCGCCATTATCGGTAAGCGTTATTGTGAAATTTTTCTTTTTACCGTCAAAGCAATTAAAAACAAAAAAACCTTTGTCCATAATAGGAGAAGTATATTTAGCGGTATAATATTTTTTTAAATCACTTAGAATCCTATCTCCCTCATCCTGACTTTGTGAGGTGATTAAAACTTCTATTTCACTTATAGTATCATTCTCAAAAATATAATTAATACTGTATCTGCTAAGCGAATCAATTTTTTGCTCGTAAGTAAGGTGGTCTTTGCTTTTATCAACTGCAGCTTTAATCTGGACAATCGGAATAAATTTTATGTTTTGCCCCAACTCTACTCCACTTACAATTCCTTCTTTAGTTTTTATAACTGTATCAAGCGCATAATGGTATTCAGGGAAAACGCGAGACAACCCTTGTTGTTCTTCTTTGCCATTTTTGCAAGAGAATAAAACAATAGCGATTGTAGTATAAAAAAATATTCTTTTATAAATTAAATGCACCAAAGATTATTTTGAATGTTCAGTTGCAATTTCTTCCGCTTGCTTTTCGGGTCTCATCTGCGGAAAGAAAAGAACTTCCTGAATAGAAACATTATTTGTAAGTAACATAGTCAATCTATCAATTCCAATTCCAATACCTGATGTTGGAGGCATACCATATTCCAATGCCCGTAAAAAATCCTGATCAATAAACATTGCCTCTTTATCACCACGCTCTTGCAATTTTAATTGCTCTTCAAAACGTTCGCGTTGGTCAATTGGGTCGTTTAACTCAGTATAAGCATTGGCAATTTCTTTTCCGTTTACCATCAACTCAAAACGCTCAACTAAACCCGCTGTCGTACGGTGTTTTTTTGTAAGTGGACTCATCTCAATCGGATAATCCGTAATAAAAGTTGGTTGAATATAATTTCCCTCACATTTATTTCCGAATATTTCGTCAATGAGTTTTCCTTTGCCCATTGTTGCATCCATTTCAATATGTAATTGCTTGCAAACTTCACGCAATTGATTTTCATCCATGTTGCTAATATCGATACCGGTATGTTCTTTAATAGCATCGTACATTGTAACGCGCTTAAATGGAGCTCTAAAATCAATTTGTTGATCACCTACGGTTACTTCTGTAGTTCCGTATAAATCCATAACTACTTTTTCAAGTAATTTCTCTGAAAAATTCATCATCCAGTTGTAATCCTTGTAAGCAACATAAAATTCTAAAACCGTAAACTCCGGATTATGCGTGCGATCCATGCCTTCATTCCTGAAATCTTTAGAAAATTCATATACGCCGTCAAATCCTCCAACAATCAGACGTTTTAAATAAAGTTCATTTGCAATTCGTAAATACAAAGGAATATCAAGCGCATTGTGATGCGTTACAAAAGGTCTGGCCGTTGCTCCTCCCGGAATGCTTTGTAAAATTGGAGTTTCTACTTCAAGCAAACCATTATCATTTAAGGTAGCACGAATTGAATTAATTATTTGTGTGCGTTTTTTAAAAGTGTCTTTTACTTGCGGATTAATAATTAAATCTACATAACGCTGACGGTACCGAAACTCTGCATCGGTTACAACATCATGGGCCTTACCTGTTTCATCTGTTTTTACAATAGGTAATGGTCGTAAAGCCTTAGAAAGAAGTTTTATTCCGGTAACGTGAATAGAAATTTCACCCACTTTGGTTGTAAAAACATAACCCGTAACGCCAATTATATCTCCAATGTCAAGTAGTTTTTTCCATAGAGAATCATAAAGCGTTTTATCTTCCGTAGGACAAATTTCATCACGCTTAACATACAGTTGTATGCGTCCGCTTGAATCTTGTATTTCAGCAAAGGCGGCCTTCCCCATATCGCGTACACTCATTAAGCGACCGGCGAGAGAAATATCTTTATAGTTTAATTTATCCTGATCGTAATGCTGTTTAATATCTGCTGCGCTTGCATTAATTATAAATTCCTCCGGTGGGTAAGCATCAATACCCAAATTCTTCAATTCGGTCAGTTTTCCGCGTCTTGTAATTTCCTGTTCAGTAAGTTCCATTTAAAATAATTTGCACAAAAATATGTAGTAATTCGACATATAAGGAAGATGTTGATTTCTATCGATAAATTTGTTACGAAAACTGTGTCCGTAAACTTCATTTCTCAATAATACCCCTATAAAGAAGGGCTTTTTTATATCGGTAAAAAGATGTATTTTGCACGCTAAATTTTTACTATGGCTGAAACAAAGGAAAAGACAGTAATTGATGTGGAAGGTCAGATTGACCGCGCAGAGTTATTTTTTCACGACTATAAAAAGCAAATTGGTATAGCTGCAGCCCTTATTGTTGCTGTGGTTGGTATTATAGTGGCTTATAAAATGTGGTACGTACCCACTAAGGATGCCGAGGCACAAAGTGAGTTGTTTTTTACGGAGCAATATTTTGAAAAGGATTCATTTAACATAGCTATAAACGGAGGAAAAATAATAAAATTAGCCGACGGAACTGATAAAACAATCATGGGTTTTGAGGAAATTGCTGATAGTTACGGATTAACTCCCTCAGGAAATCTTGCTGAGTATTACTTGGGTATTTCTTACTTACGTACCGGAAAATTTGAACAGGCAATTGAACATCTTGAAAAATTCAGCACCAGCGACCTTATTTTAAATTCGGTTGCCATTGGCGCTATGGGTGATGCCCATATGGAGCTTAATAAAACCGACGAAGCTGTTAAATATTATCTAAAGGCTGCCGACCAAAATGCAAATACATTTACCTCTCCTATTTATCTTAAAAAAGCAGCATCTGCCAATGAAACTACAGGAAATTACGCTGAAGCCATAAAAATATACGAGCGCATACAAAAAGAATATAATAAGAGTACAGAGGCACGTGATATTGAGAAATTTATCGCTCGCGCTAAAGTCTTGGGAAATCTTTAAAATTAAATGAACTTTTTACTAAAGGCGGTTTTTTTAATCGCCTTTTTTTATTTTACTTTGGTATATGAAAAAAACAACAAAAATACTTTTCGTAGCAATAGTTACTGCGACACTAATATCCTGCAATAATTCAGGAAATAAGGAAAATGTAACTAATGCAGATACAACTCAGGTTAAACCGGTTGCAAAAGCGGATACCATTGAGGTTTATCGGTATCAGGGATCTGATGCAATTATTAATACAGCTTATTTAAGTACTTGCCCAGAATCTGAAAAAGCTATTTTGGCTTACTGTTCCTATTTATTTGGTACTGCTTGTTCGGATTCAAAGCATTGTAAACTAACCGAAGCGCTTGGTTTGGCTGAGCAAAATTCTGTAGAACATAAGAAACTAGTAAATAAATGGTTTAATGACGCTGAAACAGTCGATTTAGTGATGAAAGGTGGCAACGCAGTATCAAGCGATAAAGAAGCGATGGCTTTCTTTGAGAAAATTAGGCTCGTAAAAGATGGTTCTGCTACTCTTAAAGTAGTTTATATCAGTGATTGGATTGCCGGCGACAAACATGGCAAAGGACAAGGAACTGACACCTATGAAATTGAAGAAAACCATATAAAAGTAATAGCAAGAGATTACCTTGATTTAGACGTACAATAGCGCAAGATTTTATATACTAACTAAATTTATTTTACCTTAGCAAAAAAATAATATGAAAAAAATAATGATGCTCGCAATAATTACTGCATGCGTATCGTGTGGCGATTCAAAAAAGGAAAACGAAGCAACAACTGAAACTCCGGTTAGCAACATTCGTTGCGATTCTGTTGAAACAGTTAATATTGATAGTATTACAGGCGCACAGACTTTCTTTAAGACATGGAAATGTGATTCTACTGTGGAAGCTAAATAAACCCCAAAATGAAAAAACTTATCTTATTTGCTATTGTAGCTGTAGTTGTTTCATGCGGAGAATCTAATAAGGAAAATGGCAGGCTTATTAAAAAAGTTGTTTGCGATACTGTAAAAACAGTTAGTGTTGACAGCGCCGGCGTAGAGACTATCACAAAGGTATGGAGTTGTGACTCAACCGAAGAAGTGGCTAACTAATATTCAAAAAAAAATCCCGACTCATTATCGGGATTTTTTCTTTCTGAATAGTAATGTGTTTAACCTAACTGAAAACGTTTAAAGTTAGTTACAGTAAGATCTTTTTCAACTTCTTGTAAATACTGACGTATAGTTTTTTTATTGTCTTTAATAAACTCCTGGTTCAATAAAGTAGATTCTTTGTAGAATTTATTTATTTTTCCCTGAGCAATTTTCTCAATCATATCTTCAGGCTTGCCTTCTGCGCGTATTTGCTCGCGGGCAATGTCTAACTCACGCTCAAGCGTTTTAGCATCAACATCGTCCTTATCAACTGATACAGGAGCCATTGCAGCAACCTGCATAGCTATGTTTTTAGAAACTTCTTCGCTAACTGCTTTATTGAAACCTACAATACAGGCAATTTTATTACCAGGATGGTTATATGCTACAACTTGTGCTGCATCTATAGCCTGATAGTATGATAATTCAATTTTCTCTCCTATTTTACCAATCTGCTCAATAAATTTATCATTCACTGTAATATCACCGTTGTAAGGCATACCTTTTAAATCTTCAACTGAAGAAGGCTTCTTATCAATAGAAATCTGAGAAACTGTGTTTGCAAAAACACCAAACTCCTCATTTATAGCAACGAAATCAGTTTCGCAGGCAACTACTACAAGTGAACCGTGTTTCCCATCGGCACCAACTCTTGCAATAACTAAACCTTGGTTAGCGTCTCTGTCTGCGCGATTAGCTGCTACTTTTTGTCCCTTCTTACGAAGGAAGTCTATAGCTGCTTCAAAATCACCCTGAGCTTCTTCTAATGCTTTTTTGCAGTCCATCATGCCTGCACCTGTTTGCTGACGTAGTTTATTTACATCGGAGGCTGTAATTGCCATTTTCTGTTCCACTTTATTAGTTATTTATTTGGAGAATTATTGATTTATTGATTTGTATTTTAATTCTACAACTCAATAATTCAAGAACTCTATAATTATTTTTTAATTGGAGTTGTAGTTCTTCTGCGAGCACCCGGCTTTTTAACAGAACCTTTACCATCTTCTTCTTTAAGAAGACTGTCCTTTACTTTTATGGAAGTGTGTGCTAATTCCTCAGCTCCAACATGAGAGTCTTTTTCTTCTTTTTCTTCAGCAGCCTGAGCGTCTTTATCCATCTTACGATCAGATAAACCCTCACCAATTGATTTACAAATTACATCAACAATATAAGCAATTGAAGTAGATGCATCATCATTAGCCGGAATAGGGTAATCAACTACATTAGGATTTGAGTTAGTATCAACAATAGCAAATGTTGGAATATTTAAACGTTTTGCTTCAGCTACTGCAATATGTTCTTTACTTACGTCAACTATAAAAATAGCTGCAGGAAGTCTTGATAAATCGGCAATTGAACCAAACTGTATCTCCAGTTTAGAACGTTCGCGCGAAATATTTAAACGCTCTTTTTTAGATATATTGGTAAAAGTCCCGTCTTTGGTCATTTTATCAATCTGAGCCATTCTGCGAATAGTTTTGCGAATAGTTGCAAAATTGGTAAGCATACCACCCGGCCAGCGCTCGGTAACATAAGGCATTGCAACACCTTTTACTTTTTCGGCTACAATTTCTTTAGCTTGCTTTTTTGTTGCTACGAAAAGAATTTTTTTACCCGAACGAGCAATTTGCTTAAGTGCGTTTGAGGCTTCTTCAATCTTTATTACTGTCTTATTAAGATCAATAATATGAATTCCGTTTTTTTCTGCAAAAATATAGGGTGCCATAGCAGGGTTCCACTTGCTGCGCATGTGCCCGAAGTGTGCTCCTACTTCTAATAATTCGTTGAATGATGTTCTCGACATGTTTTTTATTGATATAAGATTAACGTTTGCTGAATTGGAAACGACGACGTGCTTTTGAGCGACCAAATTTCTTACGCTCAACCATACGGTTATCTCTTGTTAAAAGTTTTTCTGGTTTAAAAGTTACGCGATAGTCTACGTTGGTTTCAACCAAAGCTTTGGCAATACCAAGACGAATAGCTTGTGCCTGACCCGTTGTTCCGCCACCTGATACATTAACAAGTACGTCGTATTCGTTACGTACGTTAGCCATGTTTAGGGCTTGCTCCACATAATATTGTAAAGTACCTATAGCAAAATAGTCTTTAAAATCGCGACCATTAATGGTTATTGCACCTTTGCCTTTTGTAAGAAATACGCGGGCAACGGCTGCTTTTCTTCTTCCTGATGTTGTAATTTTTTCCATACTAAGCTATAATGGTATTGATATCTAATTTAATAGGCTGTTGTGCTTCATGCTTATGTTCAGTACCAGCATAAATAAATACGTTGGTATTTAATACACGCCCTAAACGGTGCTTAGGTAACATACCATGAATGGCAAGTGTTAATATTTCGGTTGGTTTACGCTGTAAAAGCTCTCTTGGAGTTGCAACACGCTGTCCACCCGGATAACCCGTGTAGCGTAGGTATTCCTTATCGTCGGTCTTTTTACCTGTAAACCGCACTTTATCAGCATTGATAATGATAACGTTATCGCCGCAATCGCTATGAGGCGTATACGAAGTTTTGTTTTTGCCACGTAAAATGTAGGCTACTCTAGATGCTAAACGACCAACAACTTGGTTCTCGGCATCAACTAAATACCACTTTTTGTCAGCAGCTGACTCATGGGTAAATTGGGTTCTGTAACTAATTGCATCCACTATATAATTGTTTTAAGCCCTTTTAGGGGGTGCGAAGATACTAATTTTTTGTTTCCGCCAAAAAATAAATGAAGGTTGTTTATAAGAAAAAGGGGTAAAAATGGCCCGTTTTCAGCCTTCGAGCAATTTTTTAAGGCTTTCCATTATCATACCCCAGTTTTTATCGGAATGTTCGAGTAATTCTTGCGTTTTTATGCTATCCTGTGTCACCGTAAAAACTACACTTTCGCCGTTTTTTGACAATTCGTAACTGATGTTTGCATAGTTCTCGGGTTTATCTACTGTTCCGGAAAACGAGCTCCAGTAATTGTATCTGATAAGTTTTTCCTTCTCAATTTCCAGTATAGTTCCCTTATCTTGGTACGGCTTTCCTTCCCAAACCCCCTTGTAAATAATCGGGCTTCCCTTTTTCCAATCGGTTACAACTTCTGTCCCGAAAAAGTATTTTTTTATTTGAGCCGGATCAGTCAATGCTTCCCATGCTTTTTGAATTGAAGTATTGATAGTAATTGATTTGTTTAAGATGAGATTTTGTGACATTTTTTCGGTTTAATTGAAGTAAAAAATTTAATAAATTCAAAATTAGCGAAAAAGATATACAGGGATACTATTTGCTATGTTTAATTTTTAAACACTAAAGAATCAAGCTGTTTTTCTCGCTTTAATTTTAATATCTTTGAAATATTAATTCCTAAAAAATGAAACTACATTTTTCAATTATTTGCATGCTTACCGTTTTTGGTTTAAGCGCTCAATCATTTCTCAAAAAACAAGATAAAGAAGTAACGAGCTTTAAAGAAACGCAAAGACAGTTTAATTCCTGGAAAAAAACACACGACATAAAGAAGGAAAAAAATTGGAAATATTTTAAACGATGGGAAATGGAAACCCAAATGCACACTAATGCAAAAGGAGAACCTTCCAATGAAGATACGTATATTAATGATGCAATAAATATTTCCAAACAAAAAGAAACTTCTTCTTTATCAAAAGCAAATACTGCCGCCTGGTTTCCGGTTGGACCTTATAATTTACCCACCAATCAAACGGGTTATATGGAAAATGGTATTGGGCGCATAAACTGCATGGCCTTCCACCCTACTAACCCCGCAAGTTATTTTGTAGGTGTTGCACAGGGCGGTTTATGGAAAACGGTTAATAACGGATTAAGCTGGACACCTTTGACAGATAATTTACCTATAACACGCATTAGTGATATTTGCATAGATCCAAATGATACAAATACTATTTATATATCTGTATGCGATTTTGAATATATTGGTTTTGGTTTAAAACTTAACGGAAGAAAAAGAAACACACATTATGGTTTGGGAATTTATAAAACAACTGATGGCGGATTAACTTGGAACCCAACAGGCCTAAGTTTTGTAATGACACAAGGCGATGCATCATTATTGCGTAAAGTGATAATTGATCCAACAAATAGCAACAACTTGGTTGCTTGCGGTGTAAGTGGAATGTACACTTCGTCAAACGCAGGTGTATCATGGGCACAAATTTTAGATTCACTTTTTTGGGACATGATACAAGTTCCTTCAACGCCAAACATTTTGTATGCTGCAACTGGTTGGGTTAAAAATGCTGATGCTGGTTATGCCGCAATTTATAAATCAACAAACTTCGGGGCTACCTGGACAATGCTTAGCACAGGTATTCCTTTAAGGGATTCGGTCCAGCGCGTAAAACTTGCACTTTCTCCTTCCGACCCAAATTATTTATATGCATTGGGAGTTGATACAGTGGGTGGATTATACGCAATCTATAAAACTACTAATGCGGGAACAAACTGGATACGCTCCTATCCCGGAGTGAATATATTAGACCCATATGATGGAATGGGTACGGGTGGACAAGGAAATTATGATTTATGCTTTATGGTTCATCCAACAAACCGTGATATTCTTTATGTTGGAGGAGTAAATATGTATGGCTCAGCTGATGGAGGACTAACATTTGATCCCCTTGCTCACTGGACAACCGGTTACGGTCCAACTTTACACGGGGATGTGCATTTTCTTATTGCGCAACCTTTAACAGGAAATATTTTTGCTTGCAGCGACGGAGGAATTTATCGAACAACTAGTGTTTCTACAATAACATGGGCGCAAGCTCAGGGAGGAACACCATGGCCAACACAGTGGACGAAAATTAGTGACGGAATGAACATTACTTCTTTTTACAGAATATCAAGTTCAAAAAATGCGAGCGGACTTTTACTTGCCGGTGCTCAGGATAATGCGACTTTTTATTTTGACGGTGCAGGTTGGAATACCGTTTATGGTGGTGATGGAATGGATAATTATTTAGATACAATTAATGATGGCTTTATGTGGTGTGCCAGTCAGTATGGAGGTTTTGGTTTTTCGAATGATGGAGGTTTAAATTTTGGAGGAGCCGACCCCAATGTAAATTTTGAAAACGGCGAATGGACCTCACCTATTATTGCAGATTATAAAAATTACGGAACACTTTATGCTGGTTTTACGAATGTTACAAAATCAACCGATAATGGAAGTACCTGGTCAGCAATTTCAAGTTTTCCGGTAAGCGGTTTTTACGATAATGAAATTTCAGCATTAGCCGTTTCGCATACAAATGCAAATACAATTTACGCTGCAAAAAGAGTGAAGTACGAATTTGCTATTCCCGGAAGTATGTATGTAACTACAAACGGAGGAACTAACTGGAATGATATTACGGCTGGTCTGCCAGACTCTTTATATTATACAAGCGTAGAAGTAAGCGAATCAAGTAATGCAACAGCGTTTGTTACTTTTGCCGGTTTCAGTGTGGGTAATAAAGTTTTTAAAACAACAAACACAGGGGCAAACTGGCAGAATATTTCTTACAATCTTCCGAATATTCCGGTTAATTGTATAAAATATATTCCCGGTACCAATGGAAATTTAATGCTGGCAACCGATTTAGGAATTTATGTTTTGTATGCGGGCTCAACAACCTGGGTAAACCAAAGTTTGGGATTACCCAATGTAATTTTGTCGGATATTGAATTTAATATTCCGCTTAATAAAATATATATCTCAACTTTTGGGCGTGGTATTTGGGCAACTGATTTAAATGTATTTGCAGCTTCTGTTAATACATTATCAGAAAAATCTTCTTCCTTTAATTTGTTTCCATCTATTAATAATGGTTCGTTTACAATTAGTTCTAATGATAATTCTTCCTTACAGATGGAAGTTATAAACATAAACGGACAAATAATTCACTCGGAAAAATTACAAGGAAAATCGAGTTATGATTTTAATTTTACTTTACCCGCAGGTTTATATTTCGCGAAAATAAAAGGAGAGAAAACGTATGATGTGAAACGGTTTATTGTGCAATAAGTTTTTTTGCCATTAAGGTGTCAAGGCTCTATGAATCGTGAAGATTATTTAATTAAGCTAAAAACCTGCTTTCTATTGTATTAGTTATTTACCGATATTCGCATCAAATTACAAAACATGTACGGAGCATTTCAGCAACACCTGCAAAAAGAGCTCGCTTCTATTGAAGAAGCCGGCTTGTTTAAAAAAGAACGCATCATAGCATCTGAGCAAGGCGCCGTTATTAAAATGGCTAATGGCAAAGAAGTAATTATTTTTTGCGCTAATAATTATCTCGGACTTTCCTCCCACCCTAAAGTTGTTGAAGCTGCCCACAAAGCACTTGATTATAGAGGTTACGGAATGTCATCCGTGCGTTTTATTTGCGGTACTCAGGATATTCATAAAGAACTTGAACAAAAAATTGCAAAGTTTCTCGGACAAGAAGATACAATTTTATACGCTGCCTGTTTTGATGCCAATGGTGGAGTGTTTGAGCCATTATTAGGAGAAGAAGATGCAATTATTTCGGATGAATTAAATCACGCTTCTATTATTGATGGAGTGCGTTTGTGTAAATCGCATCGCTACCGTTATAAAAATTGCGATATGACCGATTTGGAAGAGCAATTGAAAGCAGCACAAGCACAGCGATTCAGACTTGTTGTAACAGATGGAGTATTTAGTATGGATGGTTTTGTTGCCCCACTTGATAAAATTTGCGATTTAGCTGAGAAATATAACGCAATGGTAATGGTTGATGAAAGTCACGCATCAGGTTTCATTGGTAAAACAGGTCGCGGCACAGTCGAATTAAAAAACGTGATGAACCGCGTAGATATTATTACAGGAACTTTAGGAAAAGCCTTAGGCGGCGCAATGGGTGGTTTTACAACAGGCAAAAAGGAAGTTATAGAAATGCTGAGGCAGCGTTCTCGTCCGTATTTATTTTCAAACTCTTTAGCGCCAAGTATTGTGGGTGCTTCTATAGCAATTTTCGATATCATTAGTGAAACAACTTCATTGCGTGATAAATTAGAGTGGAACATAAATTATTTTAAAAAGGGAATTAAAGAAGCAGGATTAGAATTTAAGAATGGAGATTCTGCAATTGTGCCGATTATGTTATACGATGCAAAACTTGCACAAACATTTGCCGAAAAATTATTGGCAGAAGGAATTTATGTTATTGGGTTCTTCTATCCTGTCGTTGCAAAGGGTCAGGCAAGAATACGTGTACAATTATCTGCAGCGCACGAGAAGGAGCATTTGGATAAAGCAATTGCAGCTTTTGCAAAAGTTGGAAAAGAATTGGGTGTGATTAAGAGTGCTATTGCATAAAAAATTGAACCGCAAAGGCGCGGAGGCGCGAAGGAAAAAATTAATTTGAAATAATAATTATTGTATAGTAAATTAAGTCGCAAAGAAATTAAAATAGAAGTAAAAAAACTTTGCGTTTTAGTGATAAAAAAAGGAGAGGTGTCAGAGTGGCCGATCGAGCACGCTTGGAAAGCGTGTTTACCGCAAGGTAACGCGGGTTCGAATCCCGCCCTCTCCGCAGATGAATGCAAAATGAATTTGACCTTCTTTTTTGAAGGTCATTTTTATTTTCGCCCAGCTGTAAATCAAGCTCTGCTTGAATTTGTGGATGGGCGAAAATAAAAACGATCCCGAAGGGTCGAATTCATTTAATTCTCGAAATGGGAGACAGGGATAACGTAAGTAATCCCGCCCTCTCCGCACAAAGGGACTGACGCTTATAAAAAAAGCTAAGTCCCTTTTTTATTATACCAAAATCGCCCGTTTGTCGGGCGATTTCAGCAATAATGTAATTCAAATCTGGAGTTCGACATGCCACCTTTTCCTTGTCATATACCAAGCCGTTAGGAAAGATTAAGTTTTGTAGTTTTTCCTTGAGGCTAATACTGCCATCTACCCACAGTTTACGCAGGTTTCGGCATAATAAGGAGGTTTCATTTAGCCTTTCTTTTAGGTTCGAAATGTAAACGCTGCACCCGTTGATTTCCTTCTGTAAAATCGCATAATCCGCCATATACTTTGCTAAGAAGCGATCGTAGGTTTCCTTCGGCATTTCTTCTTTGATAAAATTTTTCTCTTCCAACTTCTCAATGTTCTTTTTAAGCTCGACCATTCGAGCCTTAAGTTCCTTTTCCTTCTCTACGTTGCCCTTATAATCAATCCGCATTCGGTAAGAATTTTGATGTGTTTTGATACGGCCGGTCGACTCATTGAAAAGTTTTCTGCCACGGCATTTAAGTTTAAGGACTTATGCGTTATGAGATTTATTATTTCCCTTCTCGTTGGGTCTGCCATAGCCTGAAATACATATCTTCTCGTTGGCGTTTATAGTAAATCACGAAATATATATATGAAACCTTTTGGTTACACAAGTATTTTTAAAAAATTTTCGAAGAGATGGCGTAAATAATGGATTCCAGCCTTGAAATTATTATATATTTGTTTAATTAAAGGAAATCCTTCACCTTTTAAAGAAGGTAATTATTAAAAAAGTTTTATGAAAAAAATTACACTAATTTTAATGTTGTTTATTGGTATGGCAACAGTTCATACACAAGAACTAAGAAGTTCATCAGGAAGCAGCACTGGCAAAATTGATTCTGACGGGACAATTCGTAACGGCTCAGGTAGTAGTGTAGGAAAAATTGATTCGGACGGCACTATCCGTAACAAATCGGGCAGTAGCATCGGTAAAATTGATTCGGATGGTACTTTCCGTAATGGATCAGGCAGCAGTATCGGCAAACTTGATTCTGACGGAACAGTAAGAAACAGTTCTGGAAGCAGTATTGGTAAAATTGATTCGGATGGAACAGTAAGAAACAGCTCAGGAAGTAGCATTGGTAAGGCAAGCGGCATTAAAAAAACATGGGCAGCAGTAGTCTATTTCTTCTTTTCTTTCTAAGAAATAGTTCTGATTTTTAAAAGAAATGCTATCTAAAAAGGGAGCATTTTTTAGTTAATGTACTTAAACAAGTGATTTTGCAATAAGAAAACAAGGAGTAGCTAGTGTCCAAAAAATAATTGTAGACCAAAAAACGAGAACGTGAATATTCACGGGGTCATTCTCATTTTGTTTACCACTGATTTTGAATACGATTGCTTTCATTTTACTAAATAGATTTAATCTACTGATATTAAAGGTAAGAAGAAAAGAATAAAGAAAAAAAAATACTTATTAGAATTCGATAAATCGTCATTTTTTTTAGACGAATAAATTATGTGTAACCATTTTATATCTTTATACCCGATGCAAGCGCTTATTTTTTATTTATCCCTCCCATTTCTCTACGTGTTTTCACGTAGTCCGTTTTGGATTTTGTACGTAATCTCCGATTTTTTGTATTTAATCATTTATTACATTCTTGGATATCGAAAGACGGTTGTAACACAAAATCTGCATAACGCATTTCCAAATAAGACAGAAAATGAGATTAAAATTATTCGTAAAAAATTTTATCGCTTTTTCTGCGATTTTATATTGGAAACCCTTAAAAACCTTACAATAAGTAAAAAGACAATGCTAAGGCGTTGCAAATTAAACGAAGACGCAATAAAACTCTTTGATAAATATTATGCGGAAAATAAAAGTCTGATTATTGTAATGGGACATTATGGCAATTGGGAATGGGCAGGAAATACGTTTAGCATTTTGGGCAAGCATCAACTTTATGTTATTTATCATCCTTTAACCAATCCATATTTTAATGATTTAATTATTGGTATGCGCACACGCTTTGGTACTAAACTTATTGAAATGAAAAACACAATTCGTGAAATGCTTTCTAATAAATCTGAATTAAGCGCAACAGCCTTTATTGCCGACCAAACGCCCGCGCCTGAAAGTGCGTATTGGACTAAGTTCTTAAACCAGTATACGCCTGTTTTTTGGGGAACTGAGAAAATTGCGCGGAAAATAAATTATCCGATTGTGTATGTCAACGTAAAAAGAGTTAAGCGCGGCTATTACGAAATTTTTGTAGAAACCTTGGTGGAAAATCCTACCTCGACACAAGTTGGAGAAATTTCAAAATTACATACGCGCCGATTAGAAGAAGAAATAATTAAACAACCCGAATTATGGCTTTGGAGTCACCGCCGGTGGAAGCACTCTGCCCCTATTGTGAAAAAACCAAATTGATACGCTAATTTTTGTAAGTTTGTGCTATACATGCTTAAAGGAAAAGAACTAATTTTAGCTACCAGGCCCTTTGCAAAAGAAATTGAGTGGAAGAGCTGGTTTTATACCCTCAGTACACTTTTTCTTTTAATTGCGGTTAACGCTGTAACATTTACATCGGTTCATATAGCATGGCGCATAGCTTGCAGCATTTTAAGCGGATTTATCATCGTTCGTTTTTTTGTCATTTATCACGACCATCAACATAGCGCTATTCTTGGTAGATCAAAGGCAGCTAATATTCTTTTTACGCTATTTGGTTTATATGTCTTAGCGCCAAGCAGTATTTGGAAACGCTCGCACGATTACCATCATGTTCATAATTCTAAACTTTTTAGTGCGAGTATTGGTTCTTATCCAATAATTACAAAAGAAAAATTTTTAAAAAGTACACGTGCAGAGCAGCTATCATATCTTGCAATCAGACATCCGATTACAATTGCATTCGGGTATTTAAGTATGTTTATGTATGGTTTATGTATACAATCTTTTATAAGCAAACCTAAGAGTCATTGGGATTCATTGGCCGCGCTGATACTACATATTGCTTTTATAACAGTTGTTTGCTATTTTTTTGGCTGGGTTACTTTAATTCTGGCAATTATTATTCCGTTTATGATTGCCTGTTGTATGGGCGCATATTTATTTTACGCACAACATAATTTTCCGGGAGTTAGTTTTAAGGAAGATAAAATTGAATGGAGTTATGAGCATGCGGCGCTTGAATCCTCCAGTTTTATGGTTATGAATCCATTTTGGAGATGGGTTACTGCAAACATTGGCTATCATCACATACATCACATTAACGCGCGCATTCCTTTTTACAGGCTGCCCGAAATAATGGCAAAAATACCGGAGTTACAAAGAGTAAAAACAACTACACTCTGGCCAAAAGACATATTCCGTTGTTTTAAATTAAAAGTCTGGGATACTGAGAAAAAGCAAATGGTTTTTATTAAGGCGAAATAATTATTTCCCATACAATTCAAACTCTTTTAAATCTGGTTCAAATTTTTTCTGCCTGTCTCTTTCTATGCTATAAATAAGATTACTGATATCTTTTAATAAAGGCAGACCAATTTCATCGTACTCGTATTTTCCGCTGCCAATAATGTTTCTTTCATTAACAAAAATAGTTTCGGAAATTAAAAACTCAACCTTATTTTTATAATCAACAACATAGGCAACATCACTTAAAAAGCCATAGGCGCGACCAACAATATTAAAAACACGCAAAGTGTCTTGCGCTATATCCGGGACAACACTTCCATAAATAAAATATTTTTTAAATGAATCGTAAAATGTCTTGGTATCATACGCCGGGTATTTACTTTCTCGTGGGTACATCCCTAAATGCAGCATCATAAATTGCCAGTCTTCCTCTGTTATATTGTATTTCATTTTGTATTCCATGTAATTGAAAAAGACCAGTCGCTTAAAAATTTCGTGGCAGTTTTGCAGACTCATAAAATTATGTTTACTAAAGTCTCTTGGCTTATAAACTCTTTTACCAAAATCATTAACGTGCGCCCTGCCCACTTTTGCTGAGAGCAAGGGAAAGGATTTGTTGTAGTTTGAAAATGTCAAAGGCTGTTTATATAATGAAACTCCATAAGGTGATAAAAAATTAACCGGAGAAGTTATTTTAGCGGTATCTCCCTTACATTCTCCGTCTAATCTGTTTACTATTCTCATATTTTGAAAACCCCAGTTCTCTAATTTCGCATGTGCATAGTCGCAACCCAAAAATTCGTAAACACGTGCAAACGAATAATTATCGCTTATTAAAAACATTTTTTTTATGTAATGTGCAATTGATGGCATTCTGTTTTCTGAAGTAGAATCGTGAAATACTCTTTTCTGACAAAAGAAAACGCTGTCTGTCAACATTGAAGTGTTTCTATCAATGCCTGTGTTTTTTAACTCATTTAGTTTTTCTATTGCCATTATAGAAACAGGTAATTTTACCAGGCTTGCCGGATAAAAATATTTATTTGTATCGGCGCGCCAATAATAATTTTTAAAAGTCGGATTGTTTTTTTTATCACGCGTAATCCGTGTATAAATAATCTGCAATTTGTATTTGGCAGGATTGGCTAAAACAGAAGCGTGTTGCGGTAAAGAAGCTTTTAATAAACTGTCTAAATACTTTGATGTTTTTTGGGAATAGGAAGTAAGATGCAAGAAAAAAGAAGCAAGAATCAAGAAAAGAAAAAATATTTTATTTCTCTGTAACATCGGCACTTTGCATTTTCTTACCTGCAAAGTACACAATTAAACCTGATAAAACAGTTGCCAGTCCGTATAAAGATTCAACAGGCTTGTTCTTAAAAATAAAATACATTACCCATCCTGTAGATGCTAAAAAGATAATGGGCGTTACCGGATAACCCCAGGTTTTGTAAGAAGTTTGCAGGTGTTTGAATTTTGTTCGCAATACAAATATGCCGGATACCGTTAAAAATGTACAAAGACTCAATGTAAAGCCAACATAAGTTATCAATGAAGAAAAGGAAGAAGTAAGTATTAAAGTCAGAGCAATTACCGATTGAAAAATTACTGCAACGTAAGGAACTCCATTTTTATTGGAGGTAGTAAATACTTTTAACAGACTCATATCTCCACCCATACTGCGCATTACACGAGGACCTGTAAGTATCATTGCGCTGAGGGTTGAAACAAGTAATAGCGCAATAATTAATCCCATAAAAGCTCCAAGTGTAACACCAAATATTTTTGAGGCGCTTAAATATCCTACTTCCGTAAAGCCCTTTAATTCGTTTACCGGAACTGTGTACAAGAAAACGTAATTCAACAAAACATAAAGTAACATTACTACTCCTGTGCCAAGTAATAAAGATTTCGGTAAATTTTTTTGTGGATTTTCTAATTCTCCGGCTATATATGAAGAAGCATTCCATCCTGAGTAAGCATAAGAAACAAATACCAAGGATACAGCAAATGGTGCGCTACAAATTTCTGTCCAGGAAAATGATTGAGGCATTATTGAAATTACATGTTCAGGATGTGAAAATAATCCTGCTCCAATTAAAAACACAATCGCTAAAATTTTAAAGGCAGTAAAGAATTTTTGGAATGTACTTCCCAGTTTTACATCAGTTGCATGAAGGGCAGTCAACAATAAAACAACAGTAACAGCCAGCGCCGCAGAATTTACTTCCGGAAATATTTTACTTACATACATTCCAAGCGCCACGGCCGCAGCAGCTATTGGAGCAGCAAAACCAACGGTTACCGATACCCATCCCGATAAAAATCCAACCGAAGGATGAAATAATTTTGAGAGATAATTATACTCTCCACCAGATTGCGGAAATGCAGAACCGATTTCTCCATAGGTTAAAGCTCCACACAAAGCAATAATTCCACCAATAACCCAAAGCATTAAAACTGAAAAAATGGATTGAATATCTAAAACCTGATAGCCAAGACTGGTAAATACACCTGTACCAATCATATTGGCAATGACCAATGCAGTTGCTGTATTAAAATCAATTTTAATGGCTGACATACAGTTTTAGTCGAACGACTGAGAAGATTGCTGTGAGAGCTGTAACATTTGCTGATACTGCTCAGGGTTTAAATCGTTGTAATAAAAATTTATTGGATTTACTTTTTGTCCGTTTTTAATAACCTCATAATGCAAATGTGGCGCGGTACTCAATCCTGTACTTCCAACAAGCCCAACTAACTCTCCGCGTTTTATCTTCTGCCCTACTCTTACTTTTATTTTGCTTAAGTGTCCGTATAATGTTTGGTAACTATATCCATGATTAATTACTACGTGATTTCCATAACCCTGCATCACCGCATCTGCTATTTCTATCGCGCCATCGCCTGTAGCATACACAGGTGTTCCTTCTGCTGCAGGAAAGTCCATTCCCGGGTGCATTTCCTGAGTTTTGTAAATAGGGTGTGTGCGCCATCCAAAACCACCAGGCTGACGAATTAAATTTTTGATATTTAGGGGCATGATAGCCGGAATAGAGTTTATCATCTGTTCCTTATTCTTTGCCAACTTTAACACATCATCAAATGATTTTGATTGTATATAAATCTGCTTTAAAAGTTTATCCAGTTTTTTAGCTGTCTCCTGCATTAATTCTGTACTGGCAAAGCCATTCAGGTTTTTATAACGATCGCTTCCACCGAAACCTGCTTTACGAATATTATCCGGCACAGGCTCGGCCTCAAAAATTACGCGGTAAATATTATTGTCTCTATCCTGTAAATCGCCTAAAACGCCTTGCGCCATAGTCATTTTCTGACTCAATAAATCGTACTCAAGTTTCATTTTTTCATTCTCACGGCGTAATTGCTTTTCCTTTGGAGAATCTAAAAATTTATAGGCTAAAATGATAGTTATCGTAGCAAATACAGTCCCGGTAGCTAAATACGACAACACTTTCAGCAACCGCTCTTTTATGGTTGTGTTAAGCTTCTCGTAGGTGAGGCTTTTGGTGTTGAACTTATATTTTACCTTAGACATCTTAAGTAATTGGCTTTGAATAAAATCGCTGCAAATTTACGGAATTCTATTGAAATAAGGAATTTCGTGTTTTATCGCTTTCAAACAGCCCTTTTCTTCAGGAAAATAGGCTAAATTTGACACTCTTATATTTCAATAAATTATGATGGACTCCAATAAAATACGCCAAACGTTTTTAGACTTTTTTAAATCTAAAGGTCACCACATTGTTCCTTCAGCACCAATGGTGGTTAAGAATGATCCTACGCTGATGTTTAACAACAGTGGTATGGCTCCTTTTAAAGATTTATTTTTAGGAAATTCTGCCATTAAGCATCCTCGAATTGCTGATACTCAAAAATGTCTTCGCGTGAGCGGAAAGCACAACGATTTAGAAGAAGTTGGTGTAGATACTTATCACCACACTATGTTTGAGATGCTTGGCAACTGGAGCTTTGGTGATTATTTTAAAAAAGATGCAATATCCTGGGCATGGGAATTACTTACCGAAGTATATAAAATTGATAAAGATCGTCTTTACGTTACAGTTTTTGAAGGAAGTGCTGATGATAAACTAGATTTTGATCAGGAAGCATATGATTGCTGGAAACAATTCATATCAGAAGACCGCATTCTTAAAGGAAATAAAAAAGATAATTTTTGGGAAATGGGCGACCAGGGCCCGTGTGGACC
>CAZZEI010000008.1:0-42916 GCA_964653165.1 uncultured Flavobacteriaceae bacterium | reverse complement strand
GTTACCGCATCCGGACCAACCACTTTTTGTCAGGGCGATAGCGTGACGCTTACATCAAGCAGCGTCACAGGAAATACATGGAGCACAAGCGCAACTACGCAAACAATAACTGTTAGCGCAGCAGGCACATATTCACTTTCTATTTTACAAAGCGGATGTATTGCAAATTCAAATACAATTGCTGTAACGGTAAATCCAACACCTACTATTACAGTTAACTCTGCATCAATTTGCGATGGAAGTTCAACAACGCTTACATCAAGCGGCGCGTCAACATATACTTGGTCGCCAACAACAGGATTAAGTTCTTCAACGGGAACTAGCGTAACTGCAAATCCAACAGTAACTACTGCGTATACAATTTCTGCAACAGATGTAAATGGCTGTACAAGTTCAAGTACTTCTACAGTCGTTGTTTCTCCAACTCCTTTAGCGCCAACTGTAAATCCGGATACATTATATTATTGTTTGTATCAGAGCGCGCCTGTATTAACTACAACTGTAACGGGTGGAGCAACGTTAACATGGTATGACGCAAGCGGAAATGTTTTAACTGTAGCTCCTACTCCATCAACAACTATATTAGGTACTACAACTTATTATGTGTCGCAGGGAATAGGTGCTTGTGAAAGCGGAAAAGATTCTATAAAAATAATTGTAGTACAGGGACCGAATGCAATATTTACAACTAACCCTCCAATTAATACCGCTCTGCCCGGACAAGCTATTGTGTTTACACCTTTGCAACAATATGCTTATTATAATTATTTATGGAATTTCGGCGACCCAAGTTCCGGAAGTAATTCTTCTTCGGCAATAATTCCATCACATACGTATAATCTATCGGGAGCATACTGCACACAATTAATTATTACATCTTCACAAACAGGTTGTAAAGATTCTTCTACGCTTTGTTACGATGTGATTAACGGAATAATCATAGAAATTCCAAATGTGTTCTCGCCAAACGGAGATAATATTAACGATGTCTTTTCTGTAAAAGCAGAAGGCATAAGTAAACTCACTTGCGAAATTTATGATCGCTGGGGACTTAAACTTTATGTTTGGGACGGAGTTACCGGCCACTGGGACGGAACAACTTCAAGTGGCAAAACCTGCTCTGACGGAACTTATTATTATGTTATTGATGCAACAGATGTACGAGGGAAAAGCCTTAAGTATAATGGGCATTTGCAATTATTGAAATAGGACGTTCGGCAACCTGAGCGGATGCAAACTAATTTGTGTATGTGTTCGGCCCTCCCGGTTGGAGCCACGATGGAAGTAAAAAAACGAGCAGGCAGTTGAGGGAGGAGTGGGAGAGGAATCAAGTTTATTCTAAATAAACAGTCTCTTTCCCGTTATGAGAAAAATCTGCAATGATGTGGTCTTGCAAAGTGGTAGAAAGAGAAAGCCCGACAAAATCTGCTTTAACAGGGTAGCGCGTGTGGCTGCGGTCAACCAACACAACCGTGTGTAATTTTTTTACCGGTTGATTTAAAAATAATTGTACGGCGTAAATTAAAGTTTTGCCGCTGTTTAAAACATCGTCCACTAAAATAACAACTTTGTTTTTGTAATCTTTTTCTTCAAAATCTATTTGCGGAATTTTTGCCAACGGATTTTTTTTGTCCAGTGTAATTTTACCCAATGTAATTTCCTGTCCGGATATTTTTTTAAGTAACGCACTTAATTTTTTAGCTAACAAATAACCGTTCCCTTCAATGCCTGCCAGCATAATTTCTTTTTCGTCCAGACTATGCTCGTATATTTCGTAAGCAAGACGATTTAGCTTTTGCTGTATTTGTTCTGTGTTTAATATTTCTACTGTTTTCATTTTTTTTCTGTTCGTCATGCTGAACTTGTTTCAGCATCTGTTTATACGCGAGCCCCTGAAACGAGTTCAGGGTGACGGTCTTGACCGTCACTTCATGTTTGTATTCTTCACATCACTAAAAACCGGAAAATTATTGTAATGCCAGTTAGCAATTACCTTACAGTCTTTCATCAGCATTAAGCCCGGATTACTGCGGATCATTGTTTTTAAAACAATGCCGTCCATTGTGTAAAACTCATATAACGCATTATGCTTGTGTTTAAATTCGTTTATCTGGTCGGAGCTTGAAGAAGTAATTGCAACGAAATTTATTTTCCCCTTTTCACAAAGTGAATAAAAATCATTTAGCTGCGCCATTAGTTTTGGATCTTGTTCGGTCTTGCTGAGGTCGTAGCAAATCAAATAGAAGTTATAATCTTTATTGTGCAAAAGAGAATCTGTCATTACGTTTCCGTCTAAATCACTCACGGTAAAATCTGTAATTTTTGCTGCGTCAACTTCGGGACTCACTACAATAGAAGGAAGCGCACGGTGAAACTTCCAGTGCAAAGTATCTTGCCACGGATAATTTTTATCAGTAAAGTTGGTAGTATCACCCGTCTGAATATTTTTATAAATAAAATGAGATTCGTATACTGCGGGTTTGTAGGTAGGCCCTGTTTTCATTCCGTCACAAATACTTAGTCCGGGCGCATAAGCACGATAATCTATCACCGGTAAATTACGATAGCAATGTATAGGAAACCAAATAGAAGCGGCAACAGCAATTACCGTAAGTATATTACACAATGTGGAGTTAAAGAGAGGATTGATATTATCTTTTCCGGAAAACAAAAGGGTAATTAAAATTAACAGCGCAATATCTTTTGTAAAACTTTGCCACGGCGTAAGAAGAATTGCATCACCAAAACATCCGCAATGCGTAACCTTGTTATAACAAGCCGAGTAAAAAGTAAGGAATGTAAAAAATACAATTTGTGCAAGGAGCAGCCATAAAGTTAGCATACGTTTAAAGCCAATCAACAACATAAATCCAAGTGCCACTTCGCTTACACATAGAATAATTGCAAGCGGTAGAGAAATATGCGCAAACCATTCGAACATAGTTAAGCCGGTATCGGTTTTAAAAACTTCAAAATATTCTTCCAGCTTGTAAGAAAAACCAACAGCGTCGTTTGATTTAATAAATCCTGAATAAATAAATAATCCACCCACCAAAATGCGTGGTATATGCGTTAACCACGAAAAGCGACTAATGAACCCAGAAGCATTCACTAAAATTAAAAGTGTCCCAAGAATTATGGCTTGTGTTGATTTACTAAGGCAGGATGGGGTGATAAAATAAAACCCAACAGCGATGCCGGCTGATAAAACGAACTTAAAAAATTTACTGTTTAAAAGTTTTTTCATAGTACAAATGTAAGTGTGAAAGCCAACTAAACAAATACTGAGCCAAAATTACCCTAAAACCTAATGAAACCGCAACAATTTCTTGCCTGAGAGACATATTTTTACCAATTTCAGGCTCTCATTATGTGTAGAATTTTCTTACTTCTTGCCTCTTGCCTCTTCACTCTTGCTTCTTTCCCGCAGCAGACAAATTACACGCAGTATGTAAAACCAATGGTTGGCACAGGTGGACATGGACATACATTCCCAGGAGCAACTGTGCCTTTTGGAATGGTACAATTGAGTCCGGATACACGTAATGATGATAGTTGGGATGGTTGCAGCGGATATCATTATAGCGATTCGTTGGTTTACGGTTTTTCTCACACACATTTAAGCGGAACAGGATGTACGGACTATGGAGATATTTTACTGATGCCTATAATGAAAAAACCAAGTTGGGACAGAGCAAATTTCCCCTCTAAATTTTCACATAAGAGCGAAAAGGCTGGTGCAGGATATTATGCCGTGAAATTAGGCGATGATAAAATTGATGTTGAATTAACAACCACAATACGTGCAGGATTTCATAGGTACACATTTAACAATGAGGGTTCGGCAAGTGTATTTTTGGATTTAACGCATCGAGATAAATTATTAGCAGGAGAAATAAAAGTGGTGGATGAAAAAACCATCGAGGTTTTTAGAAGCAGCGAGGCATGGGCAAAAGAACAATATATATACGCAAGAATAGAATTTTCTAAAGCTGTAACAGTAAATAAAAATACCAAAGGGGATAAAGCTCATTTTGGCTTTGCAGTAAAAAAAGGAGAAAAAATTTTGATAAAAGTTGCTCTTTCGTCAGTAGGGTATGAGGGTGCAAAAAAAAACATGGAGGCAGAACTCCCTGATTGGGATTTTGAAAAAACAAAAGCAGCTGCGCAAGCTTTGTGGAATAAGGAATTAGGAAAGATAGAAATAAAAACAAAAAGTATAAACGAACTGGAAAATTTTTATACCTCGCTTTATCATTGTATGATACATCCAAATATTAATAATGATGTGGATGGACAATACCACGGTAACGATTTAAAAATTCATAAAGCAAAGCACGATCATTATACCGTTTTTTCATTGTGGGATACATTTCGGGGACTACATCCTTTACTTACTATCATCGATCAAAAGAGAACAAATGATTTCATAAATACATTTTTAGATATTTATAACGAGAGCGGAATGTTACCTATGTGGGAGCTTTCAGGAAACGAAACGTATTGCATGATTGGATATCATTCTGCCTCTGTAATTGCTGATGCACTCAGTAAAGGAATAGGAAATTTTGACACGCTTGCTTTGTTCAATGCATTGGTAAAAAGCGCAAACATGGATAAATTCGGAATTAAAAAGTATGCGCAGAAAGGATATTTAAGTGTTGAAGATGAACCGGAAAGCGTTTCTAAAACTTTAGAATACGCATATGATGACTGGTGTATCGCACAAATTGCAAAGACTTTAAAGAAAGATAGCGAACACAAAAAACACATGAAGCGTTCGCAGGGGTGGGTAAATGTTTTTGACCCTCAAACCGGATTCATGCGTCCACGTTTTAATGGCGGGTGGCTTTCACCATTTGATCCAAAGGAAGTAAACAATCATTTTACTGAAGCAAACAGTTGGCAATATTCTTTTTTTGTCCCACAAAACATTGCCGGCTTAATTCAAGAATCGGGAGGTGAAAAAAAATTCGAAGAAAAACTAGACATGCTTTTTTCTACCAATAGTAAAACTACAGGAAGAGACCAGGCTGATATTACAGGATTAATTGGTCAGTATGCACAGGGAAACGAACCAAGTCACCATATGGCATATTTATACAACTATGTTGGCGCACCTCAAAAAGCAGAAAAATTGGTTTATAAAATTTTAACAGAATTGTATAAACCAAAACCCAATGGCTTGTGTGGCAATGAAGACTGCGGACAAATGAGCGCTTGGTATGTTTTAAGCAGTATGGGGTTTTATCAAGTAACACCCGGCATTCCTCAATATGCTATTGGAACATGTTTGTTTGACGAGGTAAAAATAAATTTAGAAAACGGAAAGGCATTTACAATTAAAACGAAAAGAGAAAGGCCTACTGATTATTATATTGGCTCAGTCAGTTTGAGTACGAATCAATTTCAGTCAAGTCTTACCACATTGCACTATGAAGAGATAATGAGGGGTGGAGTTTTTCAAATGAATCTTATTTCAGACGCGAAGAAATCATTTTTTGGAAAGAGAAATAATTTTATTAGTGCGCTTCAAAAAATTCTGCCCGCGCCAATAATTAATGCACCAATGATTTTTAAAGATTCAACTACACTAAAAATTTCTACCACAGGAATTACCGATAAACTTTATTACTCGATGAACGGTGCGCCCAATAAATTATACGAGAAATATTTTAGAATAGACAGCACAGCCAGTATACAAGCTTTTGTTATAAGAGGAACAGATACAAGTTCATTTACTAAGGGTACATTTTATAAAATGAAGCATCCCGATTGGAAAATAAAATATAATTGTAAATACGATAAACAATATTCAGGAGGGGGAGATGAGGCATTAATGGATGGTATACAGGGAGATGAAAACTGGCGCAAGGGTTTTTGGCAGGGATTTCAGGGGCAGAATTTGGAAGTTGTAATTGATATGGGAAAAACAACAGATGTAAAAGCAATTAGCGCAACCTTTTTGCAAGACACGCGTTCGTGGATAATTTTCCCCACAAAAGTTGAATTTTCATTTTCTGATGACGGAAAAACTTTTTCTTCAACAAGAGAAATAAATAATGCAGAGCCCGCAAATAATTATACCGTAAAAATTACCGGATTTGGTTTTAGTAACGCAAGTTGTAAAGCCAGGTATGTAAAAATAAAGGCCTATAATTTTGGAAAACTACCAAATTGGCACCCCGGCAAAGGCGGTGATGCGTATATTTTTATGGACGAGATTGATATCAAATAAACGCCCAAATTAGCCGTTTCAACAGTGCGGGCGCTCTTGTTATTAAAAAATGAATAACAGGGAGTCCAACCAATGTAAAATCAGTGTACTTTTAAGTAAAATTCAGGCTCATTTATGAAACGCATTCTCCCAATCCTATTTTTCTTTTTGTCAATAACAGCATTTTCACAAAAAATAACCTCGTTTTCTTCTGATACAGTTAAATTTATTAAAGAGTTAGACGCATATTTTCAAGAGGGCTCAGCCAATAAGGAGGATGCCAAATTGTTTGTAGAAAATTTTAAAAAATTCTGGCATACAAGTGCTTTTGCAAAAGGTTATAAAGAGTATGTTTATGTAACCTGCAATTCGCTCCTTACAAAAAAACTAAAGCCATATCCTTATTTCCAGAACTACTTATTGGCAATGGCAAACTTCATTAACTCAAAGCAAGAGTTTGATAATTTAGAAAAGTGGCACGAGATCATCGAGAAAATTTTAAAAAATAAAAGTCCAAAGCCCATCGATAAGTTTTTAGAAATGAGCGTAAATCTTTTCGAAGAATCTATTTTTTTTAAATCGCCGAGCTTTGAGTGGTACATAGGACAGGGAACGTATAAATTTGATTATGATAGTTTACCCAAACTTGTTTTTCAGGATTTTACATTGAGTGGACGTAATCCACGTTTCGATTCTATAAGTATAGAAAACACAAATGGCACGTATTATCCCACTTCGGGCAAATTTTATGGAAAGGGTGGAAAAGTTGACTGGAAGCGAACAGGTTTGGGCGAAGAGGTGTATGCCAATATAAAAAAGTATACTATTGATTGTAAAACGGGAGCCTACGTGAGCGATTCTGTAATATTCTATCATCCGCAGTATTTTGATAAACCCCAGTTAGGAAAACTCTCAGATAAAATAATTACACAAAACGATGGAAGACTTACTTATCCACAGTTTTACTCACATGCTAAACGCCTCGAAATAAAAAGTGTAATTAAAGATGTATATTATGATGGCGGGTTCTCAATGCGCGGCGCTCAGTTTGTAGGAAGTGGTGATAATAAACATCCGGCCAAAATAATTATTAAGCGCAACAACCTACGGTTTTTAGAAGTTAATGCACGCAATTTTACAATGAATGCAGAAAAAATTACTTCGGATAATGCAAGCATAAAGTTTTATTTAGAAAAGGATTCTATTTACCACCCCGGATGTAACTTTAAATACCTGGCTGATCAACGCAAAGTGTCACTTATACGCACAGATAACGGGTTACAGAAAACACCGTTTTCAAATTCGTATCATAAAGTGGACATGTATTTTGAGGAATTAACCTGGAAAATAGATTCTCCTAAAATTGAAATTGGATTTTTAGCAGCTAATTTACAAGGGCAAGCATTTTTTGAGAGTCAGGATTTTTTTACTGCAGATAGATTTAACGAAATTAAAGGACAAGGTTCGGAGGCAAGCCCACTCGTTAAAATAAATCAGTATTACGAACAGAATGGCAAACAGAGGGTATTTACTGCTGTTGATTTAGCAAAAAGCATAAAGTGGCTGGCTGTTGATTTAAGGCCAGTGCTTATTAAAATTGCGGCATTTGGATTAATAAATTATAATGTTGAAACAGATGACATTAATATAAAGGACAAACTTTTTAAATACATTAAAGCAAATCGTAGACAAAGTGATTACGATATTATAACTATTCATTCAATTATTCCCGGTTCTGCAAACGCTACGATTAATTTGCTGAATAATAATTTCGATATGCGAATATACGGAGTAAAGCAAATACTAATCAGCGATACGCAAAAGGTATTCGTCTTTCCTAAGGGAAGAGAAATTGTTTTAAAGAAAAACAGGTTTATTACATTTGGCGGAGTTGTAGCCTCGGGAAAATTTGAGTTTCACGGAAAAGAATTTGCATACGATTATGAATTGAACAAAATTAATCTTAAAGCGGTTGATTCCTTACGTATTTATGTGAGTGCACTTGTGGCCGAACCCGATGGCACCATTCCGTTTAAACGGGTACAAACTGTAATAGAAAATATTTCCGGCGAACTGGATGTAGACAACCCAAAAAACCACTCCGGATATTTAAAATTTGCAAAGTATCCTATTTTTCAAAGTCATAAGGAATCGTATGCTTACTACGACAAACGTTCTATACAAAAAGGGGCTTACAACAGGGATAAATTTTATTTTAAGCTGGATCCTTTTATTATTGATAGTCTCGATAACTTTAACAACGCAGCACTTCGTTTTAAGGGAAGTTTTTCTTCGGCCGGAATATTTCCTGTTTTTCAGGATACACTTACCTTGCAAAAGGACTATTCACTTGGGTTCATTCGTAAAACACCACCGGGTGGCTATCCCGCTTATGGCGGCAAAGGAAGATTTGATAATGAAATACGGTTAAGCAACAAGGGTTTGCGCGGGGGAGGCGATATAACTTTTGGTCCTTCATTAACAAAAGGAAATGATTTTATTTTCTATCCCGATTCCTTAAATGGAATTGCCACTACTTTTGATGTAAAAGAAACAGAAACCCCCGATGAGTTTCCGCAAGCACATGGCGACAAAGTTTATATACACTGGATTCCGTATAGCGACTTGATGCAGGCTTACAATACGGAGACACCTTTTTCTTCCTATAATAAAAAAATGGAATTCAGGGGTCGATACGATTTAAGTCCGAAGGAATTGTATGGTGCCGGGAAGGCAGATTTTCAAAAAGCGGATTTAATATCCAGGAAAATGCTTTTTAAGAAAATGAAATTTTTTGCAGATACAGCCGATTTTCACCTAAAATCATTGGATGAAGAAGGGTTTACTTTTGCAACCGATAATGTTAATTCTACTATCGATTTTGAAAAACGAACAGGTATGTTTGTTTCTAACGGGTCAGGTTCTGTAGTTAGGTTTCCAAAAAACGACTATATAAGTTACATGGATCGCTTTAAATGGTTTATGGATGAAGAAAGTATTCAGTTAGGTGACGACCAAAAGAAAGTTGATGCCGTTGCAGCTGAGAATGAAGACATACAGCTTGATGCTCCACAGTTTATTTCAACGCATCCAAAACAAGATTCTCTCAGCTTTTATGCTACGGCTGCAAAATATAATTTGCGAAAATATATTATTAATTGTATAAATGTTCCTTTTATAAATGTTGCTGATGCGCGTCTTTATCCCGATAGCGGAAAAGTTATCATCTATAAAAGTGCAAAAATGGACACCTTAAAAAATGCCGTGATAATAGCTAATACTGTAACAAAGTTCCACACAATTAAAAACGTAAAAGCAACTATTTTTGGTAGAAAATCATATTTGGCAGAAGGCGATTATACCTATCTGGATGAAAACGAAAAACCTTACAACATACATTTTGCAAAAATTCAACCGGATACAGCAGGACAAACTATTTCTGAAGGATTTATACCTGAGAAGGATAATTTTAAATTTAATGATTATTTTAGTTTTGCCGGAAAAGTATATCTAGCAGCAACAAACACATTTTTAAATTATGATGGTGGAACCCGGATTGTACACAGTTGCCATTTAGGAAAATCGTATTTAAAGTTTGAAGGTGAGATTGATCCAAAAGATATATTAATTCCTATCCCAAAGAACCCAAAGGACATGGATGGCAAATTGGTTGATTGCGGAATTATATATTCTCCTGATTCAAACCGAGTTTACTCAGCTTTTCTCTCGCAAAAAATTGTTTCTAAAAATGATAAGGAAGTATTAATTGTGGATGGGTTTTTAGGTTTTGATATGGAAACAAAGGAGTATCGTATTTCTAATAAAGAAAAACTTGATGAAACCTCTTTGCCGGGAAACTATCTGAGTTTGGGCACAACAAATTGTTTGATGTACGGCGAAGGAAGACTTGATATTGGAGCTGATTTCGGACAAATGAAAGCTACAACCGTTGGAAACGTTACACACAACACAATTAACGATTCGGCTACATTTGATTTGATGATGGTACTTGATTTCTTTTTTGAAAAGAGTGCAATTAAAAAAATGGCTGCTGATTTCGAATTGTTTTTTAATACAACAACGCCAGTCGATTTCAGTAAAAAGACATTTGAAAAGGGAATGATAGAAGTTTTAGGAAAAGAACGTGGAGATAAAGCTTTGTCGGAATTAAATTTATATGGGAACTACAAAAAATTTCCTGACGAACTTGAGAAAACTATGTTTCTGGCCGATGTACAAATGGTTTACAATCCAATGACAAAATCATTTATTTCGACCGGAAATATTGGCGTGGCAAGCTTCTTAAAACAAGAAATTTATCGTTACACACCCGGGCTCATACAAATTAAAAAGCAAAAAAATGGCGATGTAATGGATATTTATTTTGAGCTGGATGCAAATACCTGGTATTACTTTAATTATACAAGGGGTTTAATGAGCGCTGTGTCAAGTAATCAGGAATTTAATAAAATAATATCTGAGCTTAAGTCAAAAGACAAAAAGCTAGAGACAAAAGACGGGCCATCGTATCAGTTTAATATTTGTAGTCCTACCAAAAAAGACCAATTTGTAAAAAAGATAAAACAAACAATGGGGCAGAAGGATGAGGAGTAAATTGGAAATTATTCCAACAAATTCTTAATAGTAGCTATCGTCTCATCAATTTCTTCTTCAGTAGTGTATTTGCCCAAACTAAAACGTATGGATGAATAAGAGTCTTCGTCACTCAGTCCCATTGCTTTTAAAACATGAGATGGTTGTGCAAGTGCAGATGTGCACGCTGAACCTGAGGAGACACAAATTCTATTATTGATTTTGGTAATTATTGAATCTGCTTTTAAACCACTAAAGCAAAGGTTGGCCGTGTTATACAATCTATATTTTGTACTTCCGTTAATACGAAGATTTATAATATCCATTAAATAATGTTCGAGTTTTGCACGCAGCGCAGAAATTTTTGTGTTTACGTCCCACATTTCTTTTTGTGCTATTTCGCAGGCTTTTCCTAGCCCTACAATTCCCGGAACGTTTAGTGTGCCGGAGCGCAACCCTTTCTCATGTCCGCCTCCATCAATTTGTGCTTGTAAAACTACACGCGGATTTTTCCTTCTAACAAAAAGCGCACCAACACCTTTTGGCCCGTAAAATTTATGGGCAGACAAGCAAAGTAAGTCAACACCTAATTCGTTTACATCAATTGCAATTTTTCCTGCTGCTTGTGTCGCATCGCAAAACACAATGGCATTATTTGCACGAGCTACTTCTGCAATTTGTTGTAAGGGTTGTATAACGCCTGTTTCGTTGTTAGCAAGCATAACACAAACCAAAATAGTTTTATCGTTAATAGATTTTTTTAATTCATCTAAGCCAATTAGTCCTTCAGGAGAAACTGAAAGATAAGTAACTACTGCGCCCTTTTTCTCCAGTTCTGCGCAACTATCTAAAACAGCCTTGTGTTCTGATGCTACCGTTATAATATGATTGCCTTTACTTTGGTATTTTTCAAAAACCCCTTTAATAGCAAGGTTACAACTTTCGGTAGAGCCTGAAGTAAAAATAATTTCTTCTTTTTCCGAATTAATTAAGGTTGCTACTTGTTGTCTTGCTTTATCTACAATAGCTTCAGCGGCCCATCCCAGTTGATGTGTTTTACTGGCTGCATTTCCAAAAACATCAGAAAAACAGGGGAGCATTGTCTCCAGTACTTTTTCGTCAACCGGCGTAGTTGCGTTATAATCTAAATAAATCAGCTTTTGCTGCATGAGACTTCAAAATTACAACTAAATTCGTCTCCAATTTAAAAACATCCTTTGCGCAAACACATTTCTAAAGACCACCTGTTACTTCATTTTATAGTATTTATTTGGGGTTGGAGTCCTATTTTTGGCAAAGCCATATCGTTACAGGCATTTCAATTAGTTTGGTTTCGTATATTAATTACAGTATCTGTTCTTGCAGTATATTTTTATTTAACTAAAACGCCGTTAAAGGTTTCTAAAGCAAATTTTTGGAAATTAACCGGGATCGGGGTTATTATAGCCTTCCATTGGTTTTGTTTTTATAATGCTATTAAAGTTTCTAATGTCTCTATCACACTTGTAGCCTTTTCTACCGGAACTTTATTCACTTCTATTATTGAACCAATTTTTTACAAACGGAAATTTTATTTGTATGAAACCGTTTTCGGTTTATTAATTATAGGTGCAATTTGGTTAATTTTTTCAGTTGAGACGGAATATTATTTGGGAATAATTTTCGGAATGTTAGCGGCTTTTACATCTTCCTTGTTTACCGTTTGGAATGGATTATTGGTGCGTAAAACGGAGTCACCCGTAATTACATTTTATGAATTACTAGGTGGAGCTTTAAGTCTATCAATTTATTTATTATATACAGGAGAGTTTAGCCAGCAATTTTTTGTTGTATCCACAAGAGACCTTTTATTTTTAAGTATTTTTTGTGTTGTCGGAACAGCATTCCCGTTTGTTGCCAGTGTTAATTTGTTAAAAAAATTGAGCCCGTATACGGTAACACTTACAGTAAATTTAGAGACCGTTTACGGAATTATTTTTGCTTTTCTACTCTGGCCGGAAACTGAAAAAATGAAACCCTCTTTTTATATTGGAGCGGGGATAATTTTGCTCGTAATTTTTGTGAACGCTTTATTTAAGGCGAAAGTTTTCAAAACAGCGAAGTAAATCACTTAAAGAAAAGTTTTACAGGATTAAGAATATTTTTGCTTGCCATTATAAAAACAAAGTAAATAAGACTCAGGTTATAGAATAGTAAGTATCTGTAAGTGCATATTTCTCCAAACACATAACAGTATAAGAAAATACTGAGTAAAACGATTAATAATAAAAGGCGATTAAACAAATGGAAATACTTGTCAGAAATAGAAACCTGAATTTTAAGATAATTACGGACTAAAAAAAATAAAAGTAATACGCATGCGACTTTTATCAGCAAATACCTGTAATTAATAAGCGGCAGACAAATGGTTTCGATAGCATCTTGTAAAGAATAAATAAAATGGAAATGAGTGGGAATAGCGTATTGCACTTCAAATCTATCTGAAGTACCGTGGCCCCTCCAATTTATAAAAAGGCTAATGGAAACAATCAAAAACAATAAAATAAATGTACCCCGGCTCTTAGGCCTTGCAAGGGAAATAAATAAAAAAACCAGAAAATAGCTTAAAGCATAAACCTCATTCATTTGTCCAAACCAAAAGGAGAAAACAGACATAACAAATATGCGGAATAGGCTGTGTTTACCAAAAAAGAGTGTCAAAGTAAATACGAAAAGAATAATTGATAAAAGATGATTGCTTATGCTGCTAATCCAGTAAAAAACTTCATAGCGGCCATCGAGGAGAAAAGCGAAAAGGGTGCAACTTACAAAGCAGGAAAGCAAAACCCTTTTTGAAATATCTATTTGAGACATCATTTTGTTTTTTGAAAGGGAAGTAAAAAGGGAGTAGAGGGAAATAATTAACAGTAGGAAAATGAGAAAATCATATAAATAATATATAGAGTGATGCGTTTTCAAAACACTAAATACAAATAGCGAATAAAAGTTACTCATGCGCCCGGCAATAAAAATCATATAATCACCCTCGTATTTTGCCGGATCGAGGTGCATTAATTCCCATATAGAATGGTTTTGTAAAAGCGCGCTATACAAGCAATCGTCAAAATTAACCGGGAATTTAAACGGCTCAATAAAAAACCGTGAAATAACAGCAACGCATACTAAAAGAGCAGAAAGTGGTATTAATTTTGTAAAAAAAATCTTTTCTTTAAGCATAAACTAACAATAAAGGTAAAGATAGTGAATAAGGGTAAATAATAGGAATTGTTTACCAATTCAATTTTAGACAAACGCAGTTATGAGAGAATTTATACAAAATGATAAACCGAAAAAGCAGATAATAAATTTTAAAATCGTATTGCCAAAAGAAACAATAACAGGGAATATCCCCAAATCTCACCACGCGGCGGCATAATATCGCTTAGGGAATAACAGTGAAGAAAAAATGAAATAATCACAATTACAAAAGCAGAAATGAAAATGATAATTTCTTTTTTCGAAATAGCCTTTAGTTTTTCTTGCTTCAAATAAAAAAATAAAATAAGCAATGCGCCTATTATAAAGGGCAGATAGCTATAATGAATAACAGGTATTAAAAACGAATGCACTGTATTTTTAAAAGATTGTATTAAAGTAAAATCCGGCAATCCATCCAGACGAACCCTGTATCCGCCCGAGTAAATATTAACTAAAAGTGAAATTCCTATTGCAAATGCAGCAAGCAGTAAATTTAAGGGACTCAATTTAATTTGTGGAAAATAAAATCTATTTAATAATAATAAACCCATAATTCCCATAATACTGCAAATAGCATTTACTTCGTTTAGCCCACCAATAAAAATAGCAAGCAAAAAAACCAAAACAATATTTCGTTTCTCTTTTATCAATAAAGAAAACATATACAAGCAAATAATTGCGCTCAGCAAATGATTGTTTGCAGAACTTACCCATCCCCAAATTTCCCAACGACCCTCAAATAATAAAAAATATACAGTAGCAGTAAATACCAATGAAAATGAAATGCTTTTGGAAAACAAAATCTCTTTTTGTAAAAATGTCTTATTGTAATTTTTATAGAGATTATTTACGCCAAATAGGAACAACAAGAGCAAAACGGTTAAATAAACGGCATACAAGGTATAGTTATATTGCAAAAAGTAAAAGCTTATGGCACAAACAATATGGCTAAACCATCTGCCATTAGCAATATTGTAACAAAAATCTATGCTACCGGCAATTCCTAACTTTCGTACAATGCCGTCAAAAAAGCAATCATCTAAAACGAATCGGTAAAACAAAGCATCATGGAAAAAATAAAATAAAAAACCCGCAACCAGTGCCGCGGGTAAAATATATTTTGTTAATAGCCTCATATAGTGTTTTCCATCTTTCTCCTTTTCATAGGGTGAATTAGGCGGACAATGGGGTTAATCCGCAAACAAAGGATACTTACTCATCCAGGTATTAATTTTCTTTTTCGTTTTCGCGAGTTCTTTCGGGTTGTCTTTGTTTTTCAAAACATGATCTATCAATTCAACAACTTTAACACAATCTTTTTCTTTTAGTCCGCGCGATGTAATGGCAGGCGTTCCAATACGAACCCCGGAAGTAACAAAAGGAGATTTATCATCAAATGGAACCATGTTTTTATTTACCGTAATATCAGCTTCTCCAAGGGCATGCTCTGCTTCTTTGCCTGTAAGATTTTTACTTCTCAAATCAATTAACATACAATGATTATCTGTTCCCCCTGAAACTATTTTATATCCTAGTTCAACAAATTTCTTTGCCATGGCTTGCGCATTTTTTACCAATTGAATGCAATAAAACATATACTCATCGCTTAACGCTTCTCCATATGCAATAGCTTTTGACGCAATTACATGTTCTAGCGGACCGCCCTGTGTTCCCGGAAAAACCGCAGCATCTAATAATTGCGACATCATTTTAGTTTCTCCCTTAGGTGTTTTTTCTCCCCAGGAATTTGGAAAATCTTTTCCTATCATTATCATTCCACCACGTGGTCCGCGTAACGTTTTATGTGTTGTTGTAGTTATAATATGACAATGAGGCATGGGATCATTTAATAAACCACGAGCAATTAATCCTGATGGGTGAGAAATGTCCGCCATCAATAATGCCCCTACTTCGTCAGCAACTTTACGAAGCGCTTCATAATCCCAGTCTCTACTATACGCCGAGGCTCCACAAATAATTAATTTAGGTTTTTCAGCAAGCGCTGTCGCTTTTAATGTATCATAGTTTATTAGTCCGGTACTTTCTTCCACACCATAAAAAGTTGCGCGGTATAATTTTCCACTAAAATTTACAGGAGAGCCATGCGTTAAATGTCCGCCATGTGAAAGATTAAATCCTAAAATAGTATCACCGGGTTTTAAGCAAGCCAACATAACGGCAGCGTTTGCCTGCGCCCCAGAGTGTGGTTGTACGTTAGCCCATACGGCACCAAACAATTGTTTAGCCCGGTCAATAGCAATTTGTTCTACTTCATCAACTACTTCGCACCCCCCGTAATAACGTTTACGCGGTAACCCCTCTGCATATTTGTTTGTTAAAACAGAACCCATTGCTTTCATGACATCTGTACTTACATAATTTTCTGAAGCAATTAATTCAATTCCGCGTACCTGACGCTCCTGTTCTTTTTTTATCAGCGAAAAAATCGTTGTGTCTTTTTTCATGTCTCAGTTTTATGATTTATGTAAAAGTAAGTTAATGGAATTAAAATCATGCAAGGGACAGCCGACTCTAACAATCCCATAAAAATGCGACTGAAACGATAACCTTCTTGTAAATGCCCTGTTAACCATCCTAAACAAAATGAAATTCCTGCTAGCAAAAATAAAGAAAGATACAGCAGGCCTAACCAAAGGGAGGTCTTTTTTTCGTTGAATAAAAACGAAAGAAATTTTTTCTGTACAAACCAAAAGATAAACGCAAAAAAGGGTGTAATTATCCATTTTCCCGTATAAAGTGTGTAATATGAAAAGTAGTTTAAGAACTGAAAAGCGGGGCGAATAGCGTGCCTGTCATAATCATGCGGATTAAAGTATTTATTATACATAATTCCATTAAGGCTAACAAACAGATTTTCTCTGAAAAAGCCTAGACCAATTAGAAAAAGCGCAAACAAAACAATTTTAAGTTTTTTGTTCATTCTTTTTAGCTTGTTTTAAAGAATAGTTCACCCACCACATCCATAAAGAGAAAATAATAACATATACAAAAATGGTAAACGTATAGGTATGATTAAAATCTAGATATTTTGGATTGTAATAATTAATAAGCGTTAGCGCCATTACACGTATTAAGTTAACAATATGTATAATAATAATACCTAAAGGAATAAACCATAATTTTCTTTTCGTGTTTCCGGGGAAAGCCAATACAAACAAAGTAAAAAAAGCAAATAAAGTCATGGCATTACACGGGCTGCCAATCCAAATAGGGTGTGCTCCATCAATTCCCATAAGCTGCATGTTCGCCTCTTCCTGTTGCTGGTAAATTTTATAACCGAATAAGCGCAAAACAAACGCGGCCTGAGTAATTATGATAGATATAAGTTTTTCATCAATTTTTGTGAAGGGCTTAAGAAGCAGTTCGTACAACAGGAACCATGAAATATAAAGTACCGCTGAGTAGATGAAAAAACGAGGAATCTTATTCTTGAAATTTAAAGCAGACATAAAAAACCCACGAAAATAAACGGGTGGAATTTAACTAAGATTTTTTCTGATAATCGTATAGTTTTTTACCGCCGTAAACAGCTGCGGCGGCAATTAAAAAACTAATACCCCCGTCAATAGGTAAACAAGGTGGTGGCCAGCAAGCCGGCTCCACTCCTCCTCCAATAGGAGGTGGGGGACCTGCTTGAGCGACATAAGTTGCTACTACTAAAAGACCTGCAATTAAAAGTTGTTTTCTGTATTTCTTCATTTCCGCTACTAATGTAAGAATAAAACCAATATGTAGCCCATATTTCTTAAAAAAAACGTAAATTCGCCCTTAAAATCAGCGGTTTGGCGAAGAAGCAAACAACAGCAGCATTAAAATTTGACGATGTTAAAGCAATTTGGCGTACCATTTTACAAAACTGGTATGTGCCTGTTATTATCGTTCCGCTTTTATATCTTATTGGGTATTTTGTTACTTATCGGCAATTTGAAACATATGAGGTTTCTACGCAACTATTATTAAAAAGTAATGATCAATATTATCAGAGTAATATTATCAATGAAGCTAGCGATTTTTATAATACCGGTGGGTCTTATGTAGGAAACTCAAACGAAATACGCGTTATAAAATCATATAACCTAATCGAAAAGGTAGTTGAGAGATTAAAAACAAAATTGCAAATTTCTTATTTTATTGTTGGAAGGATTCGAACGTCCGAGCAATTTAGCGGCATGCCCTTTACTGTTATTATAAACAGCTTAAATCCCGGATTATACGAGCAAAAATTTTCATTAAAAATCGTTAATGCAACAACTTACCAGTTAATTTATTTGGAAGGGGATAAGGAAATAAAAAAGCAAGGCACCTTCGGAAAAGAAATCATCGATTTAAATTATAATTTATTAATAACAAAAAACCTGGTTTTAGGACAAGATCATATAGGCGACATTAAAATCGTTCAATATGAATTTGTTCCACATTCAGTGGAAATGTTAGTGGCAAATTTTCAAGCTAAACTGAGGATCATAAATCCTGATTATACAAATGTGCTAACAATTTCTTACGAAGACAATTTAATTGAACGATCGCAACTTTTTTTAGACACCCTTTCAAAAATTTATATTGATAACACATTAAAAACCAGATTCGAATTAAATGAGCGAACAATTCAGTATATAGATAGGCAGATGGCAGAAATATTTTCTACCCTTAAATTTTTTGAAGACTCGTTACAAAATTATAAATCAAGCAAAGCAATACTTAATTTATCAAGAGAAGAGAACGAGTACTTTGGCAAATTGAGCAATTTTGATAATCAAAAGTCGCAACTAAGCCTGCAAATACAATCACTTAACGATCTTGAAAAATATATTATTGAAGATAAAGACCCGCAATTCTTACCCCCTTCCGCATTTATGGGGGGCGGAGATGTTTTCTTGAGTAAGGAAGCCAACCATTTGTATAATTTGCAAATACAAATGAACGACGCAAGAAATTCATCAAAAGAGAAAAATTTCGGGATCGAACTTCTAACAAATACCATAAAAAAAGCAAAACAGGATTTATTAGTTTATATCAGTAATCAAAGGAACGCAACTCGACAAATTATTTCAAACCTAGATGATCAAATTGTAAATTATATTGGAAGTATAAAAACTATTCCTCAAAAGCAAAGAGACATAATGGGAATAGAACGTCAGAGAAACGTAAATGAAGGATTATATAATTTTTTGCTTCAAAAACGTGCCGCCACACTTATAGCTCGTGCTTCTATTATACCTGAAACGAAAATTATAGAAAGCCCGAGGCCAAGTGGAAAAGTGTTTCCTGATAAAAAGAAAATTATTTTGCAATATATTTTTGCCGGCGCAATTATAAGTTTGTTTATTATTTTAATTCGATTCCTTTTCTTCACAACAATTCAGGATCTTACTGAACTGAAGGAATTAACAAGCACACCAGTAATTGGGGATTTGATTTTCGTAAAAAAAATGAATCCAGTTGGTATTATTGTTGATGAGGAGCCGAAATCATTAATATCGGAAAGTTTTCGAACTCTTCGAACTAATCTCCAATATTTAAATACTGCGCCTGGTCCAAAAATTATTTTACTTACTTCAAATGCACCAGGCGAAGGAAAAACTTTTTGCTCTGTCAACCTCTCTACAATTCTTGCAAAAGGGGGAAAGAAAGTTTTATTACTTGAATTGGATTTGCACAAACCCCGCGTGCAAAAAGCTCTGGAAATGTCTGCCGAAATAGGAATAAGTACCATAGTGGTTGGACAAAACAATATTCAGGAGTGTATTAAACACACTAAAATTGAAAAATTAGATGTACTTCTTTCCGGACCAATCCCCCCTAATCCATCCGAGATGGTTCTTTCAAACGAAATGAAAGAAATAATTAATTACGGAAAAAGTCATTATGATTATGTAATTATAGATACTCCACCAGCTGGTTTAATAAGCGATTCAATTTATTTAATGCAATATGCCGACATTTCTTTATTTGTATTAAACACGAAATTTGCAAATAGAGGCGTCGTTAATTTTATTGATGATTTAATAGATACACACAAAATTAAAAACTTTGCTTATGTACTAAACGGAGTTAAACATCGTCAGTCAGGATACTATTACACTAAATACAGTTACAGATATGGTTCCGGCGGTTATGGTTACGGCTATGGGTACGGTTATGGCTATGGATCAAACTATGGTTCTAGTGACTTTAAAAAATAAAATGGCTTATCATGCATGTTATACCTGATATAAAAGACTTATTGCTCTCGCATAAAGCTTCTTTAAAAGATGCTTTTGCCTGCATAGATAAAAATGCTCAGGGAATATGTTTTATCACAGATGCCGAAAATAAATTAACTGGGCTTCTTACCGATGGAGATATTCGCCGCAGTATACTCAGTGGAACAACCCTAGATACTTCTGTCCAAAAAATAATGCAAACAGAATTTACATCCTTGCCTGTTAACACTCCGCAAGAAATTATTCAAAGTAAACTTTCTTACTCCATACGGCACATACCATTAGTTGATGACAACAACCTGCCGGTTGATTACGCTTGTTTTTCGCGCATGCACCGTACTCCAATTATGCAACCGCTACTTAACGGAAACGAATTAGCATATATTTCTGATTGTATTAAAACAGGATGGATATCATCTCAAGGAGCATACGTTAAGCGTTTCGAAAAGGAATTTGCTGAATTTTGCGGAGCACAATATGCGGTTGCTGTTAGTAATGGAACAGTTGCGCTTCATTTGGCTTTAGAAGCATTAGGAATAAAAGAAGGCGATGAAGTTATTGTCCCTGATTTAACTTTCGCAGCTTCTATCAACGCAATTATTTATACAGGAGCAACTCCGGTTATTGTGGACGTTGATAAAACTACATGGACAATTTCAATTGCTGATTTAGAAAAAAATATCACACCACACACCAAAGCTATTATGCCCGTCCACTTATATGGTCACCCATGTCACATGGATGAAATAATAGCTCTTGCAAAAAAACATAATTTATTAGTTATTGAGGATGCTGCTGAAGCTATTGGAGGAAAATATAAAAATATACATGTCGGCACTTTTGGCGACGCCGCTACTTTTAGCTTCTTTGGAAATAAAACAATTACTACCGGCGAGGGGGGGATGGTTTTTTTTAAAACCAAACAAGCATACGAAAAAGCTGTTGTTTTGCGCGACCACGGAATGAGCAAAGAAAAAAAATACTGGCATGAATTTGTAGGATTTAATTACCGGATGACGAATTTGCAGGCTGCAATTGGTTGCGCCCAATTAGAGCGTATTAATGAATTTATTGATGCCAAAAGAACATTAGCTCAGTTTTATAATAAGGTATTAAGTGAAACAGGAAACTTTATCCTTCCTCCGCAAGAAGTCTGGGCGGTTAATGGATATTGGTTGTACACAGCTGTTTTAAAAGACAGCGCACCGGTATCTCGCGACATACTCATGGAAAAAATGTTGAAGAACGGGGTTGAAACCCGTCCTGCATTTTATCCGCTGCACCAGATGCCACCGTATAAAAACTTTCCTACAAAAAGTAATTTCGAAAATGCGAACAAAATTTCGGCGCAGGGAATCAGTTTTCCTTCATCGGTAAATATTACTCAACAGGAATTGGATAACATAGAACAGGCTTTGCATTCTATTTTTCAAACCAATCATATCTCTGCCTAAAAAATGAATGTACCCGTTTTGGTAATCGGCTTAGGTTCTATGGGCAAACGGCGCATACGCAATCTACAGACGTTGGGGCTTAGCAATATTTTTGGATTCGATAAAAGAGAAGACAGAACCAAAGAAGCAAAGTCGCTTTATAAAATCAACTGTTTTACGGATTTTGAAGAAGCAGTGAAAAAATCTTCTGCCAAAGCATTTGTCATTTCTTTACCTCCGGATATTCATCATATCTACATGAAAAAGGCAATCGAATTAAATATTTCCTTTTTCGTCGAAGCAAGCGTGGTTGATACCGACATGAATGAAATTATTGCTCAGGCAAAGAAAAAAAATGTTTTTGCAGCTCCTTCTTCCACCATGTATTTTCATCCGGCAATTCAAAAAATATTTCAGCTGGTAAAAAGTAATTATTTGGGAGATGTAAGCAACGTGCTTTACCACATGGGAAATTATTTACCAGATTGGCACAGCTACGAAAACGTAAGCGAGTTTTATGTTTCAAAAAAGGAAACCGGCGGAGCGAGAGAAATAGTTCCGTTTGAGCTCACGTGGATCACAAAACTTTTCGGATTACCTAAACAAATTGCATCGACTGTAAAAAAGACAATTGAAATAGAAGGCGCTTCACAAATTGATGATACCTACAACAGTATTTTGGATTACGGAAAATTTGCGATTATGTTAACGGTTGATGTGGTAACGAGACATTCTACGCGTCGCCTACTTATAAATGGTTCGCTTCGTCAGTTAGAGTGGGACTGGAACGCAAACGCAATAAAAGTTTTTCATCACGACAAACAAGAGTGGGAAACCTTTACTTACGAAACTCTTTCAGCAGCCGGAGGGTACAATAAAAACATTACAGAGCAAATGTATATTGATGAGATGAATGCGTTTTTAAAAGGAATTGAAAGCCCTTCGACTTACGTAAATACATTGGAAGAAGACCACAAAGTGTTGAAGCTTTTGTACATGATGGAAAAATCGTACGCTGAGAAAAAATTTGTTAAGGTAAAACTATGATAGGATTACTTATTACAGCTCGCATGGGTTCCAGTCGTTTACCTCAAAAACATTTGATTGAGGCAAATCACAAACCATTATTGTATTGGCTTATTAAAAGGTATGAGCACGAATTTGAAAAGGAAATTCAAAACAATAAAGTTTGTTTGGTTATTGCAACTTCTGAAAAACCTGAGAACAAAAATTTTTTAGTCGCTACTGAAAATACCACTTGCAAAATATTTCAGGGTAGCGACAATAATATTCCGTTAAGACATTTACAATGCGCCAAGGAGTTTAAGTTAACACACGTTATTTCTATTGATGGGGATGATATTCTTTGCAGCACGCTTGCGGCCCGCATAGTGTATGAACAAATGACAAAAGGCGACGCTCACAATATGTTTTCTGTTTCCGGATTACCGCTTGGAATGAATTTATCGGGGTATTCTGTTTCATATCTTGAAGAAAGTTTAAACGCACAAAGCGATAAAAAACTGGAAACAGGCTGGGGAAGAATTTTTAAAAACCCCAAGACATGGCAAACTACATTGGGAAATTACGATATAATGGGGGACTTGCGCTTTACTTTAGATTACGAAGAAGATGCAAAATTTTTCTGCGAAATAATAAATTTTCTGAAAGATAAAATTATTTCAATTAAAGATTCCGATCTAATCAGCATAGTAGAACTCAATCACATTTACAAAATAAACGCTTCGCTAAAGAAAATTTATTGGGAGAATTATAATACTGAAAAACAAAAGGAACTCGATGAGCAAAAATAAGGAATATCAAAAGCGTCTACACGAATTAATTCCCGGCGGAGCGCATACGTATAGTCGTGGTGACGACCAATACCCAAGTAATGCGCCTGCTATTTTAGAAAAGGGAAAAGGCGCTTATGTGTGGGACGCGGAGGGAAATAAATATTTAGATTACGGAATGGGATTGCGGTCTATTACCGTTGGCTACGATTACGATGAAATTTCGAATGCAGCTATTGAGGAAATTCATAAGGGAATAAATCTTACGCGTGCTTCTTTAACAGAATTAAAAGCTGCCGAGTTAATGGTGAGTTTATTTCCTTGGGCGCAGATGGTTAAGTTTGGCAAAAGCGGTTCAACCGTTACAACAGCAGCCATAAAATTATCGCGCGCTTATACTGGAAGAAGTCATGTAGCAATTTGTGCAGAGCATCCTTTTTTTACCTATGATGATTGGTTTATTGGCACTACACCGATGGATAAAGGCATTCCTCAAGAGAGCAAGTCTTTTAGTCACCGTTTTCATTATAACGATATTGCTTCTTTAGAAAAAATATTTAACGAACATCCGGGTAAGCTTGCATGTGTTATTATGGAGCCTGCAATTTTTCATTCCCCTTGTGCGGACTGCGGAAAAAATATTTTGGAGAAACCGCATTGTAAAACGTGTGGCAATAAAGAGAAAAACTTTTTGCATCAGGTAAAGGCATTGTGTAAAAGGAACGGAACAGTTTTTATTTTAGATGAAATGATTACCGGTTTCCGTTGGGATTTACATGGAGCAATGAAATTGTATGACATAGAACCCGACCTTGCTACTTTCGGAAAAGGAATGGCAAACGGGTTTCCACTGGCGGCTCTAGTTGGCAAAAAGGAGATAATGAATTTGGGAGGAATTTTAGAAGAAGGCGCCGAACGTGTTTTTTTAATTTCTACTACGCACGGACCTGAAATGGTTGCATTGGGTGCGTTCATTAGAGCAATTGAAGTTTACAAAAGAGAAAACGTTATTGACCACCTTTGGGATTACGGTAAAAAATTAATTGCAGGTATGAATGACATCGCAAAGTCATTGGGGATTACCGATTATTTTGAAGTCACAGGTTATCCTGTCTCGCCGGTTTATATTACCCGTGATAAAGAAAAAAACATTTCTATGGAGTTCCGCACACTTTTCTCTCAAGAGATGATTAAAGGCGGAGTACTCATTCCGTGGATAGCATTATGCTTCATGCACAAGGAGGAAGAATTGAAACTCACCTTGCAAGCCACAGAAAAAGCCCTGCGGGTATACAAAAAAGCCATTGAGGGAAATATTACTGATTATTTGGTCGGCAAGGCGATTAAGCCGGTGTTTAGAAAGCATAATTAAACAGCATTTTTCTATAAGGGTTACTTGTTAATTAGTTCTTGGTAATTCTCGCAATTCATGCTGTACTATTCGAATTCCTTCGTATATTTGATGGTTATTTTTTTAAATGCAAGAGATCGTTACCGTAGCCACAGAACCCCGCAAATTATATCCCTACCAGGAAGAGGCTGTAGCAAACATTTACAACAAACTCGCATCGCTTTCTACCAATGGAAATTTACTTTTTCAACTTCCAACCGGTGGCGGTAAAACAATTATTTTCGCCGAAATAGCAAAACGCTTTATAACAGAACGCAAGAAAAAAGTTATCATTTTAACGCATCGTATAGAACTGTCTCATCAAACATCTGATGTGCTTACTGATATTGGTATTCCAAATAAAGTAATAAACAGCACAGTAAAAAGCCTCCCGCGTAACGATGAATATTTGGCTTATACTGCGCTTATAGAAACGCTGAAAAACCGCTTGCACGACGAAGATAACCTTGATTTTTTGCAGGATATCGGATTAGTAATTGTTGACGAGGCGCATAACAATTCCTTCCGTAAAGTTTTTAAGCATTTTGATAATGTAAATATTTTGGGAGTTACAGCAACCCCGCTAAGTAGCAACAAAAAACTGCCGTTACAGGATACGTACGATGATATTATTATCGGACAAACTATTTCTTCGCTCATTGGTCAGAGTTACCTTTGTGACGGAGTTACCTATTCGTACGATGTAAACTTAAGTTCGTTAAAGGTTGGTTACACAGGAGAATTTACCACCAACTCATTAGAATTGTTATACAGCAACGCCTACATGCAAGGCAAATTAGTGCAGGCATACGAAGAAGTTGCACTTGGAACAAAAACATTAATTTTTAATAGCGGAATTATTTCTAGTCGCCTAGTGTGCGAAGCTTTTAAAAAGAAAAATTATCCGGTAAAACATTTAGACAGTACGTTCAGCGATAAAGAACGCGCAGAAACATTAGAGTGGTTTCATAATACAAAAGATGCAATTCTTACTTCGGTTAGTATTTTAACGCATGGTTTTGACGAACCGGATGTTGAAACAATTATGCTTAACCGCGCAACAAAATCACTTACGCTGTATCATCAAATGATTGGTCGCGGTTCTCGTATTACTCCTGTAAAACGACAATTTAAAATTATTGATTTAGGAAATAATGTTCGTCGCTTTGGTTTATGGCAACAGCCAATTGATTGGGGTCATGTTTTCGTAGCACCGCACATGTATCTGGAGCAACGCTACAAAGACGAGTGGAATTATGAAATGGAGTGCGATTATGATATGCCTGAAGAAATCAAGCAGCGGTTCTTGAATTCGGAAACACATGAGTTTATGGTGCGCGACAGGTATATGAATTGCGTAAAGAGAGGATTGAAACCACAGCAGGTAATGGACGATTCTTTGGAAGAACATTTCAGTAAAATAAAAGATAATGCTTCTTGTTTTGAGGAAGGAATTGAACTTTGGCAGTTATTACAGGAAGAAGTTAAATACCGTGTTAAACAGTTTACAAAGTGTATTAATGCTACTCAAAATTATACCGACTGGCAGTATCAGAACTATATTTCTAAACTAAGAAGGAAAGTGGTTATACTTTTTGAGGAGTAAGAAAATTTTAAACCACATAGAGACATATATATTTGGGGTTTAATCAGGAGGCATAGAAAATAAATTTTTAGCACAGAGGGGAAAACCAAACATCTGAAGCGGAGCTTCAAAACTATGTGAAACTTAATAAGCAACAAATAGTTACTCCTCTGCAAAAGAATAACTGAATTTAGTGAGGGATTGAATTACAATTAGAAAAAACTATATTTCTATGTGGTTAAAAACAAAACACACCCGAACAAGTAAAAATCAAAAATCATAAAAAAAATTATTTTTATTTTAATTGCCTTTACTGCATTGCAGCTAAACGCGCAATCGTTTTATAAGGGAGCTTTGGTAGCCGATTTAAATTATGGATTTGATATTTACACAGTTAAATCGCATGTTTCATATAAAAACAATATCATTCCTGATGAAAACACAACTGACGGCGCAGTTTCAACAAGTCCCAATTTAGGAGTTGAATATGGCGTATTAAATTGGTTTGGAGTAGGAATACGAGGCAAATTTGATAAATATGTTACAAGTAAGGATTCTGCTTCAGGTATAACACCAAAAGCCAACGGAACTGAAGTTGGACTTATTGTAAACTTCCATTTATTACGTAAAAAAGTTTTTAATTTAATTGCCGGTTTTGAGGGTGGATATTCACATTTATTGTATCGTTCAAATGATATAATGGGGACGGAAGCGTATGGCGACGGAACATGGATAAATTTACATCTTACTCCACGCTTTTATTTTGGTCGTTTTGGTATCAGTACAAGTATAAATGTTCCGTTTATTAATTATCCAAACATGACTACCAGTAATACAAATTTTAACAGCATAGTTTCCTGGTCGTGGAAGGCAACGGGTTTTGGAATGAATTTTGGAGTGCAATACAGATTCTTTAAAGAAAAATAATAAAACAGAACACGGATAACGCAGATTAATATGATAAACGCAGATAAATTTAAAAATAAAAAAATCATTCCCGATAGCTATCGGGATAATCTTAATAATCTTCGTTCTATTTATACGCTTGCGTATTTTTTTGTTTTTTCATTGGGAATTAACGCTCAAGCACTTTTCTCAAATGCTTTCGGTGATCCCAAAAACCCGGCGATTGTTTTTATGCATGGCGGACCAGGGTACAATCCAGTATCTTTTGAATTGGGAGCAGCGAACGCATTAGCCGATTCAGGGTTTTATGTAATTACGTTTGACCAGCGCGGTTGTGGTCGTTCTAAAAAGGATTCAGTAGTTGATCATTACAAATTCAATAAAGCAAACGAAGACATTAACAGCATTCTTAAAAGACATAAAGTAGAGCAAGCTTTTTTCATTGGTCACAGCTGGGGCGGAACCGAAGCAATCAAGTTTGCAGAAAGCTATCCTGAAAAAGTAAAGGGCATTATTTTAGTTGGTTCTCCGCTTAATTATCAATTAATTTTTAAGGGAATTATTGAGCATTGCGAAGATAAATTTAAAGCGAAAAAGGATAGTACTTCGCTTAAGCAATTAGCAAACGTAAAAAAATTGGATACAACTAAATTGGAGTACAGTTCAATGTGTTTTATGTTTGCCATGAATACCGGACTTTATACACCCTCACAACCAAGTTCTGAGCGCGATGCCATTTATGCAGAGATGAAAAAAAATAAAAAAGCAGAGTACATGAGTAAAATGACCAGCGACCCCGTGTATGGTTTTTTTATGAATGAGCAATACATTACACTTGATATGAATTATTATGTAAAAAAAATTCACGAAAAGAACATTCCTGTATATGCCATTTATGGGAAGGATGACGGACTATTTAATCAACAACATTTGGATATGGTTAAAAAAGCAGTTGGCGATGCTAATTTTGTATTGGTAGATAATGCCTCGCACAATATTTTTATAGACCAACGTTATGTGTTTGTGAAGCAGGTCAAAAAATTTCTGACTCCGCCGCCCGAGGTTAACAAGAAGAAATAGAATGCGATCTAATTAATAGCCGCAGATTACGCAGATTTATTTTTAAGGTCTGTGTATATAGTTTTATTTTCACAGATGACACGCAAAAAACCATCTTTGAAATCTGTGGTTTTTAACTCTTTGTTTTCCTTCTCGAAAAATAATAAATCGGTATTCCCAAACAAGTAATAATTATTCCTAATAATGAATTAATAAGCGGCGAAGAACTATTATTGTAGTTTCTGATATCGGTATACAAAGTACTTCCTAAATAAAAAGCAACAAAGGCGACAAAAATTATAGGAACAAAAGGATAGCCCCAAACTTTATAGGGACGAGGAGCATCTTTCATTTTCACTCTTAAAATTAATACACCTAAGGCACTCATTCCGTAAAAAAACCAGGTTACAAAAATCAGCATATCGGTAAGCATATCAAATGAGCCGCTGAAAATTAAAAGAGTACTCCAAACTAAATTAAATAGCAATGCGTTGCCGGGAGTTTGAAACTTTGGATGAACTCTTGCTGCACTTGCAAATAATTTATTGCCTTCTCCCGTTGCGTAGGTTGTTCGCGCGGTTGCTAAAACATTTGCATTAGCCGCACCTAAAGTTGAGAGAATTACTAAAAGTGCAATGATAGAACCGCCAATAGTTCCCCAAGCCATTTCTGCAACATCTGAAGCAACAAATGAAGAATCGGCAATAGAATTTATAGGCAAAATATAAATATATGCCGCATTAATTAAAGTGTAAATAATTACACAGGCAAAAAGTCCGGTAAATAATCCTTTAGGAATATTTTTTTGTGGATTTTCAATTTCACCTGCTACAAATGTAATATTGTTCCACCCGTCGTAAGCCCAAAACGCTCCCGATAACGCAGCCATATAAGCACCAATTAAAGCCCACCCACTTGGCATGGAACCTGAATCTGTAAATATATTTGCGCCCGAACCTTTTGAAGACAGGAAAAGTCCGCCTACTAAAATAACCATAGCCACAACTTTTAATGCAGTTAAAATTCTTTGTAAGGCGCCGCCACTTTTCACACTTCTGTAATTAATGACACTTAATAAAGAAAGTAATAAAACCGTAAGTACTTTAACCCCAAAATTTACCAATGGAAAAATAGTTCCAATAAATGGAATGGTAAAACTTACAGATTTTTCAATGACTTCAGAAAAGCGAGGCAACTCGATAAAGTAATTTGTGTATTGAGAAAAAACATAAGCAATAGAAGCATTTCCCGCTGTGTTTGTGACCGCAAAAGCAGCCCATGCGTAAGTAAATGCAAAAGCGCCACCATAAATCTTTTTAAAGAAAACAAGTGGACCGCCCGTTTCGGGAAACATTGTAGCTAATTCACTATTAGAAAGTGCTCCGAAAAAAGAAACGAGGCCTGCAACAACCCAAACACTTAACAACAAAAGCGGTGAGCCTAATTGAGAAGCCATAAGCGAAGGCTTCATAAAAATACCTGAGCCTATAACTCCTCCAATGACAATAGAAATTGTGGTGCTTAATCCGAGTGTGCGTTTAAAACCGCTACTCATCAGCCTATAAATTCTGCTATGAGTGAATGAAAATGATGGGTGCCTTGTTCTCGTGTTACCGAATAGCGACCATGTGTATAAAAACGTGAACGAATTCCTTTCTGTACATTTTGTACAACTTCTTCGTCTTCCATTTCTACAACATCTAAATTTCCACCTGCACCAATGTTTAATTTACTTTCATCAGTAACGTAAATGTAAAAGGAGACTTTTGTTTCGCTTACACCTAATGGTTGAATATAATTTATGGATAATCCCCAGGGATAAAAATTAAGCATCACATTTGGGAAAGCCCAAAAATAATACCCTGCAATATTTTTTCCGTAATCGGGAGAAGTTTTTGGTAAATCAAAACAATTATCCCCCGCTTTTGCAACACCCACTTGTAAGTTTGAATATCGAAATATTTCGGTAGTATATTCACTAAAATCTAAAACTGCGTTTAGTCCGGAGTGCACAAACGGAATATGAAATCCTTCCAGGTAATTTTCGCAATACAAAGCCCAATTTGCTTGTACAATATAATCTTTAGAGAGGTCTGCCCGGAATTTTAATTTATCCATTGGAAACCAATCCATGCGTTTTTTAATATCGCCGTAAATTGTTTTGGCAGAAATTTTGGGATTAAGACTTGTAAATAATAATTTTCCCCACTGAAATAAAGAAAGCTTATGCAGGTTATCGGCTTCGGTCGGAAAGTTTTCTACTTCTTTAAATTCAGGCATAGAAGCAAATTTTCCGTCGCACGAAAAGCGCCGACCATGATATTTGCAAACGAGTTCTTTTATTTTGCAAGGTTCTTTTACCAGTAAATTACCGCGGTGAGTGCAAACGTTGCTCATGCAGTGTAATTGATTTTCTTTATCTCGGGTAAGCAATAAAGGCTCATTCAAATAGTTTTCAAGAAGCGTAAAGGGCATCGCAGAATTGGCATCTTTTACATTATCAGAATCTCCAATAAATTGCCAGGAGGGCGAGAATATTTTTTCTTTTGATAAATCAAAATAATGTTGACTTGTATAAAAATCAGTTGCAATAGTTTTAGCCTTTGCAATATTCGGGTCTATGAAAAAATCGGGCATAGTTTTGATTTTAAGTAAAGGTAGAAAAATATTCAGCAATTAAGCGTGAGGGATTAGTTCAGTTTTGCTCTTCTTTATTTGTATCACTGAATGCTGAAAAGGCATTTGCAGCGGATAGCCCACAGCTTCGCCTAACCGTGATTTAAAACATTAACGGAATTTAAAAGAGGCGAGCGAGGACTAGCAGCGAAAAGCCCGACCCAGAGCGAGCAATAAACAAAGGAATAAGAAAAATTTCAATTCGCCTCTGGGGCACGCCCAAATCCTAGAACTCGTTTACGCCATTAACTGTGGTATACTTCATTGTGTATTTTACGCCCGGATTCATGTATTTATAAGCACTATGGCTCATCAAGGCAGCTTCATGAAAGCCACATAAAATTAATTTCAGTTTGTTTTTATAAGTATTAATATCACCAATAGCGTAAATGCCCGGAATGTTTGTGCTATAATCATCTGTATTAACTTCAATGGCAATTTTATCTACGTTTAATCCCCAATTTTCAATGGGGCCAAGTTTTGGAGAAAGTCCAAATAAGGGAATAAGATTATCGGCCTCAAGAATTTTTACCTCTTTGGTTTTTATATTTTGTATTTCAATTTTTTCGAGATGACTGTTACCGCTCACTTTTGTAAGGTTGGTATTAAGGATTAAATTTATTTTATTTTCTGCAGCTAAGTTCATCACCTTGCTTACAGAATCGGGAGCGCCTCTAAAAGATTCGCTTCTATGAATAAGCGTTAGTTCTTTTGCAATTGGAGCAAGAAAAATGGCCCAATCTAATGCGCTATCGCCACCGCCGGCCAAAACAACTTTTTTGTTTCTGTATTTTTCAGGATCAAGCACCATATAGGCAACGCCTTTTCCATTTTCAAAATTTTCTAATCCTTCAGTTTCAGGTTTGCGAGGTTCAAAGCATCCAAGTCCTCCTGCAATCACAACTACTTTACTGTGTATTTGTGTTCCCATATTGGTGGTAAGCAAAAAATCGCAGTCTGCCTTTTTTTCCAGACTTTCAATACGTTCTCCAAAAGTATAACCTGGTTTAAATGGCTCTGCTTGTTTTAAAAGATGGTCAACCAGTTCCTGTGCCATTACAATTGGGTAACCGGGAATGTCGTAAATGGGTTTTTTGGGATAAATCTCAGTAAGTTGTCCCCCTGCTTGCGGCAAATAGTCAATTAAATGACAACGCATTTTTAATAGTCCGCACTCAAACACTGCAAACAAACCTACCGGTCCTGCACCAACAATAGCTATATCAGTAGAAATCATTTTTTAGATTGAAGAGGGCAAAGGTACAAAACCTTTAGTAAATATAAACCCCGATAGTATTATCGGGGTTTACAAAATGATTATATATAAAAGATATTATATTTGAATTGCAATAACACAAACATCATCAACCTGCTCAAGGTTACCTCTCCACTCTTTAAATTTTGTGTTAAGTATTTCTTTTTGTTCTTCCAATGGTTTATTACTGTTAGTCAATAACAAATCTTCTAATTGTTTGTATTTGAATTTTTTTCCTTTTGGTCCGCCAAACTGATCGGCGTAACCGTCGGTAAATGTATAAACGATATCACCTTTTTTTAAATCGATAGTTTGCATAGTAAATGCACCTGCTGCATCGTGGTATTTTCCTACCGGCATTTTATCGGCCTTATATTCGGTTACTTTACCATCGCGCACAAGCCAAAGTGGGTTGTTAGCGGCTGCAAACTCGAGTTTTAAATTTTCAAAATCGTAAGCGCAGAGTACGCAATCCATACCGTCTTTACTTTCTTCTTCGCTTCCTTCGGGGTTAAGCGAATTAATAATCTCTGTACGCATGTTGTCAAGTATCTCATTTGGATGCAGAATATTTTTTTCCATGATAGATTCATTAAGAAAAGAAATACCTAACATACTCATGAATGCTCCCGGTACACCGTGCCCGGTACAATCTGCTGTACATATATAAAAAATTTCTTTATTTCCGCCGGCACGTTTGTGCGATAATGCGTAATAAAAATCTCCGCTTACAATATCCTTTGGTTTGTAAAGGATAAAAAAGTTTTTTGTGCCTGTTTGCGTTGCTTCCATTGTTCCCATGATTTAAGGGTATTATTTTTTTCTAATCAACGTTAATTTTTCAGAATTTTTTTTAAATCTACAAATTATTCCGAAATGTAAGAAATATCCTTATTGATAGGTCATAATAAGGTAATAAATCAAAAAAACACCCCCAGAAAGGGTACAAATGAAGGCAAGCCAGGCAAAAACCTTCACTTCTATGTTTTTTATAAATAAAAACAAGGCTGCTATGGCTGAAAAAAGGACGATTATGGGCAAAAATTTATAGGTTACGGCATTACATATTAGGAAGGTTTCATTTATTCGCGGAGCACCCATTTTTTTAAAATCGACCAATAAGAGACTTTTATAAATAACAATGGTGTCCTTTACGCCGGGTTCTTTAGTTTCATCTGGGTACTCTACTGTAAATTTATAGCCCTTTTGTGTTTTAATAAATAAGGTAGAAAGCTTAAAGGCTGTAATTCCTCCAATGCCTCGGTCGTTGTAGGTATTTGCATTAAAATATCCGCCAGATATAACATCTTTTTCTTCTCTGAATGGTAAAAGCCAATCTATTAGTATTAATTGCGATATCCATAAAAACGCGATACAGGTTTTTCTCGCTAATTTATAAATGCGGGAAGAGTAAAGTTCCAGTATGTTTTTCTCTTTTTGCCTTTGTTTTAATTCAAAAAGCTCTTTGGCTCTTTGCATTCGTTCTTCCAGAGGAGGGCCTTCTTTGCGTGGCATAAAGAGGGTGTTTATTTTTGTTCAACAAGCAACAATATGCTCTTCAGGCTATTCATTCCGTCCCAATTACCGGGAACAATAAATGTGGAAATGGCTTTATTTAATTCAATAGTATAAACTTCGGCAATGGTGGCTGTTTCTGCTTTTGGCGAATTGGCTTTTTTTCCATCTGCCTCAAATTTAATTACAGTTTTATAGGTAGCCTCGCTAATCTGCATTTCCTGAAACACTTCATTGCTTATGCCTTTGTATTGCATAACATTGTATCCGGCTTTGATTTTTGTTATACCCAGTTTTTCTTTTGCGCTTTCGTTTTGGGTAGTGCTGAAAATGATATAAAGGGTATCAGTAAGTTTAATTTTTTCGCTGAGCTGAGCAGTTTCAGGAGCTTTTGAATAAAAAGCGGCAAGACCTTTAATTTTTGTTAGCGGTGTTTTTTTATTCAACGCTACTTTTTTTGTAATTTGATGATTGAACATAGAAGAAACAGTTATCGAGTATGTTCCGGCTTTTAAGTTTTTAAAAACATCGGGATTAGAACGATGTAAAGGGACTGTAAAGGAAGTGTCTTTAGTAGAAATTTTTATTTGTTGCCAATAGCTAAAACCGTGTAAACTTGGTTTGTCATCAGTTTTAATTTGTAATGCAAGGCGTTTGGATTGGGAAAATAAGGCGCAGTTTAAAAAAATAAAACAAAATGAAAAGAAAACGTACTTCATTTTTTAATAGTTAACCGCTTCTACTCTTGTTACTTCGGGGACAGCTCGTTTTATGGTTTCTTCAATACCGGCCTTCATTGTCATGGCACTCATGCTACAGGTTTTGCAGGCACCATGCAACTCAACCCTTACAACATTGTCTGCGGTAATTTCCAATAACTCTACATTTCCGCCATCGGCCTCTAAGTAGGGTCGTATTGTGTTAAGGGCATCTTCAATTCTTTGGCGCATTTTGCTAAATTATAACAAACACGAAGATAGTGCATTTTAGTCGGGTAAAAAACTATTTAGAAGGAAACACAAGATAGAGTAACGAAAATGGAAGGAAATTAAATTAGTAAGAAAATAGAAATATATTTTTATTTTTACAGGTGTAAATTCCTGAAAAGATAAAATTTCAGATGCATTTAGGATATAGATTCTTAACTTTAAATTAATGGTAAATCTAAACATGAAGAATTTTTTAAAAAAAGCCGGTTTTGTAATTATTCTTACGGCAGCAATGATTTCCTGTAAGAAAACAGCAGGTGAGGGGGGTAATTCAAGCATTTATGGAACTGTATGGATGGAGGACTGGGACGCAACTTTTGCTGTCCTTATTGGACAATACGATGCTACAGATTATGATGTGTACATTATTTATGGGGACGACGTTAGTTATAGTGATAAAACAAAAACAAACTACAAAGGCGAATATGAATTTAGATATTTACGAAAGGGTAAGTATAAAATTTATATGTTTTCGAAAGACAAAACCCTTATAGCTGCTTCGGGAGAAATAGCTATCATAAAGGAAGTGAGTATTACGGCAAAAAAGCAAAAAATCACGCTGGATAAAATTACCGTTTATAAATAGGAACATGTACAGGGCGTTTTATCTTTTACTAATACTATTCAATTTTTCATTGGCATTTTCGCAAAACAATTCTGACGCCGGAATGTGGAATACCCTTTCGTTTCAAAAAGAGGTAAATAAAAAAATATTCTTAACACTTGATCAAGAATTTCGTTTAAAGGAAAATTATTCGCGACTAAATTTATTTTATACCAACCTTGGGATTGGATATAAGTTAACAAAAAATTTAAAAGCCGAGCTTGTATATAGAGCCATTGAAAAATACACACTGGATAATGAATTTAGTTTCAGGCATCGTATTTCGGTTGATGTAACTTATAAAAGGAAGCTTGGACGCGTGTCTATTTCAAATCGGCTTCGTTATCAGGCAGAAGTAAAGGATTATAATACAAGCGAGAACGGACGCTATGCGGAGCAATTCCTAAGACATAAACTTGAGCTAAAGCTAGATCTCGACAAAAAAATTGTGCCGTTTATTTCCTACGAAGCAAGATATCAGGTTAGCATTCCTTACAGCAAGCGTTCGGAATACAATAATGAAATTCATCGTTTAAGGTATGCCGCAGGGATTGATTATAAAATAAACAGTAACAATACATTTAGTATTTATTATTTAATACAAAACGAATTTTATATTAAAAACCCGGAACATAATTATATTTTAGGCTTGCAGTATTCTGTTAATTTGTAAAAAGAGATAGTTCTTATCTTTTTAATAATCACTAAGCAACTTTTTCTTATCAACTTTAAAGCTTGTGGTAAGTGGAAATTCTTTCACCACAATTATTTCAGATGGAATCATATAGTTGGGCAACCCTCTTTTTAAAACATCAGCAATAGAAATAACTTCTTCTTCTGACGGTGGCGATAGTGTAAACTTTACAAAAGCAATTAACCGTTTAATTTTTTCATCAATAATAATAGGAACGCACTCAGCTTGTAAAATAAAATCAATTTTTTCTAAAGCGCATTTTATTTCATTTAGCTCAATACGATAGCCGTTAAATTTTATTTGTTCGTCCTTTCTTCCGTTAAAATAAACGTAACCGTTTTTTATAAAAGCTAAATCTCCTGTCCGAAAAGAATTTTTATTTCCAGTTGTTAAAAACCTTTCTTTTGTCAGCGCTTCGCTATTTAGGTAACCCATACCTACCGTATTTCCCGAAATGATAATTTCATCTTCTTGCAAAGAAATAGTTTCTTCACTAACTTTGCAAATTGGCAGCGAATTTTCTTTAAGTAATTCATCTGTCACCTCAGCACAGCTTGCGTAAATCGTTGCCTCTGTGGGACCATACGCATTTATGATTCGCGCTTTTGGAAAACGCATTTTCAAATCTTTTACAAGTTGAGTAGATAAATTTTCTCCGGATAAAACAAATTGTTGGATGCTCGGCAAGTTTTGTTCTTTAAAATTTTTATCGGCAAGGCATTTAAAAACAAAAGAGGGAGTAGAGTTCCAGTAGTTGCCCTTGTATTTATTTATTCTGTCAAACAGTAAATTTGTATTTGAACTTATTTCAGAAGAATTGAAAATTGCTGTCCCACCGGATTGCAAAACACCGAAAAAATCAGCTAAGGAAATATCAAATGAAAAATCAGCATGGTTAATAAAAGTGGTCTTTTCACTAGCGTGAAAATTTTTTACAAACCATTGCGTGAAAGAAATAATATTTTCATCAGAAAGTAATACGCCTTTTGGTTCTCCGCTGCTACCGCTGGTAAAGAGAATATAACAAACGCCTTGTATGTTTGGTGGGGAGAAGGAGGCCGGTTTTGCTTCAATCATATCTTTTCCAATAATCAGGGTTACGCTTGGAGCATTACTGTAATCTCCACCGTTAATCAGTATTTCACTTTTTGTTTGCTCAATAATTTTTTCGATGCGGTTTTTGGGTAATGTGGGATTAAGTGGAACAAAACACAAATTCATTCTGTAGCAGGATAAAATGCTTGCCAAAAAAAAAGCTTCCTTATCTCCGTAAACTAAAACCAGATAACCTTTTGGGATATTTATTTTTTTAATATTTTCACAAATTTTATCTGAAAGTGTTTTTAATTCCTTCCACGTTAATGATTTGTCTGCCGCAACAAAAGCAATTTTATCTGCTCCTTCATTTTCTTCTTTAAATATTTTTGTGGCTACGTCAAAAAACATTAATCTGTATTTTTAGTGTAAATATAAGCCCACCAAATTAATAGGAATTGAAGTGGCAACCGCAATAACGCAATCCATAAATGGGGATTTTTTCTCTGCCAAAAATTTATAGCCATTTGAATGTTTGCCGGAAAAATGGCTATTAACAAAGCAATAACTCCCCATGCCGCAAATATGCGCGTGCTTGCAGGTAACAGCAATAATCCTAATAAAATTTCACACACGCCGCTAATATATATTAGTTGAATGTGATAGGGCAAGTAATTTGGCATTAATTTTTTATAAAAGCCAGGCTGAACAAAATGATAAATACCTGCGGCCAAATAGGCTGCTGCCATTAGATATAGAAAAACCATTTTCATTTGTAGAAAAATTCTAAACTAATTTTTTTACGATAAGATGTTTTATAGCGGCCATAGTATTGAAATTATCTTTGTTTATTTCCATAAACGAAATGGAAACTGAAAATATTTTTTCTAATTCAACTGCCAGTTCTACAACAGTAATAGAACTTAAAATTCCGCTTTCAACCAGCGCTTCTTCTTCAGAAGAAATTTTTTTATAACTAATGGCGAAAATTTTATCCGTAATTATTTTGCCTATTTCCCCATCCGAAAAATGCATTAGTTGTTTTGTAATACTTCCCAGTATTCGGCAGCACGGCGCGTGTGTGGTATTACTATCGTGCCTCCAACAATATTGGCCACTGCAAAAACCTCATATAACTCCGCTGTACTTACACCGGCTTCAAAACTTTTTTCTAAATGATATTTTATGCAGTCATCGCAACGCAAAACCATACTGGCAACAAGTCCAAGCATTTCTTTTGTTTTAACGGGCAATGCACCTGCAGCGTATGTATTCGAATCTAAATTATACAAACGTTTAATTACCAGGTTATCTTTACTCAATATCAAATCGTTCATTTTAGAACGATACGCGTTAAACTCTTTTACCTTAGGATGCATTTTAAATAATTTACAATTTGTTTATTTACGATTTGTGTATTTAAATAATAAAATCATCAATCTTAAAATCGTAAATTGTATTAATACTGCTCTTTATCGTTCGGAAAATCTTTTGTCTTTATATCTTGAATGTATTTTTCTGTAGCTTTTTTCATCTGATCGTACAGATTTAAATATCTTCTTAAAAATCGCGGGTTAAACTCGTTGGTCATACCCAACATATCATGCGTAACTAAAACCTGACCATCTACTTTATTTCCGGCACCAATTCCTATTACGGGAATAGTTAATTCTTTAGCAACCTTGCCTGCTAATGTTGCCGGAATTTTTTCGAGCACTAAAGCAAAACAACCGGTGGTTTCTAATATATGAGCGTTTTCAAGCAGTTCTTTGGCTTCATCTTTTTCTTTAGCACGAACATTATAAGTTCCGAATTTATAAATAGACTGTGGCGTTAATCCCAAATGCCCCATTACCGGAATCCCGGCAGATAAAATTCGCTCAACCGATTCCTTTATCTCTCTACCACCCTCTAATTTTACCCCATGAGCACCACTTTCTTTCATAATACGTATAGCAGAATTAAGCGCTTCTTTAGAATTACCCTGATAGGTTCCAAAAGGTAAATCAACAACAACCAAAGGTCTTTCAATCGCGCGAACAACAGATGCAGCGTGAAATATCATCTGATCTAAAGTAATAGGAAGCGTAGTTTCGTGTCCATGCATAACGTTACTTGCGCTATCACCCACCAAAATCACATCAATACCCGCATGGTCAAGTATTTTAGCCATGGTAAAATCGTATGCTGTAAGCATAGAAATCTTTTCGCCACCGCTTTTCATCTCCTGTAAAGAGCGCGTAGTTATTTTTTTAAACTCCTTTTTTGCTGCCGACATACCACTTATTTGTTTAAACCTACCAGATATTCCCGTAGGGATCCCTTTGGGAAAAACAAAAGTAGCTATTATCCTGATAGCTATCGGGATTACAGATAAAAAACTTACATTTGCGGCATGCTAAAAAAGGCGGTTTTTATTGGGTTAATTGCCCTTTCTTTTGCGAGTTGCCATAATAAATTGGATATTTTGGCGCCTTATAAAGAGAGCGTGGCCGTTTACGGCTTGTTAAATCAGGATGATACCGTACAGTACGTACGAATACAACGCGTTTTTTTGGGAGAAGGTAATGCCATGGTAATGGCGCAAAACCAAGATTCAGTTTATTTTAAACCCAACGAATTAAAGGTTACGCTGCTGCGGTTTAAAAATGGGGCTCAGATTTCAGTTGATGTTCCGGCCACTACGGCAATGGAGATAGTATTAACTGAAACAAGCAATCAAGTAGATCCTGGTGTTTTTAATACGGAACAACTTTTATATAAAACCAATCACAAATTATTTGATGATAGCCAGTATCAACTTATGATTCATTCTAATAAAAGCGGGAAAGATTTTTCATCTAATACAGCTATCAGTCTTATTGGCGATTTTAAAAGCCAATTAACTTATGGGGGTTCGCAACAAAGCATATTAGTGTCAAATCCTCTTACTGTAATACAATCTATAAATATTATTCCTTCAGGGAATAATGGCAATGTTTACTGTAAATTTGGGTCGCCTATAAATTCGGGGGTTTGTGGCGTAACTTTACGATTTTTTTATTCCGAATATTATTTTGCAGGGCCTTCGGCTTCTAAATATGTTGATTTTCCTTTGGGTACCCAATATACCAAGCAAACGCTTGGGGGAGAGCTAGTAGACCTTTCTTATCTGGGGAATGGGATGATTAACAATATTGCCAACGAAATTCATGTTGATGCAAACATAGATCATAGAATTGCCGATAGCGTACATTTTATGATGAATGCTGCAGGTTTTGATGTTAGTTTATATAATCAGGTAAATAATACAACAACACTTTCGCAGGATAAACCCAGTTATGGGAATATTAAGGATGGAGTAGGAGTATTTTCTTCTCGCAGACAATATAATTTGGTGAAAAAACTTAAAACGGCACCTTGTTTAGATAGGCTTTCTAAAGACAAAATTACCTGCCCTTTACGCTTTTATGGCTTTGGCGAAACCCTCCTACCTTGTGACTAAATGACACCTTGTCAGTTTTAACCCTATTCTAAGCCCGTTGGCATAATCATTGACTTTCCTCTATTAAATTATTAAACATCATTTATTATGGCAAAGATTATAGGAATAGACTTAGGAACAACCAATAGCTGTGTATCTGTTATGGAAGGCAGCGAACCAGTGGTTATAGCAAATAACGAAGGAAAACGTACAACCCCAAGTGTTGTAGCGTTTGTTGAAGGGGGTGAGCGTAAGGTAGGAGATCCCGCTAAGCGTCAAGCAATTACAAATCCAAAAAAGACAATATCGTCTATTAAGCGGTTTATGGGACTCAACTTTGATGAAAGCGCTAAAGAAATTAAGCGTATGCCTTATAGCGTTGTAAAAGGAGATAATAATACACCCCGTATAGTTATTGACGATCGTAATTATACCGCGCAAGAAATTTCGGCTATCGTTTTACAAAAAATGAAAAAAACGGCTGAAGATTTTTTAGGCTATGAAGTAACCGAGGCTGTGATTACAGTTCCCGCATACTTTAATGACGCACAACGTCAGGCAACCAAAGAAGCCGGCGAAATCGCAGGATTAAAAGTACGTCGCATAATTAACGAACCAACTGCTGCTGCCCTTGCTTACGGCATGGACAAAAAAGGTAAAGACATGAAAATTGTTGTGTTTGATTGTGGCGGGGGTACGCACGACGTTAGTGTGCTTGAATTGGGAGAAGGAGTTTTTGAAGTAAAATCAACCGATGGTGATACACACTTAGGCGGAGATGATTTTGACCATGTAATTATTGACTGGTTGGCTGATGAATTTAAAAAAGATGAGGGAATTGATTTACGTCTGGACCCAATGGCATTGCAACGTTTAAAAGAAGCTGCAGAAAAAGCTAAAATAGAATTATCAAGTACTACAACATCAGAGATAAACTTACCTTACATAATGCCCGTTAACGGAATTCCTAAACACTTAGTGAAATCATTATCGCGCGCAAAATTTGAAGCGTTAGCTGATAGTTTAATTCAGCGTACTATCGAGCCTTGCAAATCAGCAATGAAAAATGCAGGCTTATCAAATTCAGATATTGATGAAATTATTTTAGTGGGAGGTTCTACGCGTATTCCTGCAGTACAGGCAGCAGTAGAAAAATATTTTGGTAAAGCGCCTAACAAGGGAGTTAATCCGGATGAGGTAGTTGCCATTGGTGCAGCAATACAAGGCGGTGTTTTAACCGGCGATGTAAAAGACGTGCTGTTGTTAGACGTTACTCCGCTATCATTAGGTATAGAAACTTTTGGTGGAGTGTTTACAAAATTGATTGAATCAAACACAACTATTCCGAGTAAAAAAACAGAAACATTTTCTACTGCGAGTGATAATCAACCGTCGGTACAATTACATGTATTGCAGGGGGAGCGCCCGTTAGCAAAAGACAATCGTACTATCGGACAATTTAATTTAGATGGTATTATGCCTGCGCAACGCGGTGTGCCGCAAATTGAAGTTATGTTTGATATTGATGCAAACGGAATATTAAGTGTATCGGCAAAAGATAAAGCTACCGGTAAAGTTCAGAATATTCGTATTGAAGCGAGTTCGGGTTTGAGCAAGGAAGAGATTGAGAAAATGAAGAAAGAAGCTGAGATAAATGCCGATGCCGATAAAAAAGCAAAAGAAGAAGTAGAAAAATATAACCAGGCCGATTCAACTATTTTTCAGACAGAAAAACAATTGAAGGAGTATGGAGATAAAATTCCTGCTGAGAAAAAAGATCCTATTGAAGCTGCGCTTAAAGAATTGAAGGAAGCGCATGCTGCAAGAGATATGGCAAAGATTGAAACTACACTTGCAACATTAAACACAGCTTGGGAAGCAGCATCAAAAGAAATGTATGATGCAATGAATGCCCAACAACAGCAACAGGGTGGAGCACAACAAAATGCAGAAGGTGCAAAAACCGGCGATGAAAACGTACAGGATGTAAATTACGAAGAAGTAAAAGACGAGAAAAAGTAAAAAGCCTCTCTGTCGCTACGCGACATCTCCCCTATGGGGAAAAAAAATACAGAATACAAAGGCCTCTTTGCAATTTGCAGAGGGGCTTTTTATTTTATAATTTGTACTTTTACAGGTGTAAAGATTGTCGGTGTAGTCATTTATTTTTAAAATTTTAAAATTGTCAATTCTTAAAATTGCAAATTAATTTGCCCGGATGTTGAAATTGGTAGACAAGTACGTTTGA
>CAZZEI010000007.1:0-46099 GCA_964653165.1 uncultured Flavobacteriaceae bacterium | reverse complement strand
CAGGACTTACCTATAACTTGATTTTTGATAACCAGATGAAAGAGGGCGATCAGACCTTTGAAGACAAGGGAATGAAGGTTGTGGTGGATCGTAAGAGCTTTTTATATCTTGTTGGTACGGAACTGGATTACACGGGTGGCCTTAACGGAAAAGGATTTGTTTTTATAAACCCCAACGCATCGCGTACCTGCGGTTGCGGAGAAAGTTTTTCTGTTTAATATATGTGCCCTTTTATACTTTTTTTTGAATACACAACATGTCAACCGATATTTTAGAAGACCACATTAACAGCGATTATAAGTACGGTTTTGTAACAGATATCGAGGCTGATAATGCTCCTGCTGGTTTAAGTGAAGATATTATTCGTTTTATTTCTAAAAAGAAAAACGAACCTGAGTGGATGCTTGCATTTCGATTAAAAGCTTATCGCCATTGGCTTACTTTAGAAGAACCTAAATGGGCACATGTAAAATATGAAAAACCAAGTTTCAATAAAATTATTTACTATTCTGCTCCAAAACAAAAAAAGACTTTAAATAGTTTAGATGAGGTTGATCCTGAACTTTTAAAAACATTTGAAAAACTTGGTATTTCACTTGAAGAGCAAAAACGGATTAGCGGTGTACAAAGTAATATTGCCATTGATGCGGTAATTGACAGTATTTCTGTAAAAACTACTTTTAAAGAAACACTTGCCGAAAAAGGAATTATTTTTTGCTCTTTCAGCGAAGCAGTTCAAGAGCATCCAGCTTTAATTAAAAAATACATGGGCATGGTTGTGCCTTATACCGATAATTTTTATGCAGCATTAAACAGCGCCGTTTTTACAGATGGTTCATTTTGTTACATCCCTAAAGGTATTCGTTGTCCAATGGAACTTTCTACATACTTCAGAATTAACGCATCAGGTACCGGTCAGTTTGAGCGCACTTTAATTGTTGCCGAAGAAGATTCTTACGTTTCCTATTTAGAAGGTTGTACTGCGCCTGCACGTGATGAAAATCAATTGCACGCTGCTATCGTAGAAATTATTGCTCATAAAAACGCAGAAGTAAAATACAGTACCGTACAAAACTGGTATCCCGGTGATAAGGAAGGAAAAGGTGGCATTTTTAATTTTGTTACCAAGCGAGGCATTTGTTTAGAGGCAAATTCTAAAATTTCATGGACACAAGTAGAAACAGGCTCTGCTGTCACTTGGAAATATCCTTCCGTAATTTTAAAAGGCGATAACTCCATTGGAGAATTCTATTCAGTAGCCGTAACAAATAATTACCAGCAAGCCGATACCGGAACAAAAATGATTCATATTGGTAAAAATACCCGTTCAACAATTATTTCAAAAGGTATTTCAGCCGGATTTAGTAATAATAGTTATCGTGGATTAGTCAGAATACAAAAAGGAGCAACCGGTGCGCGCAACTTTTCGCAATGCGATAGTTTATTAATGGGCGATAAATGCGGAGCACATACTTTCCCGTATATAGAAATAAAAGATAAATCCGGCATAGTTGAGCATGAGGCAACTACCTCTAAAATTGGAGAAGACCAGCTTTTTTATTGTAAACAGCGCGGGCTTGATACCGAAAAAGCGGTAGGGCTTATCGTAAATGGTTATTGTAAAGAAGTATTTAAGCAATTACCAATGGAATTTGCCGTAGAAGCTCAAAAATTATTGGCCGTAAGTCTGGAAGGAAGCGTAGGCTAATTTTTAACGTATAAAAGTATGATTATTTCGAATTAATATTTTAAACTTGCATCCTAAATACTAACTACTAAATACCATGGAAAACACAAACACACAAACACCCGCAGAAAAAAAAGGCAACATCGAAGATTTAGTTGCTTGGCAAAAAGCAAAAGAGTTGGCAACAACTGCTTACAAAATGGCAAGTGCTACAAATGCCGACCCCATTTTAAAAGAAAAAATGATCGAATCTGTTCTCGAAGTTTCTTACAGCATAGCTCGTAGTTATGGTGTGAAACAACGCATACAGTCGCTCGAAAATTTATATGAAGCCCGCGAAAGTATTTTTGAATTTAAAACTGCGTTAGCTGTTGCCGTAGATTTAGGAATGGTTGATGCTTTAAATAGTTCAGAAATTCAACCACTGATTGATCATACCGATAAATTAGTTTCCGGTCTTATTCAATACAAAGAAGATGCGCGCAAAGGAAAAGTTCGTAAACCTTTCGTACAACAAAATCGCAGCGTAAAAGAAGTTGACGGAAATTCTGTTCAGCCTGATAATTTCGGGAACACATTAGATTATACAAGTTCTCCCGTTTCTAATTTTTAATTAATGTTAAATATAAAAAATCTTAAAGCTGAAATTAACGGTAAGGAAATTCTGAAAGGAATTACTTTGGAAGTAAAAGCCGGTGAAGTGCATGCTATTATGGGCCCGAACGGTTCAGGCAAAAGCACTTTATCGGCTGTACTTGCCGGTAGAGAAGATTATGATGTTACAGGCGGAGAGGTTTCTTTTAACGGAAAAGATTTATTGGATCTTTCTCCTGAAGACAGAGCGCGCGAAGGGCTATTTTTAGCATTTCAATATCCGGTAGAAATTCCTGGCGTAAGTAATGTAAATTTTTTGCGTACTGCTCTTAATGAAATTCGTGCTTATAGGAAATTGCCCGTGATTGAAGCGAAAGATTTTTTAGCGCTGATAAAGGAAAAACAAAAATTAGTTGAACTAGACGGTAAGCTTGCCAATCGTAGCGTAAATGAAGGTTTTAGCGGAGGTGAGAAAAAAAGAAACGAAATTTTTCAGATGGCAGTGCTTGAACCTAAGCTCGCCATTTTAGATGAAACCGACAGCGGTTTAGATATTGATGCCCTGCGCATTGTTGCAGCAGGTGTAAATAAATTAAAAACAAAAGATAACGCTACCATAGTAATTACACATTACCAACGTTTGTTAGATTATATTGTTCCAGATTTCGTTCACATTCTTTACAATGGAAAAATTGTAAAAAGTGGCGGCAAAGAATTAGCGCTTGAGTTAGAGGCACACGGTTACGACGAGATTAAAAAGAAATACGATACCGCAACAGTATAATGGTAACGGATAAACTTACATTTACCCACAATTTTTTAGAGGAGTTAGCAAAATCATCCGGCAAAGCAAATTTTATGCCTGCCGCCGAAATTGGTATTGCTTTACAATATTTAGAGGAAAAAGGAATCCCTAATTCAAAACATGAGGATTATAAATACTGCAACATAGAAGCAATTTTACGCAAAGAATTCAAAACTATCAGTGGGAAAGAAATCGCAACAGAGATTTCAGACTTAAAGAAAAAGTATTTCATTAAAGACGCTCATAATATTTACGTTGTAAACGGAAAACTGATTGATGTTTCCGAAGCACCTGACAAAGCAAGTTTTTCAGCTATCGACAAAACACCGATTGAAATTTTAAAAAAACATTTAACAAAATACGCTCCAACAAACAGCGATGTTTTAATCGCACTTAATACAGCTTATGCCGACCGTGGTTTCTTTTTACATATTACATCTATTGTAGAAAAACCGATTGTTATTCACCATATCAATTCATCGGAAGGAAATTTACTTTTCAATACAAGAAATTTAATCGTGGTTGAAAAAAATGCGCAGGTTAAGATTTCCGAGTTTTTCTGTTTTACAAACAATAAATCCTTCTCTAATTCCGTAACCGAAATATTTGTTGGAGAACATGCACATTGTAATCACACCCTAGTTCAAAATGCCGGAGAAAACAATTACTCTGTAAATACAACAAAAGTCAACCAGAAAACATTTAGCAATTACACAAATTCTTGTTTTACATTCAGCGGAGCTTTAGTTCGTAATAATTTAAATACGGCTATTGATGGTCAGTTTGCCGAAACGCATTTATTCGGACTATTTGTTACCAATGGGACACAATTAGTAGATAACCATACTTTAGTTGACCACTTAAAACCAAACTGTCAGAGTAACGAATTATATAAAGGAATTGCCAGCGGAAAATCGATCGCTGTTTTTAACGGCCAGATTTTTGTGGAACGTGATGCACAAAAAACAAACGCTTACCAAAGCAGTAAAAATATTTTACTGAGTGATGATGCAACTGTAAATGCAAAACCTGAATTAGAAATTTATGCTAATGATGTAAAGTGTTCGCACGGAACAACTACCGGTAAAATTGATACAAATGCTATGTTCTATTTAAAATCGCGCGGTATTGGCGAAGAGACTGCGCGTAAACTTTTATTATACGCATTTGCTCATGAAGTTATTGGTCAGCTGAAAATTGAATCTGTAAAAGAAAAAGTGTCTGAACTATTTGAGCAATCTTTAGTCAGCTAAACAGCCATGCAAACTATTCCTAAAAATAGTTCTCTGGACGTTAAAAAAATAAGAGAAGATTTTCCGATTTTAAAGTCTAAGATAAATGGCAAAGACCTTGTCTATTTTGACAATGGAGCTACTTCACAAAAACCAAAACAGGTAATTGATGCTATCGTAAAATATTACTCGGAAGAAAACAGCAACATTCACCGGGGCGTACACACACTTAGTCAGCGTGCAACAGAACATTACGAAAAAGCTCGTGAAACAGTTCGTAAACACATTAATGCCTCTTCAACTAACGAAATTATTTTTACACGTGGTACAACCGAAAGTGTAAATCTGGTTGCTCACAGTTTCAGTAAATTCATTGGGAAAGGTGATGAAATTATTCTTTCGGAAATGGAGCATCATTCCAATATTCTTCCCTGGCAAGTTTTGTGTGACGAGAAAAGCGCTACACTTAAAATAATTCCCGTGAATGAAAACGGAGAATTAATTTATTCTGAATTTGAAAAATTACTTTCTGTAAAGACAAAACTTATTTCAGTTACACATGTTTCCAATACAACCGGAATAATAAATCCCGTGAAAGAAATTATTGCAAAGGCAAAACAAAAAAACATTCCTGTGTTTTTAGACGGCGCGCAGGCCATCCCTCACATGAACGTTGATGTGCAAAATTTAGATTGCAATTTTTATTGCTTTAGTGGTCACAAAGTTTTTGGTCCCACTGGTATTGGTGTTTTATACGTCAAACAAAACTGGTTGGAAAAATTTTCTAATTACCAGGTTGGTGGCGGGACAATAAAAACTGTTTCATTTGAAAAAACAGAATATGTTGAAGGTCCATTACGCTTTGAGGCAGGAACGCCAAACATAGAAGGAGCTATTGGCTTAGCTGCGGCGCTGAACTATATTGATGCTATCGGTTTGAAAGCAATTGCCGACTATGAGCATGAGTTAATGCTTTACGCTACCGAAAAATTAAAAAAGATTGAAGGGTTGAAAATTTACGGCGATGTCGAACACAAAGCCGCTGTTATTTCTTTCAATGTAAAAGATATTCATCCTTTTGATATTGGTACTATACTCGATAAACAAGGAGTTGCAGTGCGCACCGGACATCATTGTACTCAGCCTTTAATGAAACATTTCGGTATTCCAGGCACGATACGAGCTTCCTTTGCCTTTTACAATACTAAGGAAGAGATTGATATTTTTATTGCCGCGCTTGAGAAAGCGATGAAAATGCTAGCCTAATTCTATTTGATTTTCAACTCCTCCGTTGGATCCCAATAAATATTATTAAAATCAACTACTTTATCCCTCTTAATTTTTATTTTTTCTTTCTCCAATAATTCCTGCATTTGGTATGGTGTATCAAATTGCAATTTTCCGCTGAGCAGGCCCACACCGTTTACAACCCGATGCGCCGGGACTTTTGGCATTTTCCTTCCTGCACCATTCATAGCGTAGCCAACTAAACGAGATGAGCCCGCAGAGCCTAAATATTTTGCAATAGCACCATAAGAGGTAACGCGACCCTTGGGAATAAGTCGAACAACTTGATAAACCATTTCGAAAAAATCGGGTGGTGTTTTTCTTTCTGCGTTCATTTTTAGTTATTTCCTCCGAGGTTTTTTAACCACATATAAACATAGAGTTTTTATTTATTTGTTATTGTTGCGCAAATTAAGGTTCACATAGCTCTGAAGCGACGCTTCTGAAATTATTAACGGTTTCATTTAAGAAACAGCTATGTTTAAAAAATTTATTTTCTATCTCTTCCTTTTTTTAACACAAAAATATCTATGTCTCTATGTGGTTAGTGCATTTATTTGTCTCTGTTCATCAACGTTTTAATGAAAGAAATAAAAGTTTCTGTTTTTTTCTCGTTAGGACAAGCGGCGCGTAAATCAATAAATGCTTTGTTGGAATACAAATCGATTTCTGTTTTTAAAACTTCGCCTAAATTTAATTCTGAGAAAATATTTTTTACGACCGTTACTTTTTCCTTTGCATCAAATTCCTTTTTTTTAATCCAGATTTGTAAAGTCTTTTTATGTTCGGGTTTTGCTAACTCCAATGCTTTTAATAACAACCAAGTCTTCTTATTAGAGATAATGTCTCCCCCACTCTGTTTGCCAACTTTTACTATGTCGCCAAAAACATCCAAATAATCATCTGTCAGCTGGAATGCTATGCCTAAATTTTTTCCGGCAACATAAAACAACTCAGCAGTTTTATTTGAAGCTCCAGTACATAAAATTCCCATTTTAAAACAACAAGCTAACAGCACTGCTGTTTTTAGTTTTATCATTTCCATGTATTGGGAAAGAGTAACATCTTCCCTGCTCTCAAAATCCATATCGTACTGTTGGCCCTCGCAGACTTCCTTAGCGGTTTGAGAAAATATTTCATACAAGTCAACGGCAATATCCCTATCACACTTATTTAGTTGCCTGTAAGCTTCTACCAGTAAAACATCTCCACTTAAAATTCCAATATTACTGTTCCATTTTCTATGGACAGTTTCCTTTCCTCTTCGCAAAGGCGCATTATCCATAATGTCATCATGTATCAACGAAAAATTATGAAACAATTCTATGGCTGTTGCAGCCGGTAAAACTTTTTTGATATCTCCGTTAAAACAATCAGCCGCAATTAATGTCAATAATGGGCGGATACGCTTTCCACCAAGGTTTAAAAAATAATTTACAGGTTGATATAAATTCTCCGGTTGCTTTGGAAATTCATTTATTACTTGAGAAAAATATTCGTCAAATTCGATACTGAGTTTTGTATAAGAATTTTTTTTTTCCATTCTTAGTGCTCGCCCAGCTTCAATAAATATGTTCCGTAACCGCTTTTTACTAATGGTTGTGCAATTTTATGCAACTGCTCTTTATTAATGTAACCCATATTAAATGCAATCTCCTCAATACATCCAATTTTTAAACCCTGACGCTCTTCTATAACCTGTACAAATTGTCCGGCCTGAGCAAGTGAAGCAAAAGTTCCTGTATCTAACCAGGCAGTTCCACGATCAATTATTCGTACTTGAAGTTTATTCGCATCCAGGTATTTTTTATTTACATCTGTAATTTCATATTCCCCCCGTGGACTTGGTTTTAAATTTTTTGCAATTTCTACAACACTGTTATCGTAAAAGTATAAACCCGGTACTGCGTAATTTGATTTAGGATGAGCAGGTTTTTCTTCAATTGAAAGTGCTTTGTGATTTTTATCAAAATCTACTACCCCGTACCGTTCCGGATCGCTTACATGATAAGCAAATACTATTCCGCCTTCAGGATTTTTGCACGTTTGTAATTGTCTGCCTAAACCTTGTCCATGAAAAATATTATCGCCTAAAACAAGTGCCACATTATCTTTACCAATAAATTTTTCTCCGATTACAAAAGCTTGCGCCAGTCCGTTAGGCACTTCCTGTACAGCATAAGAAAATTTACATCCTATTTGAGAGCCGTCTCCTAAAAGTCTTTCAAAATTTGGCAAATCGGTTGGAGTAGAAATTATTAATACTTCATTAATACCTGCCATCAACAAGATTGAAAGCGGGTAATAAATCATGGGTTTATCGTATACCGGCATCATTTGCTTACTCATTGCAAGTGTGAGCGGATGTAACCGCGTGCCTGAACCTCCGGCTAAAATTATTCCTTTCATGTGTTCCCTTTTATTTTATTTTTTATCCCAAAAACTATCCGGACTTATTATTTTTTCAACTTCCTTCTTGTATGTACGTCTTTTTCTTCCAACTTTATACCACTTTATGAAGTCTCCTACATAAAAACTAAGTCCAAAAGAGTAAAATACTCCGTTCAAATTTACTTTTTCCGGCTCATTCCCACCAACAATTCTTACGCCCCCCCATTAAATTTAACCCCACCCATTTAAAAACTTTAAAGTCAACTTTAAGACCTGTGCCAAATAAAAGAATTCCCCTGCTTAGTGTATCTGTAAAACTTGTATCGCGCTTACCCAAAGCATCGGTAGCTGTTATTTTATAACTTCCACCTCCAATTTCTACTGGAATTCCAAATGCCCAACGTTTACCAAGCGTAAAAGCATATTGATAAAAGGTAGTTGTGTACCCTATATTTATATTAATTTTTACTACTTTTTTCTGCTCATTAACTATTGGGCTTGTTTCTTGTACGTGCAACATAGAATAAAAGCCTATACCCATACTGTGCTTTTAATTTAATGTAACCCCAAGTTGAAATCCCTGAAAATCAACCGCAACTTTAGATGTAGAATTACGAATAAAAGAATGTCTTGAATCCAGGGCAAATAAGGGTGATATTTTTTTGACCCTATGAATATACGCCGAATCTTTTGCAAATTTTTGGTGTAACGAATCAAGTTTTGCCAACTTATTCCCCTGACAAAACGAATTTTGCACAAATGCAATGCAAAATACAAGCATAAAAAATAAACTAGTATGTTTAATTTTCTTCTTCATCTTCTTCATCAATATCAATTACCGACACATTCAAAATTTCTTTTCGCAAAATACTTTTTTCTAATGAAAGTAAAAAACAAGGTAATAAAATTAAGTTACTTGCATAGGCCACCAACAAAGTTAAGGAAAGTAAAATTCCCAACGAAGATGTTCCTCCAAAACTTGAAAAGCCAAACATGCCAAAACCAAAGGTTAATATGAGGGCAGTGTAAATCATACTTACTCCTGTTTCGTGTATGGTAAGTGATACTGCTTGTGACATACTTAGTTTATTTCTTTTTATTTCGTGCCTGTATTTGGTAAGAAAATACAATGTTCCATCGCTGCTTATACCGAAGGCAATACTAAAAACTAAAATTGTACTCGGTTTTAAAGCGACATGAAAAATTCCCATAATTCCGGCGGTTATCAGTAAAGCAACCAAGCTTGGGATAATTGAAATTAAAATCATACGAGGCGATGTAAATAAAGAAAGCATCAACATGGCAATTAATGCAACTGCCAGACCAACGCTATCAATTAAATTACTTACCAAAAATTCGTTGCCTTTTAAAAACATAACACAATTGCCGGTTAAACGTATATCATAACGCTCATTTTCTTCCATCCACTTATTTAACTCATAACTGTAATTAAAAGCACTGTCAATCCTTGGTTTTAATTCTATTATCAGTTCGTTAATCTTAGTTGAACCTATATCTTTTATGGCAACGCTTATTCTTGTAACCTTTCTGCTACTATCAATAAACGCTAATAATTGCTGGCTACTTGCGGTACTATCCTGTTGGGCATATTCTGCCACTTTTCTTAATTCAGTTACCGATGGAAGGCGATAATATTTAGGATCACCGTTTTTATAAGCCTGATATAAAAATTTAACTCCCTCGGCAATTGACAGCGGTTTCGAAAATTGAGGGTATTGAGAAAGGATTTTTTGTACTTTATTTATACGATAGATGGCACGACCACTATTTATAAATACACCACGCTCTCGTTTTGTATCAATCGTAATTTCAAAAGGCAAAACGCCCCCAAAACGTTCTTCCAGATAATGCATATCAGTAAGTACCGGATCCTTTTTAGGAAGGTCATCTACAACAAACCCAACTGCTTTAATTTTTGTAAAACCATAAATTCCTATTATAGCCAATACAAGCGTAATAGTATAAACGAGTGGTCTTTTGTAAATTGTTAAATGACTTACTCCGTTAAGTAATTTGCGCAAAAATTTCCCCTCTATATGTTTCGTTTGCTTTCTGGAAGGGTTTGGTAAAAAGCTGAAAATAGCAGGTATCATTACTAAAGAAAATAAATAGGTTGCCATTACGCTTACCGAAGCTATAAGTCCGAATTCGAAAAGGATGCTGTTTTTTATTGCGCAGAAAACTGCAAAGCCAATAGAGGTAGTAAAATTTGCGAAAAATAATGAAATACTAGTACGCTCGATGGCAAGATGAAGCGATTTTACCTGGTTACCTGTTCTTGTAAACTCGGTATGGTATTTATTTAAAATTAAAATACAGTTAGGCACTCCTATTACAATGATAAGAGGTGGAATAAGGACACTCAATACACTAAGTTTGTACCCCATCAAAACCATGAAACCAACACAGAAAGTTACGCCGCAGGAAACAACAAGTAAAGAAAATAATACCGGAGAAGCATTACGAAAAAATACAAATAATACTACGCCTGTAACAATGAGAGCAAGAATCATAAAAAATGACATCTCGTGCTGAATCTTGCGGGCTACATTGGTTCGTATATAAGGCATGCCCGAATAATGTATATCAATACCCGATTGAGCAGCAAACGCATCGCCGTATTTTGTTATTGAATCAGTAATAGCTAACCGGTTTTTAGTATTTAGAAGTTTTTTTCCGAAAGTAATCCACATGGCCGTGGCGTTAGTTTTAGAATTAAAAAAAAGTCCTTCATAAAATTTTAACGACTCAATTTTTTTCCAGAGTTCATCCAGTTCTTGCTGTGTTTTAGGTTTTTGTTCGAAAAGTTTTTTCATTTCAAACTTGCCCAGACTATCGTTTAAAACAAATTCCTGCAAACGTGCTACAGAAGCAACAGCAACAATGCCCTCTACGTTCTTAACTTTTTCTCCTAACTCGCACCAGGCATTAAAGGCATCTAATTTTCTGAGCGGGGTAATATCGCTGCCTATAAATAGGACCGAACCGTCTTGCCCGAATTTATTTTTAAAATAATCATAGTCAACACTTGCCGGATCGCTATCCGGTAAAAGTCTCGCAAAATTATAGGTGATTTCGACGTCCTTAGCTTTATACCCCATGAACGCAGTAATAGCAAATACTACTACTAGCATTGCAATGCGGTAACGTAAAATAATACGAGCCAAAAAACGCCACATGGGGTTAAAAATAAGTTACTAAAATACAAAAAATTATTGGCTTATAAGATGCTTTTAAAAAGAGGAAAAAATTCTTACTTTTGCCTAGGCCCTTATAGCTAAAAATGAGAAAAATAAGTATAGCTGCAACCGATCAAACCCCCTTTGTAATTTTAGACAAAGAAAATTCGAAAATGGAAATCAAAGGGTATTCCTTTTCTGATGATTCACTTGGGTTTTATTCTGATATAATAAACTGGTTTAATGAATACAGTAAAGAACCAAATCCGGAGACAAAAGTAGTTTTGGATTTTAAATATGTAAATTCTACCTCCGTAAAATTTATTCATGATGTTTTAAAAAATTTAGATACAATTATAGCCGCCGGAAAAAGCGTTACGGTTGATTGGCTTTATGAAGTTGATGATGAAGATGTACAACAACTTGGAAATACATTGAAGGAGTTTCATACGGTTGCTTTTACTATTATTTCCAAAATCGTCAACAAAGAAGGCGGTAAAAAAAAGATGTTTTAGTGGTTCTATAGAGGAAGATTTTAGTGCAAACAAAAATTTGAAAATTACTTCTTAAAGTGTACTTTTGCCCCCCTCCCGATAACTATCGGGATTTGCTCCTATAGCTCAGTTGGTTAGAGCATCAGACTCATAATCTGAGGGTCCTTGGTTCGAGCCCAAGTGGGAGCACAACCCCGCTAAATATAAATTTAGCGGGGTTTCATTTTAAAAGCCCCGATGAAAATTAAAAACATAATCTTTGATTTAGGAGGGGTTTTACTGAATATTGATTACCGCCTTACCGAGAAAGCTTTTATAGACCTAGACTGCGTAAACTTTAATGCCATTTACTCTCAAGCCAAACAACTAGAACTTTTTAATGATTTTGAAAAAGGAAAAATTACTGAAGATGCCTTTTTTAAAGAATTAAAAATCTTATCCAAACTAAAAAATGTATCGAAACAAGAATTGAAAACCGCCTGGAATTCCATGTTGATTTCCTTTCCGGAAGAAAGTTATGCGCTTCTTAAAAATTTAAAAACCAAATACAGAATATTTTTACTGACTAATAATAATTGTACACATGTTGAAGCTTACGAAAAATTAATTGAGAAAATTTGTCCGGTAAAAGAATTTGAGAATTTATTTGAGAATGTTTATTACTCGTATCGTATGGGATTAAAAAAGCCGGACGTAGAGTGCTTTCAGAAAATACTATCTGAAAATAATTTAGTACCAAACGAAACTATTTTTATTGATGATTCTATACAACATGTTGAAGGAGCATTAAAAGCGGGTATTAAAGGCCATTGATTGGAGATACCAATGAATACTGAAAATTTGCTTAAAGAGTTAAAATTGATTTAAGATTTCCGATTCTCGACTGCTCCCGATAGGTATCGGGACGAACTGACAAAGATTTTACTTTATGAAATTAATAACGGTTTGATAAAAACTTTCTGGCTGATCTGCGTGCACCCAATGACCGGAGTTTGCAACCGTCTCTAATTTATAGTTTGGAAACCGCTTTTTTATTTCAAGAATATCAATATCTGAAATGTATTTAGATTTTTCTCCGCGAATAAATAAAGTTTGTGTGTCACTTACTTTTTCAGGAACCGCAGATAATATTTCGTTATACTTTTTTGAAATGACCTTCAAATTAAAACGCCAATTCATTTTACTACTTACGGTATCTTCCCAATAAATGTTTTTTAAAAGAAATTGTTTGGTCCCAAAATCAGAAATAAATTCAATTAAAATCTTCTCTGCTTCTTTGCGCGTGCTTATTTTAGAAAAATCTACAGAATTAAGTGCCTTTAAAACCTCAACATGGTGTAGCTCATATTTTCGGGGCGACATATCTGCGACAATTAATTTATCTAAAACATTTTCGTGTTTCATTGCAAAATACATGGCTACTTTCCCGCCCATGCTATGCCCCAATAAAATTGGGTTTTGTAGTTTATGCGTTTCAATAAATTCTTTAATGTCATCTGCCATTACTTCGTAATTCCACACATCGCTGTGTGGTGATAATCCATGATTACGTTGGTCGATTGTAAAAGTTTCAAATCCGTTTTCTCCAAAACGTTTGGCAAGTGTGTTCCAGTTATCGCTTTGTCCAAATAAACCATGTAAAATTAAAAGTGGTTGGCCGCTGCCGTATTTTCTAAAGGCGAGTTGCATCAGGCAGATAATTTTCTGCGGTACATCATTATAGTATTTTCTAAACCATAATATAGAGCGTCGGTAATAAGTGCATGACCAATAGAAACTTCCAATAAGTTCGGTAAATGTTCTTTAAAGAATTGTAAGTTTTCCAAGCTTAAGTCGTGCCCGGCATTTAATCCCAAATTTAATTTAGCTGCCAGTTTTGCGGCTTCCGCAAATGGAGCAATTGCTTTTTCTTTATTGTCAGAAAAATTCTTTGCATAACTTTCAGTATATAACTCTATTCTATCCGTTCCTGTTTCTTTTGCTCCTTCAATCATTTTTAAATCGGCATCAATAAAAATGGAAGTGCGTATCCCTGCCTTTCTAAATTCAGAAATAATTTCTTTTAAGTATTCTTTGTTTTTAATTGTATCCCAACCATGGTCGGATGTAAGTTGTCCGTCAGCATCCGGCACCAGCGTAACTTGCGTAGGTTTAATTTCTAAAACCAAATCTATAAATTTTTTCTCCCGTGGATTTCCTTCTATATTAAATTCAGTTGTAACTATTTTTTTTAAATCGTATACATCCCTATAACGAATATGTCGCTCATCCGGACGAGGATGCACCGTTATACCTTGCGCGCCAAAACGCTCACAATCTTTTGCAACCTGGATTAAATCAGGAGTGTTATGTCCGCGTGAATTACGCAGCGTTGCAATTTTGTTGATGTTTACGCTGAGTGAGATCATTGGGACAAATGTACGAACGAAATACAGGAAACCGCAAAGAACGCAAAGAAAATACAGCGCAAAGGGTGCAGAGAAATGGATTTTGTATTTGCGTTAGGGATTGTAGCGAAGAGCCCACAGCTTCGCCGCACCGCGATTTAATGCATTTACGAAATCTCATAAAGGCGAGCGAGGACTTGCAGCGAAAAGCCTGACCCCGCCATAATTTAAGATTGAAAGTAAATGTTGAACGGGGGAACGCCCCACTTCGACAAGCTCAGTGTGCCATAAAATTACTACTTTGGATTAAGCATATCACTTTCGATAACACCATCTTTAAGGCGTACGATACGATGTGCGTATTTGGCAATTTCTTCTTCGTGGGTGACGAGAATAATTGTATTGCCGAGCTTATGTATGTCTTCTAACAACCCCATAATTTCTATAGATGTTTTGCTATCGAGATTACCGGTTGGTTCATCTGCTAAAATAATTGCCGGTTTATTTACAAGCGCTCTTGCAATGGCAACCCGTTGTCTCTGACCACCCGAAAGTTCGTTGGGTTTGTGGCTCATTCTATTTCCTAAACCAACTTGCTCAAGTACTTCTTTTGCTCGTATATCTCTAACATCCTTTTTCATGCCGGCATAAACTAGTGGCAATGCAACATTTTCAAGCGTTGAAGAGCGGGGTAACAAATTAAATGTCTGAAAAACGAAGCCTATTTCTTTGTTACGTACCTCGGCTAATTGATTATCGCTCATTTTAGCCACCGGAATATTGTTTAAAATATATTCTCCCGAAGTGGGTGTATCTAAACAGCCCAGCATATTCATTAAGGTAGATTTACCGCTGCCCGATGGTCCCATTAAGGCTACGTACTCATTTTTTTGAATCTGCAAGGATACCCCATTTAGGGCATTGATTACTTCGGTACCTATTACATATTTTTTTGTAATATCGAGTATCTGAATTATGGGAGAGTTCATGTACTGCAAAGTTAGAAACTAATACTGTAATTTTGTGATGTTTTGATAAAAGGTAACAGCCTGTGATAAGTGCAAATTTTATAGAGAATAGTTTAACCCGCATTAAAAATATATACGGATTAGATACCCGTGCATTAAGTTTGATGCGCGTTTTAGTTGGCTTGGTTTTGTTGTTTGATCTATGCATCCGTGCAAGCTCTCTAACTGCACATTATACAAGTAGCGGCGCTGTACCATTTAACGAGATAGAAAATTTTTATTGGCAAAAAGGTTATTTTTCTTTGTTTCAGTTTTGCGATGCATATTGGTTTGCTGCACTTGTCTATGCTATTTCTGGTTGTTGCTATTTAGGATTGTTGCTGGGATATAAAACAAGGTTATTTACTTTTCTTAGTTGGTTGATGCTTGTTTCTATACAAAACAGAAATCCACTTATATTGCAAAGCGGTGATGATTTTTTACGATTAATTGCTTTTTGGGGAATATTTTTGCCTTGGGGAAATTTTTATTCGCTGGATGCACGAAATACAATAATTACAGAAAACTCGAAAAAATATTTTAGCGTAGCTAGCCTTGGTTATGTTTTTTTACTTTTTTCAGTTTACTTTTTTTCAGGCATATTAAAAACCTCTGCTGAATGGGATTGCAGGGAAGGAACAGCCTTGTTTTATAGCTTTAATATTGACCAAATGGTTTGGCCACTTGGCAAAATGCTTTTGTCCTATCCTACATTGTTAAAGTGTTTAAGCGTTTCCGTAATATGGCTCGAGTTACTTGCTCCGTTTTTATTATTTATTCCATTTAAAAATCCATTATTCCGAATGCTTTTTATTGTATTAATCGCTTCATTGCAGATAAGCATTTCCATAACGCTTTTTGTTGGTTTGTTTTACTTAATAAGTATTATAAGTCTTGTTGGCCTACTTTCTTCCAGAACAATGGATAAATTTGATTCACTTGTAAAATTCAAGAGAACTTATTATAAAAACACACGTTTATCGTTTTTACACGGATTAAGAGAAAATTATTATTTTAAAGTTATATTAAATTGCTTTTTGTTTTTTTTTATGGCCTTGAGCTTGCTTTGGAATATCAGTGTAACAGGTGGCTCGGGGGTAACTGTATCGGATAATTTTTTTCCTGTTGGTTATGCGCTTCGTTTAAATCAGGGATGGGGAATGTTTGCCCCTACTGTTTTAAAAGACGATGGTTGGTATATTTTAGAAGGAATAACACCCACTAAAATTAAAATCGATGTTAATCGCGAGGGGGCAAATGTAGATTTTACAAAGCCGCAAAGTGTACTTACTTATATTAAAGACGATCGTTGGCGCAAATTCGGAGAAAACTATATGCTGGAACAGAATGCGTTTATACGTCCTCATTACTGTAGCTATTTAATACAGGACTGGAACAAGAAACATCCGGATAATAAAATTGATAGTCTTACAGTCATTTACATGAAAGAAACTACTTTACCGCCCGGAAAACTCCCCATAGCGACCAAAGAAAAACTTTGCAAGTGCAAAAATTAGTTATAGATTTGTAAAATAAATGAAACAAACCCTGCATAACTATTATTATTACTACCAGTCAGTAGCGAGTAGCGCAGGATTATTTTAATCAACAACATTAAAAAAATAAACCAAGTCTTCCCGTCCAACAACGGGATTTTTTAATTTATCCCTCGACACGTTCAGGATGACAACAACAAAATAAAAATGAGAACAAAACCATTATCGCAGATTTACACCAATTACACAGAAAAAGATTTTGAAGTGTGGAAAATATTATTCGACCGGCAAATGAAAAATTTAGAGAACCACGTTTCCTTAGATTTTTTAGAAGCTTTGGATAAAGTACAATTCCGTTCGGATAAAATTCCTGATTTTACAGAGGTAAATGCCATTCTGCAATCAAAAACAGGTTGGGGATTGCATACTGTACCTTGCATAAGCGCGCAATCAGATTTTTTTAATCTTTTGTCTCAGAAAAAATTTACTGCTACCTGTTGGTTACGGACTAAGGAAGAATTAGATTATTTAGAAGAGCCCGACATGTTTCATGATGTGTTTGCCCACACTCCCTTATTAAGCAACGGGGCTTATTGCAAGTTTTTTAAGAGTATGGGGAATTTAGCTATGAAGCACATTACAAACCCAAGCATCATAGAAAAACTTGGCCGACTCTATTGGTTTACCATTGAGTTTGGTATGATTTACGAAAATCGAAATATGAAAGCGTATGGTGCCGGAATTATTTCCTCATCAGGTGAAACAAAAAACGCACTAAGCAGCAGTTCCAAAAAATTTGATTTTAGCGTGGAGAAGGTTTTTGATACAAATTACAGGACTGATATTTTACAGGAAAACTATTGCGTAATTGACTCATTTGAACAATTATTGGCATCCGTACCTAAAATCGAAGCGGCAATAGAAGAAATAAGCCTACTTTCTGTATGATTAGGCCTTCCTATCTATGAATTATAGTAGTTACCTCCCATAAATCATAGGTTTATGTCAATTTGTCCTAAAAAACCATGAAAAACAAGAAAATAGTGGTATATTAGCTTATGGAAAATTATCAAAGTTCCGGTAGTCCGGTAACTCCTTCGATTTGTTTAGACCCCGGAAACGGAACACTGGAAATAAGGGGTCGTTCTATTCCCGAAAACCCAATTGAATTTTATACACCATTGGTAGAGGCCTTAGATAAATATGCAAAATCTCCTATGCCCCTTACAGAAGTAACCTTAAGACTTGAATATTACAACTCCAGTTCTTCAAAATGTCTTTTGGATATATTTAAAAAATTAGAAAAAATGGGGCAAAGTGGCTCCAATATTAAAATTAATTGGGAATACGATGAGCATGATGAGGGAATGCAAAATGCCGGTGAAGATTACCAGGTTATGCTCGACCTTCCTTTTTTATTGGTCCCAATAATTGATTAATCAATTATAAAAATAATTCCGGCTACTTTATTTTTAGCGTTACTAAAGAATTTTGAAATTTACCTAGCGCGGTAATTTCATTATCGATATTGTTGTTCCACTTCTTTTGTCCTTCGCTATCCATTGAGCCATTGGTTTCGTCATCGTATTTATCCTGAAAAACATCCATTTCTTTATTTATTACTTCATACAATGAATCGACTTTCTCTTCGGCATCTTTAAAATTTGATAAAATCATTTCGCTCATTCCTTTTCTGAATTTACGGGCATATAATTCTACAATATCAAAATGCTTTTGTTCATGTGCTAAAACGCTTTCGTTTATCCAATTCACATTTTTCCAGGAATCATTGCAATAAAAATACGCGCTTATCCGTGCTACTATTGCTCCATCCTTTCCATTGAGAACTTTTCTTCCCAAACTATACACGGTTGATGCAGCTGCAAATCTTTTTTGTGGTTTCCCTTTGTAATCGCCCCAGGTAAGTTTACGGTCTTTGCTCCATGAAATGACTTCATCTTCTTTGTAAAAAGAAAAGCAAAAAAGTACAGTTATAAAAAGAATTAAATAACGCATTTATTTAATTTTTGTCTATCCAATACCAAATTCCCGTCATGCTGAACTTTTTTCAGCATCCCTCAATCAGATCCTGAAACATTCTTATAGATATCGGAATCAGGATGACGAGCGTTAGGAATTAAACTACAATATTGACAATCTTATTAGGAACCACAATTACTTTCTTCGGAGTTTTCCCCTCTAAGAATTTTTGTGTTTGTTCGGCTTCCATTACAATTTTTTCGATTTCCTGTGGGGTTAACAGTAAAGACAACTCTAAATTGAAACGTGTTTTACCGTTGAAGGAAATAGGATAAGCAAAATTATCTTCCACTAAATATTCTTCGTTGAAAATTGGGAATGGAGCAAAGCTTATACTTTCTTTATGTCCCAGTTTTTCCCACAACTCTTCTGCAATGTGCGGAGCGTAGGGAGAAAGAATAATTAAAAGTGGTTCTAATATCTGACGCTTGTTACATTTTATCTCCGTCAACTCATTTACCAAAATCATAAAATTGCTGACCGAAGTATTAAAAGAAAAGCGTTCAATGTCTTCTGTAATTTTTTTAATTGATTTGTGTAATGCTTTTAGTTCGACTTTGGTTGGAGTTTCTTCAGAAATTTTTAACTCCCCACTCACATAGAACAATCTCCATAGCTTCTTAAGGAAACCTGCTACGCCTGTAATACCATTGGTGTTCCATGGTTTGCTAAGTTCAAGCGGACCTAAAAACATTTCGTAAAGACGTAGTGTATCTGCGCCGAAATCATTACAAATTTTATCGGGAGAAACTACATTGTATTTTGATTTGGACATTTTTTCTACTTCGTGTCCACAGATATATTTTCCATCTTCCAAAATAAATTCAGCATTTGCATATTCTTCTCTTGATTTTTTAAATGCCTCACGATCTAATATATCATTCTCAACATTATTTACATCAACATGAATTGAAGAAGTTGAGATTTCCTTTCCAGAAATTTCTGCTCCCACTCCCTTTCGTTTTAAAATTTCGTTGATTTGATTCCGGAAGAAGTTTTGATTCTTTTTCTCTAAATCCTTCGACACAAAAATTTCAGGCATTTCATTTTTATTGAAATCACTCCCCACTACATTCATCGTAACCCTATAAACAAAATTACTCCTCCCCTGTATCATCCCCTGGTTAATCAACTTCTTTGCGGGCTCTTCAATGTTTATGTAACCTAAATCTTTTAATGCTTTAGTCCAAAAACGCACATAAAGTAAATGTCCGGTTGCGTGTTCGCTTCCGCCGATGTACAAATCAATTTCTTTCCAGTAATCGCTTAGTTTTTTGCTTGCAAATTCCTTATCGTTGTTTGCATCCATATAACGCAAAAAATACCAGCTGCTTCCTGCCCATCCCGGCATGGTGGTATGTTCGTATTGAAATTCTCCTTTGTATTTCCAATCATTTGCGCGTGCTAAAGGTGGCTCTCCTGTTTCGGTAGGTAAATATTTATCTACTTCGGGTAAAATCAAAGGCAATTCGTTTTCCGGCATTGCATATGGAATACCCTCTTTATAATAAATTGGAATTGGTTCTCCCCAATAGCGTTGTCTTCCAAACACCGCGTCACGCAGACGGAAATTTATTTTTCCCTTTCCTAAATTTTTCTTTTCGATTTCTTCTATTGCTTTTTTTATAGCGGCTTTTACTTCGAGTCCGTTTAAAAAATCTGAGTTAATTAATTTCCCTTCTTTCGCGTCGTAGGCTTCTTTGCTCAAATCTCCGCCTGCAACGACTTCCGGTATTGGTAAATTAAAATGTTTTGCAAAAGCGTAATCGCGTGTATCGTGTCCCGGCACAGCCATAACTGCTCCTGTTCCATATCCTGCCAAAACATAATCACCAATCCAAATCGGAATTTTATTTCCGGTAAACGGATGAATAACATAAGCACCGCTAAATACTCCCGACACACGTTTTACATCTGCTTGTCGCTCGCGCTCGCTTCTGTTTTTTGCCTGAGTAACGTATGCTTCAACTTCTGCTTTTTGATTTTCTGGAACTATGACACCTACTAATTCATGTTCCGGTGCTAACGTAACAAAAGACACACCGAAGATGGTATCAGGTCTAGTTGTAAAAACTTCAATTGTATTTTGAGCCTCACCCCCTGACCCCCTCTCCAAAAAAGAGGGGGAAGCTGCGCATTCTACTTTTATAGATGCAATTACTTCCTGAATATTATTTACGATTTCTTTATTGGTAAATCGTATTACTTTAAATCCAAATTTATTTAAAACTGCGGTTCTACTTTCATCGTATTCTTTAGAAACATTATGCGATTCTCCGTCAACTTCTATGATCAATTTTTTTTCTAAGCAAATAAAATCAGCAATGTAAGTGCCTATAGCATGCTGCCTTCTAAATTTAACCCCTAATTTAGAATTACGAACTTCCTGCCACAATTTTTCTTCGGCCTCAGTTTGCGGTTGACGATTCTCTCTTGCAAATTTTTTCAATGCCTCGTAAAAACCCGCGTCAGCGGTTTGCCAATGCTGTATTGCTCCCTTCTCCTTTGGAGAAGGGTTGGGGATGAGGCTGAATCTTATACTCGTTCCCTCACTCTTCCCAATCCAATATCGCTGAGATTCTTTCAAAGGTTCAGGCCAATCTAAAGTATCTAATCCGCTGAGTAAACGTTGTGCATAAGCAGTGATACGCATACTCCATTGTTGCATAAGTTTTTGCTCAACAGGATAACCTCCGCGCTCAGAAACTCCGTCTTTCACCTCGTCGTTTGCCAATACAGTTCCCATTGCGGGACACCAGTTTACTCTTGCTTCGCTTAAGTATGCAATTCGATAATTCATCAACACATCGCTGCGTTGTTTCTCTGAAAAGTTTTTCCAATTAGCAGCAGAAAACATTTCTGTTTCTGCACAAACTGCATTTACTTTTGCATTTCCGTTGGCTTCAAATTCTTTTATAAGCGTTTCTAATTTTTCTGTCTTGTCAGAATTTTTATTGTACCAAGAATTAAAAAGTTGAATAAAAATCCACTGCGTCCATTTGTAATATCCGGCTTCTGAAGTACGTACTTCTCTATCCCAATCAAAAGAAAAACCAATTTTATCTAACTGTTCTCTGTATCGCGCAATATTCTGTTCGGTTGTAATTTTTGGATGTTGCCCGGTTTGAATCGCATATTGCTCTGCGGGCAGACCGAAAGAATCGTAGCCCATAGGATGCAAAACATTAAAACCTTTGTGGCGTTTATAACGCGCGTAAATATCGGAAGCAATGTAACCTAAGGGGTGGCCAACGTGCAATCCGGCTCCCGAAGGATATGGAAACATATCAAGCACATAATACTTTGGTTTAGTTGAATCGTTATTAGCTGCAAAAGTTTTTTCTTTAGCCCACCTTGCTTGCCACTTCTTTTCAATATCTTTGAAATTGTATTCCATGTTTACGAATTGCGAATATACGAATTAGATGGAGCTTTTTACCGACGAATATTTTATGAAAGAGGCCCTAAAAGAGGCTCAAAAAGCCTATGACGCCGATGAAGTTCCTATTGGGGCGGTAATTGTATGTGATAATAAAATCATAGCTCGCGCCCATAACCTTACCGAGCGACTAAACGATGTAACCGCTCATGCGGAGATGCAGGCAATTACCTCGGCAGCTAATTATATTGGGGGTAAATATTTAAACGAATGCGTTTTGTACGTCACAATCGAGCCTTGTCCAATGTGCGCAGGTGCTCTAGGATGGAGCCAGATAAGTAAAATAGTTTACGGGGCAAAAGACGAGAAAAAAGGGTTTTCTAAAATAGATTACCAAATGCTGCATCCCAAGACAAGAGTTTTTGATGGAGTTTTACAGGAACCTTGTGCTGAGATTATGAAAAAGTTTTTTCGTGAAAAAAGAAAATAATTTGGGCGTGCCCCAAGGGGCGCGCTTTCCGCTACAAATCCTCGCCGTTTTAACACTTTCAATAAAGAGAAAAATAGGTAGCGGCGGTGGGTTTTTCGCTGCAATCGCTAACGCAAATACAAGCACTAAATAAAGGGTGGACAAAAATGAAATTCAATTTTTATAAAATTACTCTTGTTACTTTCTTCCTTTTGCTTTTTACAAGCTGTAAAATCATTAAAACAATTAAAATTCTTAAAAAAGGAACTGTCGTACAAAAAAACTACAAAGAAGAAATTACGTTTAAATCAAGAGCTGGTTTAATTGTTGTTAAAGTTATTTTAATGGTAAAGAATGTACTTTCATTTATGACTCAGGCGCAACCAATTGTGTAACTAAAGAATTGGCAGAAGCTTTGCATTTAAAATCTGTTGTTAATCAGGTTGCATCAGATTCTGAAGGAAAAACAGATTTATTTAGCCGGTTTTTTATTTGCGTGAGCGATTATAGCGCAAAGCCCAGAGCCGCCGAGATTTTTATCTAAAAGAAAAACGACTTCCGGCGAGGACTTGTAGCGTAAAGCGCGGTCCCGCCTATGATTTTAGGTTGGAAGACGTCTTTACAAGCGGGGCACGCCCAACTCTTAAGCGAATTCAAAATGATGTAAATTATCCTAAGTCATATTAAACAAACCTGACCAAAATTTGGTATTTTTGTCCCCCTTATGCAGCCATTACACATTCATAACACGTTAAGCCGTAAAAAAGAATTGTTTACTCCTATCAACGCCGATGTTGTAGGTATGTATGTTTGCGGGCCTACTTTATACAGCGATGTACATATTGGTAATTGTCGCACTTTTACTTCTTTTGATATTATGTATCGCTACTTAATTCACATTGGCTATAAAGTGCGCTACGTGCGCAACATTACTGATGTGGGACATTTAGAAGATGAAGACGCGGGTGTTGGCGAAGACAGAATAGGAAAACAAGCGCGATTAAAAAAACTGGAACCAATGGAAATTGTGCAGCGTTACGCTTTTGGTTTCCGCGAAGTAATGAGTCTGCTAAATTTAATGCCTCCAAGTATTGAACCAACTGCATCCGGTCATATACCCGAGCAAATTGAAATGACTCAAAAAATAATTGAGCAAGGTTTTGCTTATGAAAAAGACGGAAATGTTTATTTTGATGTGGAAAAATTTGCTAAGTCAAATAATTACGGAGTATTATCCAGAAGAACGCTCGAGGACCAATTAGATAATACGCGCGACCTTGATGGACAAGAAGAAAAAAGAGGGAGATTAGATTTTGCTCTCTGGAAAAAAGCAAAGCCCGAACATATCATGCGCTGGAATTCTCCTTGGGGTTCCGGATTTCCCGGTTGGCACATTGAGTGTTCGGCAATGAGTCAGAAATATTTAGGCGAAACTTTTGATATACACGGTGGCGGAATGGATTTAATTCCAACGCACCACACTAATGAAGTTGCGCAAAGTGTAGGTTGCTGCGGAGCGGCTCCGGTAAAATATTGGATACACACAAACATGCTTACTCTTAATGGACAAAAAATGTCGCGCTCTTTAGGAAATGTTTTTTTACCGGTTGAATTATTTACAGGAATGAAACTTGCAGCCGATTCTCCAAGTGCAACACCTTCGCAAGCAAAATTAGAGGGTAAACATCATTTATTTGAAAAAGCATATTCTCCCATGTGTGTTCGCTTTTTTATGATGCAAACACATTACTCAAGTACTTTAGATTTTTCTAATGACGCATTGAAGGCTTCTGAAAAGGGTTTTAACCGATTGATGGAAAGTTATTCTACATTAGAGAAATTACCTGCTTCAGGAAAATCATCTGTCGATGTTTCAAAAATTGAAGCAGATTGCTATTCGGCAATGAATGATGATTTTAACACGCCTATTTTACTTTCTCATTTGTTTGAATGTGCAAGAATTATCAATTCTTCTAATGATAAAAAAGAATCTTTGGCTCAGGCTGACATTGATTTACTTAAAACAATCTACCAACATTTTATTGTAGATGTGTTAGGATTAAAACGCGAAGAAGAAAGCGGAAAAAGCACAGAAGCATTAAATAAAGTAATGCAATTGCTGATTGACATTCGTAAAAAAGTAAAAGACAATAAAGATTTTACAACCTCCGATGAAATTCGCAATCGTTTACAGGAAAGCGGTATTCAAATTAAAGATGGCAAAGAAGGAACTTCCTGGAGTTTATAACTCAGTCTTCGACAAACCCAGGCTACAATGTCATTTCGAGCGAAGTCGAGAAACAGGAAAAACATATTCATAAAATTAAAATGAACCTCAGTAAAAATAAATTCTTCTCAGCTCTTGCTTTTTTATTCTTGCTTCTTTTCTCTTGTGATACAGGAAACAACAACCCACAAATTGAAACAAAAAGACAAATCGAAGTTCTCACAAAACCACACATTAATTCTCCTGACTTTAATTCTGACAGCGCTTTTAATTTTATAAAGGCACAAGCAGATATGGGTCCGCGCACACCGGGCAGTAAAGCACATGAGCAATGTGCAAATTATTTTGAGAAAAAATTTAAACAATACGGAGCAGAAGTAACCGTGCAAAAAGCAACCGTAACAACATTTGATGAAAAAAAATGGATTGCCAAAAATATCATCGCTTCCTTTAATCCCGAAAATTCAACGCGCATTCTTCTTTGCGCTCATTGGGACTCTCGTCCGTTTTGCGATGAAGACAGCAATATAGCAAATCTCAAAAAAGCTTGTCCGGGCGTAAACGATGGCGCAAGTGGTGCGGGTGTTTTACTGGAAATTGCGCGCGCTTTATCTAAGGAAAAAACCAAAGTTGGAATTGATATTATGATGATTGATGTGGAGGATTACGGTGTGGGACAAACAGATTTAGGTCCTGAAGAAATAAATGATGACTGGGGCTTAGGCTCGCAATACTGGAGTAAAAACCCACACAAACCAGGTTATATTGCAAAGTTTGGGATTTTATTAGATTTAGTCGGCACAAAAAATATAGTTTTTCCACTTGAGGCTACTTCAACTTATTATGCCGGACAAATTCAAAAAGATATTTGGGCAACCGGACAAAACATAGGCTACGGAAATTATTTTGTGAATACGCCCATACATGAAATTACAGATGATCATTTGTATATTAACAAATTTGCTAATATTCCTTGCGTTGACATTATTGGATACGACACTGAAAGAAAAGGCTTCTTTCCCGAACACCACACACTTAATGATGATATTAAAATCATTGATAAAAACACATTAAAGGCTGTAGGACAAACTGTTTTAGAGGTCATTTATAACGAAATACCCTAAAACATGAAAAAAATTTCTTCTTCTCTCCTAAAATATCTTTCCTTGTTGTGCGCCTTAGGATTTACTGTGGGCAACTTGTTTTATAATATACCTAATCAACTTACTCTACTTATTCTTCAAATAGTATTTGGTGCTATTTATATTGCAGGTTCTATTGCTGAGTTTTCAAGACAATTAGGAAAAAGTGATTTGCCTTACGATCGCTTTTTTTATCTCCCCTTTATGGTTATAACAAAAAAACTCATTAAGTTAGGCGCATTTACTATTGCCTGTTGCGTTTTATTTCTTTCAAATTCTAATCTTGTTTTTTTGGCAGGATTGCTTTTAATAATTATTTGTGCCGACATGATTGTGTTTGCCCTGCGTATTAAACAAAAAGTGTATTATGTAAGTCTGTTTGAAAATTATGTTTTGTTTATGCAGGAAGAAGAAAAGAAAATATTTGCTTCGCATATAAAAACAGTAGAGTATAGGTATGAGATATTTTATTTGAAATTAACAACCGGAAAAATTCATGTCGTTGAAGTTGGAAGGGTTGAAAAATCTCAACAAAAAGTTTTTACCGAAAAAATGGTGCTTTGGGTGCTTTCTAATAATCTGCATTTCACCGATGAGGCCAAGGCAAAACTAGTTGATATTATAGCTGCAACAGGTTAAATAAAAAATGAGAATACAAATTTACACGCTCATTGCTCTTTTTGTTTGCCAGAATTTTTTCGGGCAATTAAATTGTTTTGATGCTGCGAATAAATACAGGTATGATGATCTGCTGAAAGATTCCATTAGATCCAATTATCCTTTCGATTCGCTAACAGTTTATATTAAACGGGCGCAGGCAATGACCCTTAATTGTCAGCTAATTAATGATACTTTTACAACAGTTGCCGGAAAACATTCGTCCATTCATAATCTTAAAGGCAAAGTGTTGATTATTGATTTTTGGTCGGTTTATTGCGCTCCCTGCATAAACGCCTTTCCTTCATTCAATGCCTTGTTAAAAAAATACCCGGATAAATTAAATGTTTTAGGTGTAACCCTCGATCAAAAACAGGCTGTTTTAAATTTGTTGGGGAAACATGAGTTTAACGCTGAGATAATTGCTGATGCGAGATTATTTTTTGAAAAGTACTCTTTGGGAAGCGGTTATCCCCTTACCATGCTTATCGATAAAACCGGCAGGATAATTCACTATAAATCGGGGGTAAGCCAGGAATTGGAAGACTCGATGGAGGTTTATAATCAATTTGCTCCGCTGATAGAAACTACACTGAAACAGAAATAATAGTACCTTTAAATCATGGAAATTGCCTTATTATTAGTAGGAATTGTTGTCGGCATTGCAATTGGCTTTTTATTGAACAAATTGCAGAAACCGAAAAGTGAACTTGATACAGCAGAGTGGGATAAAAAAATTACAACGATTGAAACAGAGAAATTACTGCTTAAAAAAGATGTTGAACACTCAGTTAACGAGAAAAACAGCCTGGTAATCGATTTAAATGCCGAGCGTGAAAAACTCAGTGCCGCAAATACGCGTCTGGCAAAAGCAGAAGAAGCTTTTACAAATCAGAATGAAAAACTGAAACTTCAGAAATCAGAAATTGAGGAGATGCAGAAAAAACTCACCACCGAGTTTGAAAACATAGCGAATAAAATTCTCGACGAAAAATCAAAAAAATTTACTGAGCAAAATAAAACTAATCTGGATGTAATCCTTAACCCGCTGAAAGAGCGTATTAAAGAATTTGAAGATAAGGTAGACAAAACTTACAAAGCCGATTCTACAGAGCGTACTACACTGAAAGCTGAAATAAAACAATTAGTAGAGTTAAACAAACAGGTAAGCGATGAAGCAAATAATTTAACTAAAGCCCTTAAGGGTGATAACAAAGCACAAGGTAATTGGGGCGAGGTTATATTGGAGAAAATACTAGAACGTAGCGGACTAAGCAAAGAGCGTGGCGAATATAAAACACAGGTAACATTAACTAATAGTCAGGGTGAAATTATAAAACCTGATGCTATTATTTATTTGCCCGATAATAAGCATATAATTATCGACTCAAAAGTCTCTTTAGTTGCTTACCAGAATTATATAGTTGCAGATACAGATGAATTACGCACTCAATACTTAAAAGAGCATATTCTTTCGCTTAAAACACATATAAAAAGTTTAAGTGATAAACTTTATTCGAGCGCCGATACACTTAATACACCTGATTTTGTTTTGCTGTTCCTCCCAATAGAATCTTCCTTTGGAATTGCCGTGCAGGCCGATCAGGAATTGTTTTCCTATGCCTGGGACAGAAAAATTGTTGTTGTGTCTCCCTCTACCTTACTAGCAACACTTCGCACAATTTCTTCCATCTGGAAACAAGAACTTCAAACAAAAAATGCATTGGAGATTGCAAAGCAAAGTGGCGCACTCTATGACAAGTTTGTCGCCTTTATAGAAGATTTAAATAACATTGGTAAAAATATTGAACGTGCACAAACAGCATACAACGACGCGCAAAATAAATTGAAAGACGGAAAGGGGAATTTACTTACACGTGCAAAAAATATTGAAGCGCTAGGTGCTAAAACCAGCAAATCTCTCCCTGATAATTTATCTGATAAGGAGAATTCACAATTGAAGATTGACAATGAATAAATTAAAGTTTTTAGTTTTTTTAATGTTAATTGTCCTTTCTTCCTGTAAAACAAAACAAGAAAGAGAGCGCACGTACAACAAACCTTATCATAAAGAAGAGACCGAATTAAAAATTCAACTCTTTATGTATCACGGCACTAATAATACCTCTTTTGTTTATTACAAATTAGATAACAGTCAATTGCTTTATAAAAAAACCGATACAAATAATTATTTCCGTGCACGTATACGCTTTTCTTATAAATTCACGCCAACGCCCGATGCGCGACAAATTCTTGATTCAGGGACTGTTTACATAGAAGATAAAAATCCGTTACAACCACAAGAAAGAATTTTAAGCGGTTATATTCCGCTTAAAGTAAGTGACGGACAAAATTCTTATCTGGAACTTTATATTCAGGATGCTTTTGGGAAAAAAAATCACACACATTATATTCACTGCGATAAACAAACCGTTTACACACAACAAAGTTTCGTATTCTTGAATCAAAACAAAGAAGCTCTCTTTAGTAATAAAATAGAAAAGGGCAGCTCTTTATTCGTAAGCAATAGTCGCACAAGTTTTTCTATGGCACATGTAGATTTTTTTGCCAATGATTATTCGCTGCCGCCTCCTCCATTTAGCCAGAAAGAACCTATGTTGTATCCTGCTATTCCAGATTCTTCGTTTTCTGTAGTAAGCTCTAACGGTCATGATATTCCATTAAAAGTTGCGCGACAAGGAGTTTACTTTATTCGTCTCGATTCTTCAAAAACAGGCGGTTGCTTGCTTTTGGGTGTTGAACAAAATTTTCCTAAAGTACAGTCGCATGACCAAATGATTGCAGCTTCGCGCTTTATTATTAGCAAAGATGATTATCAAAAATTAATTGATGCAAAAGATAAACAAGCTGCGATAGAATCGTTTTGGTTGGGCATTGCCGGAAATCAGGATAGAGCCCGTGAATTAATAAAACGCTATTACAACCGCGTACAAGAAGCAAATTCGTTTTTTACTTCGCATATAGAAGGCTGGAAAACCGATATGGGGATGATTTATGTAATTTTTGGTGCGCCTACAAAAACATATAAAACCATTGGAATGGAAACCTGGGTTTACGGACAAGATGGAACTCCAAACTCCGTTACTTTCCGATTCGAAAAAATAAACAATCCTTTTTCCGAAAATTGTTACAAATTACAGAGAAGCATAAATTTTAAAGACCCCTGGTATATAGCCGTAAATAACTGGCGTGAGGGGCGGGTTTATCTGGAAGATTAAGTCTTTTGTTTGGGCGTTCCCCGCTTTACGAATTTTCCTATCTAATTATTTGGTAAGCGGGGTCGAGCTTGCAGTTTATCCTGAGCTTTGCCGAAGGGCTACAAGTCCGCGCTCCCAACAGCTTGCTGCGGGCTTTACGTTGCAATAGCCAACGCATACTACAATATTCAATAAAAATTTGCACCATATTTAATTTTTTGCTTACATTTGCATCCGTAAAATGAAATTAACTCTTGCATATTCTCATCATCACTACTTACCGCAAGGTAGGCTGTAATGGTTTTGTGTGTTTGACAAACAATAAAAACATTAAAAGGCTTGCCAAATTGGTGGGCCTTTTTTCATTCCCCCTTTGAAGGGTGTCCGCTGAGGCGGACGGGGGATGTTAAATTAGTAAAAACAATATTATGAAATTAAAGATCGCAATACAAAAATCGGGGCGCTTAAGCGAAAGCTCTCTCAAACTTTTAAAAGAATGCGGAATCGAATTCGATAACGGGCTTAATAAGCTAAAAGCAGAAGCACGCAATTTCCCGTTGGAAGTATTTTTTCTTCGTGATGATGATATTCCAAAATATGTAGAAGACGGAGTAGCTGATATTGGTATAGTAGGCGAAAATGTTTTGCTTGAAAAAAACAAGGATGTAAAACCCGTTGAACGACTTGGATTCGGGAAATGCCGTTTATCTATAGCTATTCCTAAAGACAAAAAATATAAATCGCTAAAAGATCTGGAAGGGCTGCGTATTGCAACGTCTTATTCAACTATTCTTGCAAAATATTTAAAGAAAAATAAAATTACTGCAGAGATACACGAGATAAGCGGCTCTGTAGAAATTGCTCCGGGAATTGGATTGGCTGATGCCATTTGCGATTTGGTTAGTTCGGGAAGTACACTTTTTACCAACGGTTTAAAAGAAGTAGAAGTAATTTTAAAATCAGAAGCCGCATTAATTGCAACTAAAAATTTAAGCGAGGAGAAATTAAATATTCTTGAAAAATTATTGTTCCGCATAAATGCTTTACGTGCAGCAAAGAATAATAAATATATTTTGTTGAATGCTCCTAATAAAAAACTTGCAACCATCTGCAAAATTCTGCCCGGAATGAAAAGTCCAACGATTTTACCCCTTGTAGAAAAAGGATGGAGTTCGGTTCATTCAGTTGTTCAGGAAGATAAATTTTGGGAAATTATTGAAAAACTTAAAGCAAACGGAGCGCAAGGAATTCTGGTTGTCCCGATAGAAAAAATGATTTTATAATGCAGTTGACTAAATATCCCGATAAAAAAATATGGAAGGAGCTTTTGAAGCGCCCTGCCATTGACAATTTATCATTGGAGAAAACCGTGGCAAAAGTTTTGCAAGATGTAAAGCAGTATGGCGACTTAGCTGTTAAAAAATATACACTTGAATTTGATAAAGCTGACCTAGGTGAAATAACCGTAAGCAAAAAAGAATTTACTGAAGCAGCCAAATTAGTAAACAAAGCATTGAAAGAAGCTATACAATTGGCAAAGGCGAATATTGCTAAATTTCATGAATCGCAAAGAGAAAAAGTAAAAGTAGTAGAAACAATTAAAGGAGTTAAATGCTGGAGAAAATCTGTAGGAATTGAAAAAGTAGGTTTATACATTCCCGGTGGCACAGCTCCTCTATTCTCAACTATTTTAATGCTCGGTGTTCCTGCTAGATTGGCGGGTTGTAAGGAGATTATTTTATGCACCCCCCCCAATACAAAAGGAGAAATTAATCCCGCAATTCTATATACAGCACATTTGGTAGGGATAAGAACAATATTTAAAATAGGAGGAGCTCAGGCCATAGGCGCAATGGCGTATGGTACAGAAACTGTTCCTAAAGTGTATAAAATATTTGGTCCAGGTAACCACTATGTAACTTGTGCCAAACAATTAGTTTGTAAAGAAGGAATTCCCATTGATATGCCGGCAGGCCCATCTGAAGTCCTGGTATGGGCTGATGAAAGTTGTAATTCGGAATTTGTGGCGGCCGATTTATTATCGCAGGCAGAACATGGTGTAGATTCTCAGGTGATTTTGATTTCTACCAACGAAACAGTTATTGAAAGCATACAAACAGAAATTGCAAAACAAGTTAAACATTTATCAAGAAACGAAATTGCATTAAAAGTTTTGAAAAACAGCAAAGCTATTTTAGTTAAAAACAATTCTGATGCGCTGGATTTGATTACTGAATATGCTCCCGAGCATTTAATAATTTCTTGCGTAGATAGTGAAATTCTTGCTGATAAAATAATTAATGCCGGCTCTGTTTTTTTAGGAAATTATTCTCCTGAGAGTGCGGGTGATTATGCAACGGGAACAAATCATACATTACCCACTAACGGTCATGCCAAAGCTTATAGCGGAGTCTCGTTGGATAGTTTCGTGAAAAAAATTACCTTTCAGAAATTAACCAGACAAGGAATACAAGATATTGGAAAGGCTGTTGAATTAATGGCTGATGCTGAGGGATTAGGTGCACACAAAAATGCTGTTACTTTAAGAATTAAATAATGAAAACAGAATTTGATATAAATAATTTATTGCGCAGAAATATTAAAAATCTTACGCCATACTCTTCCGCTCGAGATGAGTATAAAGGAAAAGAAGGAATATTTTTGGATGCGAATGAGAATTCTTATGGTTCACCCTTGGACACCGATTATAATCGCTATCCTGATCCTCTGCAATTATCTCTGAAGGAAAAGCTCAGTAAAATAAAGGGCCTTGCAATAGAAAACATCTTTTTAGGCAATGGCAGTGATGAAGCAATTGATATTTTGTTCCGTGCGTTTTGTCGCCCGGCAATAGATAACGCAATTATTTGTCCACCTACATATGGCATGTACGAAGTATCCGCAAACATCAATGATGTTGAAATTCGTAAAGTAAATTTATTGCCAGAAACTTTTCAATTAGATACAGTAAATATTCTTAAACAAATTAACCTAAATACAAAACTCCTTTTTATCTGTTGTCCCAATAACCCAACAGGAAACGGAGTAAAATGGACAGACATAAAAAACATACTTGAAAATTTTAATGGGATTGTTATTATAGATGAGGCGTATATAAATTTTGCAAGTTATAGAAGTCTTATTCCTGAACTATTAAATTACCCCAACCTGGTAATTTTACAAACCCTTTCGAAAGCATGGGGGTTAGCTGGTTTACGAGTGGGAATGGCATTCGCTTCCCAACAAATTATTGACGTGTTTAATAAAGTTAAGCCTCCCTATAATATCAATGCAGTTTCTCAACAAATTGCGATGGAAGCCTTAGACAATGTAGAGCAAATTAATTCGTGGATTAAAACCATTGTTACACAAAGAGAAATTGTTTCAAAAGAACTTGTTTCCTTTTCATTTGTAAAAAAAGTCTACCCAAGCGATGCTAATTTTATACTTGTAAAAGTAAATGATGCGGAAAATTTATATAACTATCTTGTAGAAAAACAAATTGTTGTGCGCAACCGATCTAAAGTTTCCTTATGTGAGGATTGTTTACGCATTACCATTGGGACAGAAGAAGAAAATAAAAAATTTCTCACCGCTTTTAAAAATTATAAGGGATGAAAAAAGTTTTGTTCATAGACAGAGATGGTACACTTATTTGGGAGCCACCTGACACTTTTCAAATTGATAATTTTGAGAAGCTAAAATTTTTACCCGGCGTATTTACCGGGCTGGGAAAAATTGTAAGAGAAATGGATTACGAATTAGTAATGGTAACTAATCAGGATGGATTGGGCACAGCCAATTATCCGCAAGAAAAATTTGATTCAATTCAGCGCTTACTAATTGAAACAATGGCAGGAGAAGGGATAATTTTTTCGAAAATCTGCATTGACAAGTCGTTTCCTGAGGAAAATAAACCAACGCGTAAACCGGAAACTGCCATGCTGACAAAATATCTGGATGGTAGCTATGATTTAAAAAATTCCTTTACAATTGGAGACAGAATTACAGATGTACAGCTGGCGGAAAACCTTGGTGCAAAATCTATTTTTATAAAAAATATTGATAAAACAACCGGGTGGGAAAATAAAATAGCATTGATTGCTACTAATTGGGAAGAAATTTACAATTTTTTAAAAGCCCCTGAGAGAAAAGTAAATCACGAACGTAATACAAAAGAAACTAAAATACGTGTTGAATTAAACTTAGATGGCTCGGGCAAATCAACTATTTCAACAGGAATCCCTTTTTTCGACCACATGTTGGAACAAATTGCAAAACACGGAAATATTGATTTGATTATTGAATGTAAAGGAGATTTACATATTGATGAGCACCACACTATTGAAGACATTGGAATATCTTTAGGTGAAGCATTTATAAAAGCACTGGGAGAAAAACGCGGAATAGAGCGTTACGGATTTACTTTGCCTATGGATGATTGTTTAGCACAAGTCGCTCTTGATTTTGGTGGTCGTAACTGGATAGTTTGGGAAGCAGAATTTAAGCGCGAAAAAATAGGAGAAATGCCAACAGAAATGTTTTTCCATTTTTTTAAATCATTCAGCGATGCCTCCAAATGCAATTTAAATATTAAAGCTGAAGGAGAAAACGAACATCACAAGATTGAAGCTATTTTTAAGGCTTTTGCAAAAGCAATTAAGATGGCAATTAACCGCGATATGAATAACATGAGTTTACCAAGCACGAAAGGAATACTATGAAGACTATAATCATAAATTATAACGCCGGCAATATACGTTCTGTGACTTTTGCTTTGGAACGAATTGGTATTACTCCGATTTTAAGTGATGACATTGAAGAAATAATATCCGCCGATAAAATCATTTTTCCAGGAGTCGGAGAAGCAAGTAGTGCTATGAAATTTTTGAAAGAAAAAAAACTGGATACTGTTATCAAAGAATTAAAACAACCCGTGCTGGGAATTTGTCTGGGTATGCAATTACTATGCAAATCATCCGAAGAAGGAAATACAGATTGTCTCGGCATTTTTGACATTACCATAAAACATTTTATTGCTCCATCGGAAGCAAGTGTTAGTAGAAGTGGGGATGATAAAGTTCCCCAAATAGGGTGGAATAATGTTTATGATTTAACATCGCCTTTATTTAAAGGAATCAAAGATAACGAGTATATGTATTTTGTACATGGTTATTATGCCCCTAAAAGCAAGTATGGTATAGCAACAACAAATTATATTATGGAATACAGCTCCGCTTTGCAAAAAGATAATTTTTATGCCGCACAATTTCATCCCGAGAAATCAGCAGAGGCCGGGCAAAATATTTTGAAAAACTTTATTAACTTGTAATGGAAATTATTCCCGCCATAGATATTATTGATGGCAAGTGTGTGCGACTTATACAGGGGGACTATGCCCAAAAAACTATTTACAATGAGAACCCATTGGAAGTTGCAAAACAATTTGAAGATATTGGAATTAAACGATTGCACTTGGTTGATTTAGATGGTGCGAAAAAAGGCGAGGTCGTTAATCTATCTGTTTTAGAAAAAATTGCTGAAGGCACAAATTTAGTTATTGATTTTGGGGGCGGCATAAAAAAAGAAGAAACTCTTATTTCTGTTTTTAATGCGGGTGCAGACTTAGCTACAATTGGAAGCTTAGCTGTAAAAGAACCGGAATTATTTTATAATTGGGTAAAAAAATACGGAATACATAAATTTCTATTAGGCGCTGATGTTAAGAATGAAAAAATTGCGATAGGCGGTTGGATGGAAACAACTGATTTGTCTGTATTTGATTTTATTGCAGATTATTTAAAACAAGGGTTGAAGAACATTTTTTGTACAGATATATCTAAAGATGGATTGTTGCAAGGTCCATCGATTGAGCTCTATAAAAAGATTATTGAAAAGAGTCCGGAAATAAATTTAATTGCCAGTGGAGGCATTGCTTCTTTAAAAGATTTGGAGTTATTAAAAGTTAACGGTTGCTACGGAGCTATAATTGGAAAGGCAATTTATGAAGAGAAAATTAGTTTAAACGAATTGAAAAATTTTATGGATAATTAGTTTGTATTACGCGTGAGCGATTGTAGCGGAAAGCCCGGACTGAAACCGCCCTGTATTTGCGGGTGAGGGAGGACTTGCAGCGAAAAGCGCGACCCCGCCAACGATGCTTGAAAAGAAGAAAATGAAAAATGCGGGGGCACACCCAACACTTCATTAATAAAAAAATAATGCTTGCAAAAAGAATCATACCCTGCTTAGACATAAAAGATGGTCGCACCGTAAAAGGTGTGCACTTCGAACACTTGCGGGATGCCGGTGACCCTGTTGAATTAGCCATTCACTATTGCGAAACAGGTGCAGATGAATTGGTATTTTTAGACATAACTGCAACCGAAGAAAAAAGAAAAACACTTTCTGAATTGGTAAAAAAAATTGCTTCGCACCTTAATATTCCGTTTACTGTAGGTGGAGGCATAAGGTCAATTGAAGATGTTGAGTTATTACTCGATTCAGGAGCAGATAAAATTTCTGTTAACACCGCTGCCTTTAAACATCCCGAACTCATTCGTAAATTAGCTTCCAGATTTGGAAGTCAGTGTATCGTATTGGCCATCGATACGCAATATGATATAGTAGGAAATCTTGAAAAAGGAAGTGATTGGCGCGTGCATTTAAATGGAGGAAAAATGCGCACCACCAAGCTTGCTTTAGACTGGGCAATAGAAGGCGCAGGATTAGGCGCAGGAGAAATTTTATTAACCTCTATGGATAATGACGGAGCCAAAAATGGTTTTGCTATTGATATAACTAAACAAATTTCGGAAGCTGTGCATGTGCCGGTTATTGCCAGTGGTGGCGCAGGCAGTATGGAACATTTTAAAAATGTATTTTTAGAAGGGAAAGCAGATGGAGCTTTAGCAGCAAGTGTTTTTCATTTTACGGAAATTGAAATTCCAGCACTAAAAAGTTATTTGAATCAAAACAACATTAAAGTAAGAATATGAACATAGATTTTTCTAAATCGCCCGATAAACTTATTCCTGTCATTGTACAGGATAAAAATACCAATAAAGTATTAATGCTTGGCTATATGAATGCCGCAGCATTTGAAAAAACGCGAAAAGAAAATCGTGTTACTTTTTTTAGTCGTAGTAAAAACCGTTTATGGACTAAGGGAGAAGAAAGCGGAAATTTTTTAGCCGTAAAAGAAATTTTAATTGATTGTGATAAAGATACTGTTCTAATAAAAGCAAAACCCGTTGGACCAGTTTGTCACACCGGAGCAGATACCTGTTTTAATGAAAAAAACAGTTCCAATGATTTTTTATTTGAATTAGAAAAAATAATTTCTGACAGAAAAAATAACCCCTCTTCCAAATCTTATACTTCTGAGCTTTTTGCAAAAGGCATTAATAAAATAGCACAGAAAGTTGGTGAAGAGGCAACCGAATTGGTAATAGAAGCCAAAGATGATAATAAGGAGCTTTTCCTCAATGAAGCCGCCGATTTACTGTTTCATTATTTAATTCTGCTTAAGGCTAAAAATTGCGAGCTAAAAGACGTAATTTCTGTTTTAAAAAGCAGGCATACCAAATAATTATTTATCTTAGATTCTTAAAAATTCGTAGCATGAAAAAAATATTTTATTTAACAGCAATTTGTTTGTGTTTTAAAGTTGCTGCACAAAACAATGTACGCATGACTTCCTATTACGATTACAATGACAGTAAGGCATATTACCTTGTGTGGGATACAAAAACAGGCAAATCAGTTCAATATTATTGGAATTCAAACGATACCAAATGGGCATCTTTTGAAACTAATCTTCCGGCATCTCCTCTTGTCGGCGCAAAAGGAAGTATTATGATGGATGTTTTTTACGACGGAAACGACAAAAAAACGTATTACCTCGTTTGGGATACAAAAACCGGAAAATCCATCCAATATTACTGGAATTTCTCAACAAAAAAATGGGATTCTTTCGAAATAAACCTTCCCGAATCTCCCCTTCCGGACGCTATGGGAGAAATTGGCATGAAAATGTACTTCGACAGCAATGATAAAAGAGCTTACTATATTATTTGGGACAGTAATTCCGGAAAATCTATCCAATACTATTGGAATTCAACAAAAAAAAAATGGGATTCTATAGCGGTTAATTTACCGACCAATCCGCTTACAAAATAATGCCTCTAAAATTTGTTTTTAAGGTTTGGGTATAGTATCTTGCTCCTCCTGACAAAAACAAACTTACATGCTAAAAAAAATCATTATTACAAGTGCTTCTTTACTCTTGTATTTGTCCTCGTTTTCGCAAGGCGATACAGTTAAAGTAAAAATGGCTGACGAACAAGAAGCCGAAAAAATTTACAACTCCGGCTTACAGTTTTTTAAAGAAAAAAATTATGGTCAGGCTGTTGAAGCATTTACAAAAACAATAGGGATGAAACCCGATTTTGATAAGGCTTTTTTTAATCGCGCTTTAGCTTTTATAGAACAAAACAAAACACAAGTGGCTTTGGCTGATTTAGACAGAACTATCCAGATTCGCCCCGATTCAGCAGATTATGCCTATGTGCAACGCGCTACCTTAGAAATGAAGCTGGGAAAAACCGCCGAAGCCGAGAAAGATATTGCTAAAGCAATTTCTGTTAATCCTAAAAATGCAGATGCTTATTACCATGCCGGTGTTATTAAAATGGAAGAAGCTAATTACAAAGAAGCCATAGCATTTTATTCGAAAGCTATAGAGCGTAATGCAGATTTTGCTTTTGCCTACAACGACCGCGCCGGAGCCAAAAAAATGCTGAATGATTTAGACGGAAGTATTTCTGATTATACAGAAGCCTTACTTCTTTCCCCAAGCTCTGCTTTTATTTACAATAACATGGGTAGTTCTTACCGACAAAAGAAATTATATGACAAGGCTATTGAAAACTACAACAAAGCCATACAATTAAAATCTGACTATTATGTGGCCTATAATAACAGGGGACTTGCAAAACTTGAAAAAAATGATTTAGCCGGGGCCATGGCCGATTTTACAAAGTCATCGGAGTTAAAAAGTGATTATGCTTTTGCTTACAACAACCGTTCTTCAGTAAATTATAAAAAGAAAAATTATCAGGCAGCTATAGCTGATTGTGACAAAGCAATACACCATAATGCAAAATACGGTGAAGCTTATTTAAACAGAGGTATTTCGAAAGAAATGCTGAAAGATTTTAATGGCGCTTGCGAAGATTTTAAAAAAGCTGCGTCATTCGGCATCGATCGCGCTAAACAATATTTTGATGTTTGCGAATAAATAATTTCCCCGAAGGGATGCCTTTGGCAAAAAAATAAAATTATGAAAAAGATAGTATTAACCATTTTTTGTTTGAACCTGTTTCTTGTATTCGGTCAAAAAAATATTGAATTTGAAAAAGATAATTTTCCCGGAAAGAAAGACGAATTTAAAGAAGCCAAAAGAAATTTTAAAGACGGAAAAGAATTGTTTGACAAGGCAATGATGGATTATATGTTGTTGCTAAGTCAATATACTGCCGAAAGCAATTTGATGCCGGTAAGTCGGCGTGAGTATTTACATGTAGGGGCTGTTTCTTTTACTGAAGCACTTACATTCCTCGAAAAGGCACAAGCATTTAATCCGGATAACGCTTTGTGTAACTGGATGATTGGTTTTAGTAAATTTCATCTTAAACCCCAAAGCGAAGAATGTATTAAATATCTGGAAAAAGCCAATCAACTTAATCCCGCGGTAGATCTTCAAATGGCTTATATACTTGCATGGTCTTACCATTTACATTATCGTTGGGATGATGCATTAAAATATTACAATGCTCATAAAACATATTTGCAAAACAATAAAGGAACAATGGCATTTCAGACGGAAGACATTGACAAAAAGATTTCAGAATGTAACATCGGGAAAAATTTAATGGCGAGCCCGCAGCGCGTTTTTATTGATAACCTTGGTTCACATGTAAACTCTGCTTTTCCTGACTACAGCGCCTATATCTCAACGGATGAGGCCACGCTGATTTTTACTTCCCGCAGAAAATATAAAGAAGGCCAAAAAACAGACGGGGGCGATGCAGGTTATTTTGAGGACCTTTATATCTGTTACAAAAAAAACGGAGAGTGGTCAGATCCCATTAATATGGGCGCTCCAATTAACGAAGAGCAATACCATGAAGCAACAGCCGGTTTATCGGCAGATGGAACGACATTATACATTTATGAACACCATGGTAAAGGCGGAGGTGATATTTTTCAGAGCAAACTGATGGGCACCGCATGGAGTAAGCCGGAAAGATTAAGTAAAAATATTAATTCTGAGTATCGGGAAACAACCGTTACAGAATCATACGATGGCAAAACGCTTTATTTTATTTCCAACAAACCAACCGGCTTGGGCTTTGGTGATATTTACGTAACAACAAAAGATGTAAAAGGAAATTGGGGGCCCGCTACAAATGTTGGTGCGCCTCTAAACACTAAATACACCGAAGAGGGTTTGTGTATGATACCCGATGGCAAAACACTTTACTTCAGTTCTAAAGGATACGGCTCAATGGGTGGATACGATATTTTTAAAACCGTACTCGATAACGGAAAATGGAGTACGCCTGAAAATTTAGGTTACCCGGTAAACAGTCCCGATGATGATGTGTATTTTGCCATTTCAGGCAGCGGACGAAGAGGTTATTATGCATCGGCAAAAGACGGTGGCTTTGGAGAAAAAGATATTTACATGATTACTTTCTTGGGGCCCGAAAAACATTTTGCGCTAAGTGGCGAGGATAATTTAATTGCTTCGTTGCTGGAGCCTATAAAAGCAAAAGCAGCAGAAGCCGTAGAAATTAAACCTGTATCCTTAACCATTTTAAAAGGAACAATTACAGATGCATTTACTAAAAAAGTGTTAGAAGCAAATATTGAGCTTATTGATAATGTAAAAAATGAAGTTATCGCCGTATTCAAATCGAACAGCTCTACCGGAAAATATTTAGTTTCGTTGCCGGCCGGGAAAAATTACGGGATAGTAGTTAAGGTAGAGGGATATTTATTTCATTCCGAAAATTTTGATATTCCTTTAACAAACGGTTATCAGGAAGTAATTAAAGATGTGGAATTAAAAAATGTTGCCGTTGGAAGCATTATAGTTTTACGTAATATTTTCTTTGATTTTGATAAAGCCACTTTACGACCTGAATCTACCAATGAGTTGGAACGTTTAATAAAATTATTAAATGATTTGCCTACTTTAAAAATTGAAATCTCTTCTCATACAGATAGTAAAGGTTCTGACACGTATAACATGACTCTTTCACAATCACGTTCCGAATCGGTTGTCGGTTATTTAATTAGTCATGGCATTGGTAAAGACCGCTTAATTGCTCAGGGTTATGGAGAAACAAAACCTATGGCTACCAACGATACCGATGATGGTCGCCAGCAAAACCGCCGCTCTGAGTTTAAGATTTTGAGTAAGTAAAAAACACGTTTAAGTACTTACAAATGATTACAAACGCTTAAAGGTAAGCCAAGCGAGAAGTTGTGCGTCAGCTTAAAAAAAATGAACTATGAAGAAAATATTTTATATCTTAACAATATTATTATGTTCGTGTAAAAACGAAAACAAAGATAAATTAGAATTAATAGGTACTTGGCAAACTGATTCTCTTTCAATGAACGGAATTACAATTAAAGGCGATCTATTAAATTCTGATAAGTTTTTTTGGACTATAAATTTTAAAATTGATAGCACGTATTCAGTTTATCAAGGTAAAAATAAAAATTTTATAAGTGGAGGAAGATGGACGAAAGAGAGCGACGGAATAAAGACTGTAGACTTTAAAAATGAAAAAATGAATTGTGTGTTTTTGACGGAGAATTCAATTAAATTAATCTATAACAACGACGTTAAAAATATTCATTCAATAATGTATTTCACAAAAAATGAAAAAAAATTAAAAGACTTTCATTCTGAAATATCTAGCAAATCAGAAAAATCATTAATTTCAGGTATAGCAACTTTTCCAAGTGATGGAATTCCGGACTATATAAATGTCTATGCACAAGATATTAGTTCTAAAGAAATATTTGAACATAAAATTTTTGATAGAAAACAAGGCTATTTTGAAATATATTTAGACAAAGGCAAATATTTTATATTTTCGGCAGAAAATTCAACTAACTTTAATAACCCAAATCAAAATAAAATTGTAGAAGTCTATCAAAATCAAAATATTTCAAACATACAAGCTCAAGACCTATCAATTAATAATTTTACAGTACAACAAAACCTAAATGAAAACTACGAAACAAATTTCACTTTAAGGTTATTAGAAGACCTAACCGATATTAACGACATAAATATAAAGGACATTGAAAATCAACTTAAATCATTTAAAAATGATTGGCAGTTTAAAAATAAATATTCTGAAAATGGCGAATATTCTTTTGGTAGAGAAAATGAAGTAATAATTATTAGATTGAAAGGATTAAAAAACACATTATTTTATACTTTTTTAGACAAATCAATTTTCACTGAAATCAACGAACAACTTCAAACATATGTAGATTTGAAACTTTTAAAATCAGAAAACAGTACTGATTACAACAAAAAATTTTATGAAACACCATACCATAAAATAATGTTGGCAGAGGTTAAGGAGGATAATAAGGTATTTGGATATAATATTAGGATGTCCTTAAAATAAATAAAAAGCAAAAAGCCGAACGCACAACACACGGTTTGTTCTACTTGGGCATTCGGCTTCGGCATTTGCAAATAATGTCCGCCAGAAGGCGGAAATAAGTTTATTTTTTCTTTGCAAATGTCAAATAAAATTGTAGCTTAGTCAGTAATATTTCGGTAAACATAGTTTCAAAACCCAAACAAAACAAGCCGCGAAAACGTTATAAGCAAATTAATAATTAAATATATGAGTCAGATTTCAGGGTATAACACCCCTCTTCATCAGGAGGTAATTTCAGATTTTATTTATCACATTCGTAGACATTTGCAAAGCAGAGGATTGCAATACGAATTTAAGGTAGCACCAGAGGTGGTTTTAAAAAATGAGGATCTAAAAGAAGGGTATATAATTCCGGATATTGCAGTTAAAAAGAGAGAGAGTTCATGGAACCAACCAGAGATGATAATAGAAGTAACTAGAAATAGAAGTTGGAATTCAGATATTAAAAAAGTAAGAAAAGCAATTAAAGAAGTTCGCTCGTTAAAAGAGGTGTTTGTTTTTAATATTGAGGAAACAGAATGCTGGAGAATCATCAAGCCAGACTTCGATGAGGAAGACGGTAATTCTTTTTCCACTGTTCTGAAGTTTGACTTAAAAAATTGCCTTAGAGGTTAATCTGCTTATAACAGCACCTACAAGAAATTGGCGGTTCAGTGGTTAAATGAAGCTTTGTGCTTCGTATCAAGTTCAGTGCTGGCAGACAGTTAGGCACAACCTTGTGACAGAATAATTTTACATTTGACAAATATTTAAACGGTTATGAAAAAAATAATATTCTTAATTATTCTTGGGGCAACAGCGCCCAAGTGGCAAAACGGCGTGACGTGCGTAAAGAAAGTTTCGTATCTTTGAGTATCATAGACAACAAGACAAGTGATTCAACGATTTTATATAGACACATCCGTAATTGCCGGCGTTTTTGACACCGAATTTGAAGAGCATTCAGCAATTCTTATGGAGAAAATTAAACTCGGACAAATTATCGCGGTAATTTCTGAGGTTACAGAAAGTGAAATTATGAAAGCCCGAAAAGAAATTCGAGACTATTACACTTCATTACCAAAATCAAGTATTGAACTCGTTGAAATAACAAAAGACGCCGTTTTACTAGCAGACACTTATATAAAGGAAAAAGTTGTTAGTAAAACAAGCCGTAATGACTGCTTACACATTGGTATCGCGACAGCAAGCCGCGTTGACGTACTTGTTAGTTGGAACTTTAAACATATAGTAAATTTATATCGAATCAGAGGTTACAATTCAGTAAACCTAAAACTTGGTTTTCCGACACTTGAAATCCGTTCACCTAAAGACATCGTAGAATGAAAACAAAATCAAAAAAAATAACAAAAACATTTGACGCAGTAAAAAGTATGCGTGAAATCAGAGACAAAATTTCATTAGAAGTTGCGGACATGACTTTTGAACAGTTAAAAGCGTATTTCAAAAAACACAAACTACAAAAAACAAAATAAAGCCCAACCCATAAACGTAAGCCTGTATAACGGTAAACAAGTAATTCGTAGTTATTCTTATCTTTGCCTAAACATATTTTACATGGATACCCAATTATTAGAGCAACCCCTGGTACAGGAAAAATCCGAGCAGCTTAGGGATTTGATTTTACATAATGATAATGTAAACACTTTTGAATTTGTAATTGAAACGTTAGTAGAAGTTTGTGATCAAAATCCCCTTCAGGCCGAGCAATGCGCTTTTATTGTACACCATAACGGTAAGTGCGGAGTAAAAAAAGGAATCTTTGAAGACTTAAAGCCTATGTGCCTTGCATTATTAGATAAAGGACTTAGCGCGAGTATTGATTAGCACAATGCGCGTATTTCTACGTAATTTATCCTGCGTCTCGACTTTGCTTGGCTTAACAAGAAGCGGTTCAACCGGCTCAACATTCCATTTTCGTTATTGAACTTATCGATATGACTTCGATATTTTATCCCTTCGTTTGACGGTGCTTTTGATGCGCCCTAACCAAATGCCGTCATTTCGATCGCAGTCGAGAAAACCCAAATGTTATCTAATACCAATTGGTAATATAAAGTAGTCCTTTTTTTGACCTCACCCTCCCCTCTCCACAAGAGAGGGTTTAATGGTCTACTTTATATTTCCAATTGGTATAAGGTGTTTATGTGCTGTTTCATTTTCGTAATGAGTGCAAAGAAAATATTTCTTTCGATTGGCTAATCACTGGGTTCTCGACTTCGCTCGAACTGACAGCGATTTCATAAAATTATAGAAAGAGTTACGACTTCGCTCGAGCTGACGACAGGAGTTAAGAAAGCTTATCCGCTAGAATTTTCATTTCTATTTCAGGAGAATATTTTTCATAGCAAATATTATATACCGCCTGTGTAATTGGCATATCTACTTTATACTGTTTGTTTATTTCATTAATGCATTTTGCAGCAAAATATCCTTCAGCTATCATATTCATTTCTAACTGCGCCATTTTTACTGAGTAGCCTTTGCCTAACATAGTACCAAACATTCTGTTTCTGCTAAATTGAGAATACGCAGTAACCAATAAATCTCCTAAGTAAGCAGAAGCTTTTATGTCTCTATCGATAGGATGCACCGCCTTTACAAAACGTTCTATTTCTTGTATTGCATTAGAAACTAAAACAGATAAAAAATTATCGCCGTATCCTAAGCCGTGGCAAATTCCGCCGGCAATGGCGACAACATTTTTTAATACAGCAGAATATTCTGTTCCATAAATATCATCACTGCACGCAACTTTCATATAACGGCAACGCAATAATTCAGCAAGTTGTTCTGCTTTGCTTACATCCGTGCAAGCTAAAGTTAAATACGATAATTTTTCCAATGCCACTTCTTCCGCATGGCACGGTCCGGCAATTACTCCAATATGGTTTAAAGGAACTTCAAAAGCTTTGTGTAAATATTCCCCCACAATTAAATTGTATTGAGGGATAATTCCTTTAATGGCCGAAAAAACTATTTTGTTTTGGAATACTTCTTTTGGAATGTTTTTCAATACATCATGGCAAAAAGCAGAAGGTACTGCTAAAACAATTATATCTGATTCATGAATGCATTTTTCTAAATCAGAAAATAATTTTAAACTTTTTGGGGCAAACTCAACCGAACTTAAATAGCGCGGATTGCGATTGTGTTTGACAATATTAGCAGCATCTTCTGTTTTTCTAATAAACCAATTTACTTCGCTAAGATTATTGCCCAATATCTTAACCAGGGCCGTTGCCCAACTTCCATTTCCTATTACTGCTACTTTTGGTTTCATCTAGTTTTGCCACAAAGGCGCTAAGGCACTAAGTTATTTTTTTGTGTTGCTTTATTTTTAGTTACGCTGTTAAGGCGCAAAGTTTTTTATTCATGCTTTCTGACTTCGTTCGAAATGACAACTGCAGTCTGAGCCTGTCGAAGACTCAATTCGTAATGACTATCTGGTCATCGCGCAAAGCCTGCTCTGCCCTCATTTTCTGAAACAAACGCGCTACGGTTACAACATCTTTAACGCAATATTTTTTTATCCTCTCTAAATCTTTTTCTTCGTAATACACACGCGCAACCTGGCTACCATCAATATCATCCTTTGGAGTAGGAATATTAAAAACAGCGGCTAA